>JBBSVD010000004.1:0-52425 GCA_038233835.1 Flavobacteriales bacterium | reverse complement strand
GTATACAAACATCTTTTTAGGATTTAACCTTTCGTCAACCTTCCCGCCTGAGGCGGGACGCGATAACCGGACTACGCTACACCCCGATGGTTATCTAATTAATAAGCAACATGTGCTTATCGTCATAGCGGCTGCAAATATAAGAATTAGTTTTAATCTACCTACAACCATCTAAATTTAAATGAATTATTTTTATCTTAGTTGAAAATATAAATCAATTAATTGCATTGAATTTTCTTTAAGTTTATTAGTAAATCCATCTTCATGAAATACAATCTCTTATTTTTCAATATATTACTTCTAACTTTTACGGCTTGTGCGCAAAAAGATACTACCATAGAAGAGAGTAATTATACCTATACTTTTGAAACTATTGTGAACGACCTGCAAATTCCTTGGGGAATGGCATTCCTTCCGGATGGTAGCCTGTTAATCACAGAAAAAAGTGGGGAATTGCTCCTATTTAAAGATGAAACCAAACAACTAATCACAGGTGTTCCCGAAGTTTATAACAGAGGGCAAGGTGGTTTAATGGATATTGTATTGCACCCAAATTATGAGCAGAATGGATGGATTTATTTTACTTACGCTTCGGAGGAAGGTGATTCCAATGGCGGAAATACTGCTTTAGCAAGAGCAAAGCTTCAAAATAATAAATTAACTTCTCTGGAAGTACTTTATAAAGCTTCCCCAAACACTAACAAAGGGCAACATTTTGGATCTCGAATTGCCTTTGATATGGAAGGGTTTCTTTATTTTTCAGCTGGAGAACGAGGAGAAAGAGATATTAATCCGCAAGATATCACCCGAGATAATGGGAAGATCTATAGGTTAAATGACGATGGGAGTATTCCTGCCGATAACCCTTTCGTTGATGAACCAAATGCCAAAAAGGCCATTTTTAGTTATGGACATAGGAATCCGCAGGGAATGATCCTTCACCCAACTACTGGGGAAATTTGGGTACACGAGCATGGCCCAAAAGGAGGAGATGAAATAAATATCATTAAGAAAGGCGCTAATTATGGGTGGCCGGTAGTCACTTTTGGACAGAACTATAGCGGAACTTCTATTACTTCAGAAACTTCACGACCAGATATGGAAGATCCTATCTATTACTGGATCCCTTCTATTGCTCCAAGTGGAATGCTGTATGTAACTTCAGATAAATATCCCCATTTAAAAAATAATTTGTTAATTGGTTCTCTTAAATTCCAATATCTAGAACTAGACATTCTTGAAGGTGAAAAAGTGGTGAAAAGGGAACGACTGCTAGATGGAATTGGAAGAGTGCGAGATGTAAGACAGGGGCCAGATGGGTTTATCTATGTAGCCATAGAAGGTCTTGGAATAGTAAAATTAATAGCCACCGAAACTAAAATATAATTTATGAAACTACTGCCTATATTATTTACTGCAAGCCTTTTTGTGGCTTGCAATTCAGATAAAAAGAAAGATGAATCTTCATCAAACTCAGAAGAAATTAGCATTTCTGATTCTCCCAATCAAGAGAAAGTTTCAGGAAGCTATAAAAGAGGAGAAGAAGTGTTCACGAATTTTTGTGTAACTTGCCATTTGCCAAGTGGAAAAGGAATCCCCGGAAATTTTCCACCTCTAGCGGGATCAGATTGGTTAACAGATAAAAGAACAGAAAGCCTTAAAGCGATAAAATATGGTTTATCTGGACCTATCGTGGTGAATGGTGAAAACTACAATAATGCTATGGCCGCTCAAGGATTAAGTGATCAAGAAGTAGCAGATGTGATGAATTATATTTCCAATACTTGGGGGAACACCTTTAAAAAAGAAGTGACCGAGGAAGATGTGAAAGCCATCACCAAATAAGACTTTAAACTATACTTTTTAAAATTACATAAGGGCAAATCTAAAATTCAATAAAAATGATGCACTTCTCCCCTATTTCAAACTAATAATTAACTTTGCCAAAAAAAGGAAGATGCTTATTATTGGAATAGCCGGTGGTACCGGTAGTGGAAAAACTACTGTTGTTAGTCAGATCATTGAAGAATTAAAGAATGAAGATGTAGCCGTTATTTCTCAAGATTCTTATTATCAAGACACTACTAATTTATCTTTGGAAGAACGTGTTAAGATAAATTTTGATCATCCTAAATCCATCGATTTTGATCTGTTAGTTTCTCATCTTAGAGAATTAAAAAGCGGGAATTCTATCGAAGAACCAGTATATTCATTTAAAGAACATAATAGAACAGGAGAAACTGTAACTATTCAGCCTAAAAAAGTGATCATTGTAGAAGGTATTCTTATTCTTACTCATGCAGATATTCGCGATATGTTCGATATAAAGATTTATGTGCATGCAGATAGCGATGAGCGTTTAATTAGAAGATTGAAACGAGATATTAACGATCGCGGTCGAAATTTGGATGAAGTGCTTTGGCGTTACCAAACCACCTTAAAACCTATGCATCAGCAATTTATTGAACCTACAAAAGAATTTGCAGATATCATTATTCCAACAAATAGATATAACAATGTTGCTATAGATATCGTTCAAACAATCATCAAGGACAGATTGGCATAATTTTGTATCTTTAAAACCTATGAAACTAAAGCAGCTTCGCAGTAAAAAATGGTTCAAGTTCATCAGCAATAAATATGTGCTGATCTTGCTCATTTTTGGGGGTTGGATGCTTTTTTTAGACGGTAACTCTTGGCTTATCCATCGAGAGCTAAATGAAGAAGTAGATAAACTTCAGGTAAATAAAGAATATTACCAAAAGGAGATCTCGAAGGACAAAACAATCATAGAAAAACTTAATGATTCGTTTGAATTAGAAAGCTACGCCAGGCAGCATTATTACATGAAAAGAGCCGATGAAGATATTTTTATCATTCATTACGATACCCTAGAGTAAGTAACTTTTGATTTCACGAATTAAATTAAAATAGCTATTATGAGTTACACCTTATTCAACGAATTTCATGAAGTTTCTGCCAAGGAATGGAAGCAGAAAATTCAATTCGACTTGAAAGGAGCAGATTATAATGAAACACTTATTTTTCATAGTAAAGATGGAATTTCGGTAAAACCCTTTTATAATGCTGAAGATATAAATGATCCTATTGCTGTTACAAATCCTACTTCTTGGAATGTTTGCGAAAAGATCTATGTGGCATCAGATATAAAAAGCAATAAAAAGGCACTGGAAGTATTAAAAAAAGGAGCTGAAAGTTTATGGTTTGTTATTTCTTCTGAAAATATCGATTACCATATTCTATTTAAGGATATCGAACTTGGCTCTACCCCTATTTATCTTTCTTTTGAATTTCTTTCTGAAGAATTCTTCAATAAAATAGTAACTTTTTTAGCCGGAAAAGATCATAAAATAAGATTACAAATAGATCCTATTGGAAATCTTGCACGTTCTGGAAATTGGTATCATGACCTGAAAAAGGATCATGAGATCTTGAACAAAATAGTTGGGAAAGCTGAAGGTTTTAAATCTGTAATTAGCGTAGATGCTACCTTGTATCAGAATGCAGGAGCTACCATCCCACAAGAATTGGCCTATACGTTAGCCCATGCTAACGAATATTTAAATCATTTTCATAATCAAGAAAATATCAAAACTAAAGTTCAGCTTCAGTTTCTAACTGCTACAGGATCCAATTACTTCTTTGAAATTGCAAAAATCAAAGCTCTTCGATTATTATATGCAAGTTTAGCTTCAGAATATGAGATGTCTGAAAAATGCAACATTTTAGCCCAGCCTTCAAAAAGAGATAAAACTGTATATGATTATAATGTGAACTTACTGAGAACTACTACCCAAAGTATGAGTGCGGTTTTAGGTGGTGCAGATGAAGTTTATAATTCTCCTTATGATGCCATTTACCATAAGAACAATGAGTTTGGAGACAGGATTGCTCGCAATCAGTTATTAGTGCTGAAAAATGAAAGTTATTTCGATAAGGTTTCAAATGCTTCAGATGGGGCTTATTATTTAGAGACACTTACACAGCAATTCTCAGAAAAAGCTTTGGAAATCTTTAAGGAGATAGAAAATGGTGGCGGATTTTTAAAGCAGCTGAAAGAAGGCATTATTCAACGAAAGATCGCTGAAAGTGCTGCAAAGGAACAGGAACTTTTTGATTCAGGAAAGATCACCCTAATTGGAACCAACAAATTCCAAAATCCAGATGATAGAATGGCAAATGACTTGGAATTATATCCTTTTCTAAAAATGAATCCTAGAAAAACCTTGCTTCAGCCAATTCTAGAAAAACGCCTTTCAGAAAAAACTGAACAGGAAAGATTGAAAACAGAACAGTAAGCAACAAGCATACAAAACAATGTCTAGAAAAAATCTTCAACATATTAAACTTAAGAAAAAGGCTTCTCTCAGTTTTTCGAATAGCAATTCGGATAGCTCTTTTATGACAGCGGAAGATATTCCGCTTAAAAAAGTGTATTCAAAAAGTGATGTTGAAGAAGCAGAACATTTAAATTTTGCTGCGGGAATAGCTCCTTATTTACGTGGACCTTATAGTACCATGTATGTTAAAAGACCTTGGACCATTCGCCAATATGCCGGTTTTTCTACTGCTGAAGAAAGCAATGCTTTTTACAGAAGAAATTTAGCTGGAGGCCAGAAAGGACTCTCTGTAGCTTTCGATCTACCAACGCATAGAGGATATGATAGTGATCATGAACGCGTGGTGGGAGATGTTGGAAAAGCTGGAGTTGCCATAGATTCAGTGGAGGATATGAAGATCCTTTTCGACCAGATCCCGCTAGATAAAATGTCGGTTTCTATGACCATGAATGGAGCAGTGCTTCCAATTATGGCGTTCTATATTGTTGCTGCAGAGGAACAAGGTGTAGATCTTTCTTTATTATCTGGAACTATTCAGAATGATATTTTGAAGGAATTTATGGTGCGTAATACGTATATCTACCCTCCTACGCCATCGATGAGAATAATATCTGACATATTTGAATATACTTCAGCAAAGATGCCGAAATTTAATAGCATTAGCATTTCAGGGTATCATATGCAAGAAGCTGGAGCTACTTGTGACATTGAATTAGCATATACCTTGGCTGATGGTTTAGAATACATCAGAAAAGGACTGGAAGCAGGAATGGACATTGATAGTTTTGCACCAAGACTTTCTTTTTTCTGGGCTATTGGAATGAATCATTTTATGGAGATCGCCAAAATGAGAGCAGCCAGAATGCTATGGGCCAAATTGGTAAAACAATTCAAACCGAAAAGTGAGAAATCTTTAGCTTTAAGAACACATTGCCAAACAAGTGGCTGGAGTTTAACAGAGCAAGATCCTTTTAACAATGTTGCCAGAACCTGTATAGAAGCGGCAGCAGCAGCATTTGGAGGAACACAATCGTTACATACAAATGCTCTTGATGAAGCAATTGCATTACCCACCGATTTTTCTGCAAGAATTGCCAGAAACACACAGTTATATCTACAACAAGAAACAAATATCACCAAAACCGTGGATCCTTGGGCGGGAAGTTATTTCCTAGAAAGCTTAACCTATGAAATAGCTCAAAAAGCATGGAAGCTGATTGAGGAAGTAGAAGAATTGGGTGGAATGACCAAGGCCATTGAAGCTGGAATTCCTAAGTTGCGAATAGAAGAAGCTGCGGCAAATAAGCAAGCTAGAATAGATAGCGAGACCGATATTATTGTCGGAAATAACAAATATCGATTAGAAAAGGAAGATCCGCTAGTAACCTTAGAAGTAGATAATCAAACAGTTAGATTACAACAACTAGAAAGGTTGAAGCAAATAAAAGAAAGCAGAGATCAAGGAAAAGTGACTTCAGCCTTAGAAGCTTTGACTAGTGCAGCCAAAAACAAGGATGGGAATTTGCTTGAATTAGCAGTATCTGCAGCTCGAGAAAGAGCTACCTTAGGAGAGATCAGCGATGCTTTAGAGGATGTTTACGGAAGATATAAAGCGAAAATCCAAACCTTTAGTGGCGTATATTCAAAACAGATGAAAGACAACGTATCCTTTATAAAAGCAAGAGAGCTAGCCGATAAATTTGCGGAACAAGATGGAAGACGTCCTCGTATCATGATCGCAAAAATGGGACAAGATGGGCACGATCGTGGAGCAAAAGTTGTCGCTACAGGTTATGCAGATCTTGGTTTTGATGTGGATATTGGACCTTTATTCCAAACTCCTGCAGAAGCTGCAAAACAAGCTATGGAAAATGACGTTCATATTTTAGGAGTGTCATCTTTGGCTGCTGGACACAAAACCTTGGTGCCACAGGTAATTGAAGAACTAAAAAAGCATGGCAGAGAAGATATTATGGTGATTGTTGGTGGAGTTATTCCATCTCAAGATTATCAATTTTTATTTGATGCCGGTGCAGTTGCTGTTTTTGGACCCGGAACAAAGATAAGTGAAGCTGCAATTCAGCTTTTAGAAATATTATTAGATTAAGTAAATAAAAAGTATGCCGTCACAGTTAGCAGTACACTGATTAAATCAAAATCTAATGAATAAGCACTGCCAACTGAAGACTAAATACTAAATACTAAATACTACAAAACATGGATTATACTAAAAAAATGCTTCGTGACGATGCCTTGAAAGGGAAAACAATAGTTGTTACGGGTGGTGGTAGCGGACTTGGAAAAGCGATGACCAGTTATTTCTTGGAGCTAGGAGCCAATGTGGCAATAACTTCCAGAAATCTGGAAAAATTAGAGAATACTGCAAGAGAATTAGAAGCAGCAACCGGTGGAAACTGTTTACCAGTGCAGTGTGATGTTCGTCATTATGATCAAGTTGAAGCTATGTTGGAAGCGACTGTATCCAAATTTGGAAAAGTAGATTCTTTATTGAACAATGCAGCAGGGAATTTCATATCTCCTACCGAGCGATTAAGTGCAAATGCCTTCGATACTATTATAGATATTGTTCTAAAAGGAAGTAAGAACTGTACCCTTGCTTTTGGAAAGCATTGGATAGATAAAAAAGAGGTAGATAAAACTATTTTAAATATTGTAACTACCTATGCCTGGACAGGATCTGCTTATGTGGTACCCAGTGCTACTGCAAAAGCAGGGGTTTTAGCTATGACACGATCCTTGGCTGTAGAATGGGCGAAATATGGAATTAGATCTAATGCTATTGCGCCAGGACCTTTTCCTACTAAAGGAGCTTGGGATAGATTATTACCAGGGGATTTAAAAGAAAAATTCGATCTTGCTAAAAAAGTTCCCTTAAAAAGAGTTGGAGAACACCAAGAATTGGCAAATTTGGCTGCTTATATGCTATCAGATTTTTCTGCTTATATAAATGGGGAAGTTATCACCATAGATGGAGGAGAATGGCTAAAAGGAGCTGGACAATTCAATTTATTGGAAGCAATTCCGGAGGAAATGTGGGATCAGTTGGAAGCTATGATCAGATCTAAAAAAACTAATTCTTAACAATTATTAAAATAGAAGCTGTTAACAAAATCATTTTATTAACCTATAATAAATTGTATTTTTACCTTCTAAAATAGAATACAATTAATGGGTAAAATCATTGCTATTGCAAACCAAAAAGGAGGTGTTGGTAAAACTACTACTTCAGTAAATTTAGCGGCTTCCTTGGGAGTTCTTGAAAAAAAGGTATTACTAATTGATGCAGATCCTCAAGCCAATGCAACCTCTGGTTTAGGGATAGATGTAGAAGCTGTAGAATTTGGAACTTATCAACTTTTAGAACATTCTTGCAAGGCAGAACAAGCCATAATAAAGACTAGTTCTCCAAATTTAGATATCATCCCTTCACATATAGACCTGGTTGCTATAGAAATAGAATTGGTAGATCAGGATGAGCGGGAATACATGTTAAAAAAAGCTATCACCCATTTAAAAGATAGTTACGATTATATCCTAATAGATTGTGCGCCTTCTTTAGGCCTACTAACTCTAAATGCCTTAACGGCTTCAGATTCTATTATCATTCCTATTCAATGTGAATATTTTGCACTAGAGGGTCTTGGAAAACTTTTGAATACCATAAAAAGTGTACAAAAGATCCATAATGATAAGTTGGATATTGAAGGACTTTTGTTGACGATGTACGACTCCAGATTAAGACTCTCTAATCAAGTGGTAGAGGAAGTTCAGAAGCATTTCAACGAAATGGTATTTACCACAATCATTCAGAGAAACGTGCGTTTAAGTGAAGCCCCTAGTTATGGGGAAAGCATTATAAATTATGATGCTGCCAGTAAAGGAGCCAGTAATTATTTGAGTCTGGCACATGAAATAATTAAGAAAAATAGTTAAACGATGGCGAAAGCTACCAAAAAACAAGCCTTAGGCCGCGGACTTTCAGCCCTTCTGAAAGATCCCGATCACGATATAAAATCTGCGGAAGATAAAAATGCCGATAAACTTGTTGGTCATATTGTTGAACTGGAACTTACTTCAATTGAAGTGAATCCATTTCAGCCAAGAACGAGTTTCAATGAAGAATCATTAAGGGAACTGGCATCTTCTATAAGAGAACTTGGAGTTATCCAACCAATTACTGTTCGGAAACTCGATTTCAATAAATTTCAATTAGTTTCAGGAGAGCGGAGGTTTAGAGCTTCAAAATTAATAGGTCTGGAAACTATTCCTGCTTACATACGTATTGCAAACGATCAGGAGTCTTTGGAAATGGCATTGGTTGAGAACATCCAACGCCAGGACTTAGATCCTATTGAGATCTCACTTTCTTACCAGAGATTGATAGACGAAATCAACCTGACACAAGAACAATTAAGCGATCGTGTTGGTAAAAATAGATCTACAATTGCAAATTATTTGAGATTGTTGAAGCTAGACCCAATCATTCAAACAGGAATGAGAGATGGGTTTTTATCTATGGGTCATGGGAGAGCAATTATTAATATTGAAGATCCACAAATTCAGTTGGATATTTACGAGAAGATTCTAGAGCGTTCCTTATCTGTTAGAGATACCGAGAAATTAGTGCGTGAATTGGCAGGAGGAGAACCTAAAAAAACTGCTTCAAAAAGTCCCAATCTTTCTCAGGATTATAAAAAAGGTATCAAAGAATTCTCTGAGTATCTTGGGGCCAAGGTAGATATTAAGATCGCTTCAAAAGGAAAAGGAAAGCTTATAATCCCATTTACTTCAGAAGAAGATTTTAATAGAATTAAAAAAATGATCAAGGGTGAATCTTAAGTATCTTTTATCTGCTTTTTTATTTTTTATGGTGACTACTTTGGTAGTGGCCCAAAAAGATAGTTTGCAGATTAAAACAAATCAAGATACAATTGTAGAAACCAAAAAGGATTATAAAGAATATAATCCCCTAGCTCCTGCTAAAGCTGCATTTTTCTCAGCTATTTTACCTGGACTAGGACAGGCGTACAATGGGAAGTACTGGAAGATCCCAATTGCATATGCAGGACTTGGAGTAGGTATATATTTTTATCTGGATAACGATAAACAATATGATAGATATCGCAATGCCTATAAACGAAGACTTGCAGGTTTTGAAGATGATGAATTCTTTGTGAATCCTGAAAATCCAAGAGTTTCAACAGATGCTTTAATAAGAGCTCAAAAATTCTATCAGCGCAATAAAGAAATATCCTTATTGGTTACAGCAGGAATTTATATTTTGAATATTATAGATGCTAACGTAGATGCGCACTTGCAACAATTCAATGTAAATGAAGATCTAAGCTTTAAACCAGCAATGAATTTTGATGAATTCTCTGGGAAGGCACGTTATGGATTGTCTTTAAATTATAACTTCTAATTATGAAGATCGCACTTTTAGGTTATGGAAAAATGGGAAAAACCATTGAACGACTAGCACTAGAACGTGGCCATAGTATTTCACATAAGATAAACTCAGATATTGAAAATACTGATCTTTCTGATGCCGAAGTTGCTATTGATTTTAGCGTTCCCACTGCTGCTTTCAATAATATAAAAACATGTTTTAAAAATAATCTTCCTGTAATTTCTGGTACAACTGGTTGGTTGGATAAATATGAGCATGTGGTAAAATTATGTGAAGCAGAAAATGCTTCCTTTCTATATGCTTCCAATTTTAGTATTGGTGTGAATCTATTTTTTGAACTAAATGAGAAACTGGCTAGAATGATGGATAATTTTCAGAATTACTCTGTAGCAATTGAAGAAATTCATCATCTTCAAAAATTAGACGCTCCCAGCGGAACCGCAATAAGTTTAGCGCAGCAAATAATTTCTAATTCAAGAAAAAAAGGCTGGCAGTTAGATCATGCAGAGGACCATGAAATTCCAATCACCGCAAAAAGAGAAGAAAATGTTCCCGGAACTCATACAGTATCCTATAATTCGGAAATAGATTCTATAGAAATTAAGCATACAGCGCATTCCCGAGAAGGATTTGCTCTTGGGGCTATAATTTCTGCAGAATGGATTTTAGATAAAAAAGGAGTGTTTTCGATGAAGAATGTACTCAAGAATTTGACCTAAATAAATGTAACAGGATACTTAAATAGGATACTTATACCCTAAACAGATTATATATGACTATTACGCAGTGGTTCTTGTTTTTCCTGATCATTCAGGTTATTCATTTTTTAGGAACTTGGAAATTATATGTAAAAGCGGGACGACAAGCATGGGAGGCTGCAATACCAGTTTACAATGCTGTAATTCTAATGAAGATCATCCACCGCCCATGGTGGTGGACAATTCTTCTATTTGTGCCTATTGTAAACCTGATCATGTTCCCTGTTATCTGGGTAGAAACCATTAGGAGTTTTGGTAAGCACAGTTTGATAGATACTATTTTAGTAGTTGTTACTTTAGGATTTTACATCTACTATGTAAACTACATGGCAGATGTAACTTATATCCAAGATAGAAGTTTACACCCGAGAACTGCAGCCGGAGAATGGATAAGTTCTATCCTATTTGCTGTAATTGCCGCAACCATAGTACACACCTACATAATTCAGCCATTTACAATACCAACGTCATCCTTAGAAAAAACCCTTTTAGTGGGAGATTTTCTATTTGTTAGCAAATTTCATTATGGCGCGAGAACTCCTTTAACGGCAGTGGCTTTTCCAATGGTTCATGATACCATTCCTGTAATTAACACCAAATCCTATTTAGAATTTCCGCAGATCCCATATTTTAGATTTCCTGGTTTTGAGGATATAGAACGCTCAGATATTGTAGTTTTTAACTGGCCGGTAGATACTATGAGGTATATGACAAAAACCGATAAATATTATTATAAACCAATAGACAAAAAAACCAATTATGTGAAGCGTGCCGTAGGTGTTCCGGGAGATTCTCTAAAAATTGTAGATGGAAAGATCTATATTAATTCTGAACCTTTAAAATTACCAGGCAGAGCAAAACTTCAGTATAACTATTTAGGAACCTCTAAGGGAAAAGCTTTTGATCCTTACTATTTATATGAACGTTATGACATAACAGATCCTTACAGATACGATCAAATTTCTAAGAGGTTTGTTATAAATCTTACTGACGAGGCTTATCAAAAATTTAAGAATCATCCAAACGTTGCTACCTTAGAACGCATAATTGATTCTGCTGGAAATAAGGAGCAAGGTTTATTTCCGAAATCCAAAGATTTATCTTGGAATAAAGATAATTTAGGTCCAATATTTATTCCGAAGAAAGGAGCGTCCACTAAGTTAACTCTGGAAACTTTACCATTCTATAAAAGACTAATAGAAGTATATGAAGGATCGGAACTAGGAATTAATAACAAGTTAAGCGTAAACGGCACGCAGGTGTTGCTGAATGGCAGTCCTGTTGAAACGTACACCTTCCAACAGAATTATTACTGGATGATGGGAGATAATCGTCACAACAGTCTGGATAGCCGTTATTTTGGATATGTTCCGGAGAACCATGTTGTTGGAAAACCGGTATTTGTTTGGTTTAGCTGGGATACCAATGGAAATGGAATTATGAACAAGATCAGGTGGGAGCGTTTATTCACCACAGTAGCCGGTGATAATGAGCCTACCTCCTATTTGCCATATTTCTTGATTGGTCTTTTAGCACTGTTTGGGTACAATTTCTTTAAAAAGAAGAAAAAAGATTCATAGTCCGTTTAATTTTTTCTAATGAATGATGTTCTAATTAGTCTTCCATACTTTGGCCCTATCACGCAATTTTCGGCAATCGTAAACGCCAATAAAATTTGGATAGAACAGGAAGACAATTACCAAAAACAAACCTATCGTAATCGCATGTATATCTATGGCACAAACGGTAAGTTAAGTTTAAATATTCCTATTAAGCATTTACCTAAGAAAAAGGTTAAAGTACATCAGAAGTATACTGAAGTGAAGATAGACAGTGATGAAAAATGGCAGAAAGTTCATTGGAGATCATTAAAAACCGCCTATCAAACTTCTCCTTTCTTTGAATTCTACGAAGATGAACTTGCTCCTTTATTCAATACTGAATATGATCTTTTATACGAGTTTAATTATGCTTGTTTTGGAACGCTTATAGAATGCCTCCAAATGGATCTAAATTTTGAAAAAACATCAGAATATGAAAAAGTTCCTAAGGATAAATTAGATCTTCGCAAATTAAGCAATGCTAAAATATCTACAGGTATTCCAGAATACATACAAGTGTTTCAGGAAAAGCATGGTTTTCTATCCAATTTATGTGTTTTAGATCTTCTCTTTAATGAAGGGCCAAACAGTCTAGAGTATTTGAAATCTTTTTGAAAAAATTCTACCAGCTAATGTTGGAATAAACAGGATAATGATCTGATAGTTCTATAGGAAATACTTCAAAAGTTTGAACCACCAAACCTTTATCTATCATTATAAAATCTATTCTCAAAGGAAAATAACTAAGGTTAAAGGTTTGTCCAAACCCGGTTCCAACCTCTCGAAAAGCATCCTTAAACCTTTCTCCTTTTACCAGTTTATAGATGTAAGAGAATGCGGTATTATTAAAATCGCCAAGAATGATTGTTTTGTGAGGTGATTTATCCACCTCTGCCATCATAAATTCTGCTTGTTTTTGCTGTAGTTTAAATCCATATCCAATTCTACCAAACAACTTTTTTGAATCTTCTTTCTGAAGATCGTCTATTTCCGGTTTGATATTCAAGGATTGGAAATGCACATTAAAAATTCGCAAAGTATCTTTATCTTTTACAATATCTACAAAAATGGCATTGTTGTTCCCATCTTCTGGGAAATCCAAGGAATATTGATTGATTATTGGATATTTAGAGAATATTGCAGACCCAAATTCAGACCCTCCATCTTTCAATTTTATATAATGATAAGGATAGGTTTTAATCATTCCGGCAACACCAACAAAATATTCCTGCGCTGCAATTAGGTCTGGATTTTTTTCAGAAATAAAATTTGTGATTTTCTTTGGGATCTCTTTGTCATCTACCCATTTATAGGCATTGAACATCCTCACGTTGTAACTCATAAGCGATAAGCTTTGAGTGCCTTGGATTTCAGGATCACTAGAGAACTGGATCCAGGAAAGCACATAATTGAAACCTAATACAAGTACAATAAGGGAAAGTAATAGCTGTTTCTTTAACCGGATTGCCCAAAATATCAAAAAGATAAAATTACCCAGGATGAGTAATGGAACACCTAAACTAAGAACAGCTAAAAGCGGAAAGGTCTTGGGTGGTACATATGGCAACAAATAGGAAAGCAAAAGGGCAAACGCCATTATGGAATTGAGGATAAATATTAATTTATCCAGCAAGCTTAAATTTTTCATTTACTTATCCTTACCCGCATGAAACAAAAAATCTTTCTCTTGCTTGGTCAAACTATCATAACCACTGGTGCTTATCTTATCTAGAATTGAGTCTATCTTTTGCTGCTTTTCGTTTTTATTGATCGGTGCAACTTTTGCTTTATAAGGACTAGCGCCTGTTTTTTTGTAAACAGTCCTCATCTTAGGTTTAGACTTTGTAGTAGAACTAAAGAGATTAAAAAATCCACCCATGAAATTCTCGAAACCGCTAGCAATATCATTCCCTTTATTTAGTTGCTTGGTGTACATATATCCAAACAAGGCCCCTCCTAAATGGGCAAAATGTCCCCCTGCATTTCCAAATGGGATCTGTATAATATCTATCAGCACTAAAAACGCAGCGATATACCAGAATTTTATAGCACCAATAAACATTAATCGAATGCGCATTTCCGGCACTTTGGTAGCAACTCCAACCAATACTGCCATAACTCCAGCAGAGGCACCCACTAAATAGGAATTTCCTGTTGCTTCAAATGCTGGAAATAGGTTATAGCTTAACATATAAACTAATGCACCTATAATTACTCCTAAGAAATAAAAGGTCAATAATTTTTTTGAAGAAAAATAAGTAAGAAAATAGATGCCCGCGTAATACAAAATAAGCATATTAGATAGAATATGCCAGATTCCAGAATGGATAAAGGAATAGGTAATAATAGACCAAGGTTTAAAAATATATTCTCCAATTTCCTTCGGAAAAACTAACCATTCAGTTATAAAATCAGATGGTAGGTTAAAAAGAAAAGCAATGGTTTTAAACAGGAAAAAAAGTATAAAAACAACAACGTTCACAGCTATCAGTTTTTCTACCACTGATGCCGTTTGCATTTTAAATTTAATTTTATCCAAAGGACTCATTAGTTCCACCTATTTTGTTCAAACTGATTCTTTTTCCAATACCACATCATTATAAACCCAAATAGGGCACCTCCAACATGAGCAAAATGAGCTATTCCTCCACCAAACAAGGAGTATCCAGTAACCCCAGAAAATAGATCGATCGCAATTAAAATTGGGATAAATATTTTCGCCTTTATAGGAATCGGTACGAATAGTAAAAATAATTCAACATTTGGAAATAACATACCAAAAGCAACTAAAACTCCATAAATTGCTCCAGATGCTCCAACTGCTGGAGTATTATAAGCCGTAAACATACTTTCTAATGTATCTTTTGAAACCGAGTCTAAAATAGAAGTATTATACTGCCCTGTTTCTAATAATTGCTGAATGTTCCCCGGATTCATCCCTGCCTCTAATAAAGCATTATAACCAGATTCAACGTGATAATAGTTAACCAAAGAGTGAATTATTGCAGCCCCAATTCCGCAGGAAAAGTAAAAGAAAATAAATTTATTCTTTCCTAACATTTGTTCTATAGGACTTCCAAAGGCCCACAATGCGTACATATTAAAAAGGATATGCATAAAACTACCATGCATGAACATGTGCGTAACTACCTGCCAGATTCCAAAATTATCATTTTGGAAAAACCATAAGGAAAAAAGTTGGTAAACTTGATCACCAACTAGCATTGTTCCAGCAAAGAAGATAACATTTATTATTATAAGTACTTTAATCGTATCGGTAATTCTTCCCATTTACATGAATTTTTTTTCCAGTTCTTCCACCGGCAAGGTAATAAATACAGGCTTGTTAAACGGTGTTAGGCTTGGCTCTTTACAAGCAAATAATCCATTTACAATATGCTGCTGTTCTATGTTGTTTAATAAGCTACCAGATTTAACTGCCATGCTTTTTGCTAAAGATTTTGCTAGCAGATCTGTATGAGAAAAATTATTCTCCGGCACTTCATTTTGAAAATCGGCGAGCAATTGCTCCAGTAACATTTCAACTTCACTTTCTGAAATTGAAGTTGGAATTCCAATAATCTCTGCTGAACTTGAAGTGATCTCAGAAAATATAAATCCTGTTTGTTCCAGCGAATCTTTGATGCCTTTTAGCAATTCTATTTCTTGAACGTTGAACTGAAGTATCAAAGGAAATAACAATTGCTGACTCACTGCTGCAGAGACGGTTATGCTTTTTAAAAGTTCTTCATATAGAATCCTTGTATGCGCTCTATGCTGATCTATAACCAGCATTCCATTTTTGAGAGTGCTAATGATGAATTTTTTATTTAACTGAAAAGTGGAACTTTGTGCCTCCTCGGTTTTTGTAGCTCCAAATAAATTTCCTGTTACCTCTTCACTTTCAAATTCTATCTGACGAACATCTATATCACCACCAATAGTTTCAGACTGCAATCCGGTATATAAACTTTCCCAACTGGAAGATTCTTTTTTATAATTGCTTCTAAATCCAGATGAGCTTGAAGAATCACTTCTAAAAGGATTAAAATTTCTATCTACTTCTACTTGTGGGGTAGACGCCAATTTATTTTGATATTCATAAGGAGTATCTAAATTAGGATCTCTTTCAAAGTCTAAAACTGGAGCAACATTGAACTGGCCTAAACTATGTTTTATAGCACTTCTCAAAATTGCATATAAAGCATGCTCATCATCAAACTTTATTTCTGTCTTTGTAGGGTGAATATTTATATCGATGCTCTTAGGATCTACCTGAAGGTATAAAAAGTAGGTAGGATAAGCTTTATCCTTAAGCAAGCCTTCAAATGCAGCACTTACTGCATGATTTAAATACGGACTTTTAATAAACCTATCATTCACAAAAAAGAATTGTTCTCCGCGAGTGCGTTTAGCGTATTCAGGTTTTCCCACAAATCCAGAAATACTTAATATTTCGGTTTCTTCATTTACTGGAACCAATTTCTCGTTGGTCTTGCCACCTAGAATATTGATAATACGTTGGCGATAATTGGAAGCAGGAAGATTGAATAGTTCACTAGAATTATGAACCAAGGAAAATGCTATTGCCGGATGCGCTAATGCCACTCGCTGAAATTCATCTATGATATGTCTTGTTTCAACAGTGTCCGATTTTAGAAAATTTCGTCTAGCCGGAATATTATAAAAAAGATTCTTTACACTTATAGAAGTTCCTTTTGCTGTTACACAAACCTCTTGAGATGTTACTTGGCTGCCTTCAATCTTAATACAAGTCCCAACTTCATCTTCTTCCCGTCTTGTTTTGAGCTCTACATGAGCAATTGCCGCGATAGAAGCTAAAGCTTCTCCACGAAATCCTTTTGTTTGCAACTGAAAAATATCTTCAGCAGCTTTAATTTTAGAAGTAGCATGGCGTTCAAAACTAAGTCTGGAATCTGTGATGCTCATTCCAAGCCCATCATCAATCACATTTATAAGAATCTTTCCCGCTTCTTTAATATATACTCGAATATTGGACGCCTGTGCATCTATGGCATTTTCCAACAATTCTTTAATTACAGATGCAGGCCTTTGTACCACTTCACCCGCAGCAATTTGATTAGCCACATGGTCTGGCAGTAGATGTATTACATCATTCATTTAAAACTAGTTCGAAAAAATGGATAAGTCGAAGTCTATGATCCACAAGAAAATTAAGATTAGGGCGAGGATGATCAGGATCACTCGTTTATTGATCTCCCGATTTCCTCTGGTTCTACTTGCACTGCGAGCATCTGCCCACTGAGAACCAAAATCTATAGAGTTAGTTGTGTTTTTGTATTTGGCGAATTTTGAGTCGAAGTCATAAATATTCCCGGTATCCTTGCCTTTATAATAACGAGGAGTGTAATTATAGCGGGTGTTCTTTCTGGATTTATAGAGACTGATCTTCAAAATACTCGTTGTTTCTTAATATAATTTCAAATTTACTTAAAATGCGAGAGAATTGAAAGCTCCTTTAAGTAAAATGAAAGGAACAAGAATAATACCGAAGTGTTGGGGTAATTAAAATTTTGCGTCAATACGAAGTTGAGCCATTTTTATTGCTGTAATTGCAGCCTCGGAGCCTTTATTTCCAAATTTACCGCCAGAACGGTCTATGGCTTGCTGCATATTTTGATCTGTAAGAACACAAAATATTACAGGAATATCATGTAGAACATTTAGATCTTTGATACCTTGAGTCACCCCTTGGCAAACAAAATCGAAATGTTTGGTCTCTCCTTCAATCACACTTCCAATAGCAATAATAGCATCCAGCATATCATAGCTTTGCTGCATTTTCTTGCAGGCATAGATAAGCTCAAAACTTCCAGGAACATTCCAACGAACAATATTCTCTTTGATTACTCCATTCTCTTTTAGCGTATCAAAAGCTCCTTGAAATAAACCTTCTGTTATCTCTTCATTCCATTCTGCAACCACAAGGCCGAACCGGAAGTTCTTAGCTTCCGGCAATTGGCTTTTATCGTATTCGCTAAGATTCTTTCCTTGGGTTGCCATAACAGACTTCTTAGTTCAATGCTTCCGCTCTTCCTAAATAAATAGCAACTTGACTTGCTTCAGGAGTGCTTGCGAATTCATCATTAATTCTGTTCAAATATTCAACAGCTTTATCTCCTTTTCCTAATTGAATAGCAGTAATAGCTGCTTTTAATAAAAATCGAGGAGTAGTTAATTCATTAGAACGCATAGTTGCAGCTTGCTCGTAATAGTTTAAAGCTTCTTCCGGCTGATCCAATTGTAAAAAGGCATCACCAATTCCTCCAGTTGCCAATGGAGCTAAGATCTCATCGTCACCATCAAAATCTTCTAAATGGTCTATAGCTTCTTGATATTTGTTTGTATGTAAGTAAGCAAAACCTGCATAGTATTGTGCTAAATTCCCTGCATTTGTACTTCCGTAGTTGTCTATAATATCCAAGAAACCATATTTACCTTCACCACCATTCAATGCCATGTTATAAAGAGAATCGCTCTCTGCACCTGTACCGGCTAATGCGGTATCAAAATATTGCTGTGCTTGGAACATTTCATTAGAAGCTTCCAATTCCTTCGGCTCTTGGATAAAACGTTGCCATCCTAAATATCCTAAAACAACAACAGCAGCCAATCCAACAATAATGTAGATCCATTTTTGATTAGAAGCCACCCATTCTTCGGTTTTACCAGCACCTTCGTCTAAGGTGTTAAATACTTCAGCAGTAGTAGACTCCTCCTCAATATGATTTGTTCTTTCTTCTTTTGTAGATGGTTTAGACCCCTTTTTCTTGTACGTTGCCATAAAATTGGTTTAATGAGTGGCAAAAATAAAATTTTTATTCATATTTGAAAGGGAAATTATTTCTTATTTTTTAATACTTTCGACGCGATTCAATTACCTTTATCCAAATTAAATTAATAATTATTAAGCTGAATACCAGCATTTTATGTATTTAAAATCCCTTTCCCTCGTAAATTATAAAAATTTAGATTCCTCCAGTTTTGATTTCGATGCAAAAATAAATTGTTTCGTAGGTAGAAATGGCGTTGGAAAAACCAATGTTTTAGATAGTATCTATCATTTATGCTTTGGAAAAAGTTATTTTAATCCTATAACTAGTCAAAACATGAATCATGAAGCAGATTTTTTCGTGATTGAAGGCTCTTTGGAGAAAAATGAACGTGATGAACATATTTTGGTAAGCGCCAAACGCGGACAAAAAAAGGTTATAAAAAGAAATAATAAAGCCTACGAAAAATTTAGCGAACATATTGGTTTTATTCCTGCAGTGATGATCTCTCCTGGAGATCGTGATCTTATTATTGAAGGAAGCGATACAAGAAGAAAATTCATGGATGGCGTGATCTCCCAAAGTGATCAGCTTTATTTAAATTCTTTGATCTCTTACGGAAAAGTCCTTGCACAACGAAATGCCTTGCTTAAGTATTTTGTCGCAAATAATAAATTCGAGCGCGATACGCTAGAAATTTATAATGCACAACTTGCAGAATATGGAAGCATACTTTTTAAGAAGCGCAAAGAATTTTTAAATGAATTTATACCGATATTTAATGAACGTTATTCTGAAATTGTAAATAACACCGAGCAGGTAAATTTAGAATATAAGAGTAAACTATTTGATAAACCAATTGAAGCTTTGCTGGAGGAAAACCTTCAGAAGGATATGATTCTGCAATACACCAGTGTAGGTTTGCATAAAGATGATCTAAGCTTCGAAATAGATGGGCATCCAATAAAGAAATTCGGTTCTCAAGGTCAGCAAAAATCATTTTTGATCGCTTTAAAATTAGCCCAATTCGATTTTATTAAAAAAGTTAGCAATGTGAACCCAATTCTACTTTTAGATGATATTTTTGATAAGTTGGATGAGCAACGTGTAGCTCATATAGTTGCACTTGTTGCTAACAATGATCTGGGTCAGATCTTTATAAGTGATACCCATGCAGACAGAACTGAGAAAGTTGTAAAAGAAAGCAACCAATCTTTTAAGATATTTAAATTATGAAAAGATTTATAGTATTTACGCTGTTTGTATTTTGTCTCCTTGGTTGTAATCAAGATCCAAAAGAACAGTTAGCCAATTTAAATGGTTATTGGGAAATTGAGAAGGTAGAATTCACCAAAGATTCTATCAGAGATTTTAAGATAAATGAAATTGTAGAATATATAGAAATTAAAGATACTACCGGGTTTAGACGAAAAGTAAAACCTCAATTTGATGGCACTTATATCCCTGCAGGAGAATCAGAAAAAATTTCCGTAGATGTCGTCAATAAAGAATTAGTTCTGAATTATTCAACTGCGTTCAATAATTGGAAAGAAATTGTTGTTCACTCCAAAGAAGATGGACTAAGCTTAAAGAATGAGCGAGGAATTACCTATCACTATAAACGTTATAAGCCATTAAAATTAGAATTAGATGAAGAAGAGAACTAATGAGAATATGAAGCTTAGTGATGCATTACAAAATTTTGTATCCACTAATAAACTTCAAAAGGGACTGGATAAAGTTAATGTGAGAGATGTGTGGAATGAGCAAATGGGACCTGGAATTGTTAAATATACCACCGCAATTAAATTAGACGGAAACACTTTATATGTACAATTAAGCTCTTCTGTACTTAGAGAAGAATTAAGTTATGGAAAAGAGAAAATAGTGAAAATTTTAAATGAGGCTTTAAGCAAAGAATTAATTACAAAACTGGTGCTTAGATAAATTTAAAGAAATTACGTTACGATGTTCCGATAGCAATCAGAACAGCATGGCGGCAACTATTAGTATAAACTAATAGATTTCAAATATGCAAACAAAAACATCAAGAACCTCGGGACAAGCCCACGAGTTATGAATGGGGAAACATGTCTAATATTCGAGGTAAACTCTCAAGGAATTAAACCCTCAATGAGGGATAAAAAAAGCCGTTTCAAAATTGAAACGGCTTTTTGCTTAAGTCTAAGAATTAACTAGAATAATTCTCTTCCAGCAAAATGAAATGCAGCTTCAATTGCAGCATTCTCATCGCTATCACTTCCGTGAACTGCATTTTCTCCAATAGAAGCAGCATATTTCTTACGGATAGTTCCTTCAGCAGCTTCCGCAGGATTTGTAGCACCAATTAAAG
This sequence comes from Flavobacteriales bacterium, assembly GCA_038233835.1. Classification (GTDB taxonomy): domain Bacteria; phylum Bacteroidota; class Bacteroidia; order Flavobacteriales; family Flavobacteriaceae; genus Gillisia. The sequence continues at coordinate 31,106 of JBBSVD010000004.1, read as the reverse complement.
TTCTAAAATCTTCAACAGCATTATCTTTTTCCAAAACAGCAGCAACAATAGGACCTCTAGTCATATATTCTACCAATTCCTCAAAAAACGGACGTTCGTTGTGTACTGCATAAAAAGTTTCAGCATCTTTACGAGACATCTGAGTTAATTTCATTGCAACAATTCTAAATCCAGAAGTATTTATAAGTTCAAGGATCGCACCGATGTTCCCGTTTTCTACTGCATCGGGTTTAAGCATTGTAAAAGTTCTATTCTTAGCCATGTTATGGTTTTTAATTTTTTTGCAAAAGTAAGCATTAGAATGCTTTATGCAAGATTATACTTTTCTTTTATGAATATTATAGGAATTACCGCGTACTAAATAACCTGCCTTTTTCAATTTCCTAGCATCAGCATTAGGAGAGCTACTCTAAAGTAGGTACCATTATTGATGGATCTCTATATCTGTTCACAAATATTAATGTCAGCTTTTTCAATAAAAGTGAAAATTTATGATTTAAAAACTTTAATATAATACTTAAACACAATGATTGGTAACGCCTCTGCACATAAATCTACGCTAACAATAGGTTGTTTATTTTTAACCTTGAGTGCGTTACTGTTTTCATGCTCTAATGATAATTCCTCAGGCGAAACAGAAAAATTGGAAGAAAATTCAGGTCATCCAATTACTCCTTTGAAACCTTGTGAAAATGGAATGGCAGGGATTTACCCATGTAAAGATTATGATCTCCTGTCTCATATAAGTCTTTCTAAATTTTCTGCCACCTCTGGAAATGATTCTTGGGGATGGTCAGATCCTAGTACTGGTAAAGAATATGTTTTAATGGGATTAGATAATGGAACTGCATTTATAGATATTTCTGTTCCAACAGAGCCCTTGTATTTAGGGAAATTAGTCTCTCAAACACCTCCTGCTTTGCATCGAGATATTAAGGTATATCAAAATTTTGCATTTATAGTAAGTGAATCAGATGGTCATGGAATGCAGGTCTTTGACCTCACAAGGTTACGGAGTATTGTGAACGCTCCTACTACTTTTCAAGCAGACGCTACCTATAATGAATTTAATAATGCACATAACATTGTTATAAATGAGTCTTCCGGATTTGCTTATGTTGTTGGTTCCGATACATTTGGCGGAGGGCCACATATCATAAACATTCAAAACCCATTAAATCCAAGCTTCGCCGGAGGTTATGCTTTAGATGGATATAGTCATGATGCACAAGTGGTAACCTATAACGGCCCAGATGCAGATTATACTGGTAAAGAGATCTTTATTGGGAGTAATCAAACTGAAGTGGTTGTTATAAATATAACTGATAAATCTGACCCTAAGAATATTTCAAAAATCAATTATGAGAATGTTGGATATACTCACCAAGGATGGTTAACGGAGGATATGAAATATTTTCTCGTGGGCGACGAATTTGATGAGTTAAGAACCGAAAATTTCACTAGAACTATCATTTTAGATTTTACAGATCTGGATAATCCAAAATTACACACTAACTATACAGGATCCTTACAGGCTCTAGATCATAATGGTTATGTTAAAAAGAATCTGTTTTATTTAGCCAATTATACAGGGGGAATGCGTGTACTAGATATTTCTGATATTGAAAATAAAAATATAAGTGAAGTGGGATATTTTGATAGCTATCCCTTAAGTAATTCTAAAGATTTTAACGGACTATGGAACGTATATCCTTTTTTTAAAAGTGGAAATATTGTATTAAGTGACATTGAAAATGGTCTTTTTATTGTAAAGAAAAAGCAATAGGAATATTGAAATCCCTTCAGTAATTTCCAAAATAATTAGATTGATTCTCCAGTATTCTATAAAATATATATTTTGTAATTTCACGCTCGAATTTAAAGTTTGAAAAAATAGCATGGTTAAAAGAATTTCTCAACACTCTTGAGGAATTTTTGAACTTGGAATAAAATATTTCACCTTTGCTATAACTTCGCTTTAATTGGTATCAAAATATGATAGAACAAAGCATTTTAGAGATCACCTCTGCCCTATCTCGGGCAAATAATATTGTAATTGTACCTCATAAAGGACCAGATGGTGATGCTATAGGTTCTACTTTAGGCTTATATCATTTCTTAAAGGAAAAAGGGCATTTTGTAAATGTTATATCCCCTAATGATTATCCAGATTTTTTAAAATGGTTACCAGGACAGGAAGATATCTTGATCTATGAGAAAGATTATATCATCTGCAAACCCTTAATCGAGAATGCAGATATCATTTTCACCCTAGATTTCAACGACCTTTCCAGAACTGGCGATATGCAGGATGCTTTAACAGAGGCAAATGCAACGTTTATAATGATAGATCACCATCCAGAACCTTCCACCTATGCGCATCATACGTATAGTGATTCCTCAATGAGCTCTACTTGCCAGATGGTTTATCAATTCATAAAAAAATTGAGAGCTGTTAAAAGTATCACTCCAGAAATAGCAACCTGTTTATATGCAGGTATCATGACCGATACCGGTTCGTTTAGATTTCGATCTACCTCAAGTGAAACACATAGGGTTATTGCAGATTTAATAGATAAAGGTGCAGATAATGCCTATATCCACCAGCAAATTTATGATACCTCTTCTCAAAGCCGACTTCAATTATTAGGAGTGGCGCTTCAAAATTTAAAGGTTAATAAAAAATTGAGGACTGCATACATAACCTTATCTCAAGCAGAATTAGACAAGAACAACTTTAAACGAGGCGATACAGAAGGTTTTGTAAATTATGGTTTATCCTTAGAAGGAATTATATTTGCTGCAATCTTTATAGAGCATAAAACAGAAGGTATTATTAAGATAAGTTTTAGATCTAAAGGAGATTTTAATGTGAATACCTTTGCTCGTGCTCATTTCCATGGAGGTGGACATGTGAATGCTGCAGGTGGAAAAAGCGATATTTCCTTGGAGGATACTATAATAAAATTCAACACTGTTCTTCCGGAATATCAGGAACAATTAAGCCTATGAAACTTAAATTAATATATATAGTTTTTGTAATCTTAACGGCAGTTGGATGCAAATCCCCTGAGGCGAGAAGACCCGTTACCCAAAATTCTGGTTCTTTTATAAACGAATCTATAGAACGCAATAGGGAACTTGTAGCAAAGGAAGAGGCAGTGATAATGAAGATGATAGAACAAGATTCTATCAAGAACTATATTGCATCTAATAATGGATTTTGGTATTATTACAATGTGAGATCTACAGATTCTTTGAATGTTAAAATGCCAGAGTACGGAGATGTTGTACGCTTCGATTATAATATTAAATCTTTAGAAGGAGATTATATTTACGAGGTTGGTGAAATACCTACTAAACGCTACGCCATGGACAGAGAAAATCTGTTTGGTGGCTTACGGGAAGGGCTTAAATTAATGAAAGCTGGTGAAACGGTAACCTTTATTTTTCCATCGCATAAAGCCTTTGGATATTACGGAGATAAGAATAAAATTGGAACCAATATTCCTATAATTACAGAAGTAAAATTACACACAATAACCCAAGAACTAAATACTAATAAATCTGAGAATTAATATGAAAAGAGTGAATATACTTTTTGTTTGTGCCATCCTTTTAGGCCTAGTAAGTTGTAAAGAAGATTATCCGGATCTGAAAGACGGACTTTATGCCGAATTCAACACTAATAATGGATCTTTCGTTGCTGAATTATATTACAAAGAAACACCCGCTACTGTAGCTAATTTTGTATCTCTTGCTGAAGGGGAAAGTCACTCTATGTTGGATAGTACTTATAAAGGAAAGAAATTTTATGATGGCTTGATCTTTCACAGAGTTATAAAAGATTTTATGATTCAAGGTGGGGATCCAACTGGCACTGGAAGCGGAGATCCTGGATATAAATTTCCTGATGAAATTGTAGATACATTATCTCATACTACCAAAGGAACACTTTCTATGGCTAACGCCGGTCCTGGAACTAACGGTAGTCAGTTTTTTATCACTTTAGCGCCTACGCCATGGTTAGATGGAAAACATACCATTTTTGGCAAAATAGTAGAAGGACAAACAGTAGTAGACAGTATTGGTCAAGTTAAAACTGTTGCGGGAGATAAACCTGAAAAGGATGTAGTGATTGAAAATGTAAAGATCATTCGCAAAGGAAAAGATGCTAAAGATTTCAAAGCTGGTAAAGTGTTTGAAGATAAATTAGCTACTGCAAAAGCTGAAGACGAAAAAAAGGCTGCTAATTTAGAATCGATGAAAAAGGAAAATTCTGAAAAATTTGCAAGTTTAAAAGCAGATTCTAAAGAATTAGAAAGCGGCGTGAAAATTCATTATTTAAAAAGAGGTGAAGAAACTAAAATTCCTCAAGGATCTACAGTCCTTGTAAATTATGCAGGTTATTTTGAGAATGGAACTTTATTCGACACTAGCTGGCAAGATATTGCGGAAAAGAATAACGCGCTGAATGTTGGGAAAAGAGACCAAGGTGGATATCAGCCTATGCCGACACAATATGGCCCAGATGCTCCTATGATCGCTGGATTTAGAGACGGTTTAGCTGCAATGAATGTTGGAGATCGCGCTGTGATTTTTATTCCTTCTCATTTAGGATATGGAGTGAATGGAGCAGGTGGAGTAATTCCTCCAAATACAGATCTAATATTTGAAATTGAGATCGTAGAGGTTCAGTAATTAAATAATTTATATAATATTAAAAATCCCGCTCCTTTTAGGAAGCGGGTTTTTTTTATTAAAATTAATCTCATTTACGGCATTTCATATTTAGCTTGTCGCAATATGATTTCCTTCCTATCCTAAAAAGCTTTCTACAGGTTCAATCCGAGAATAAAAACCAATATAACTGCCTTCTATTTCTTCGGAATATTTTTTAAAACCTCCAATACGAATTTCCAATATTTCTGAGATGAAGAAATACTTGCACGCTCATCTGGAGAATGTGCCCCTCTTATAGTTGGCCCGAAAGAGATCATATCCATTTCTGGATAATGACTTCCAATAATTCCACATTCCAATCCTGCATGACAGGCAGCAACATCTGCTTTTTCATCGAACAATTTTGTGTATAAATTATCCAACACCTTCAAAATATCAGAATCTCTATTTGGCGCCCATCCAGGATAATCTCCAGAAAAAGAAACCTCTAATCCTGCTAGTTCAAAAACTGCTCTTAATGCATTGGTAAGATCATCTTTAGAAGACTCTACAGAAGATCTAGTTAAACATTTAATGTTGATGCTTCCATTTACAACCTCAATCTTAGCAATGTTATTAGAAGTTTCTACAAGGCCTTCAATTTCTGGACTCATTCTAAAAACTCCATTATGAGTTGCATATAAAGCTTTTAAAAGGATCTCCTGAGTTTCCATAAGCATAACCTTAGCAGGAATCGCTACTTTTTCCAAACCCAGATTCATTTTAGGTTCCAATAATGAGAATTCATGTTGAATAACTTCAAATTCATTTTCTAATTCAGATTCAAATGCCTTTATCTGGAAATCGTCAACTAAGATAGTAGCTTCACTTTCGCGAGGAATCGCATTTCTTAATCCACCTCCTTTTATTTCAGCAATTCGAACTCCAAAATTCTCAGATGCATTATAAAGCAATCTGTTCAATAACTTATTTGCATTACCAAGACCCTTTATAATATCCATTCCAGAATGCCCACCTTGTAATCCGTTTAAAGTGATCTTAAAAGCACTCATCCCTTCTGGAGCTTCTTCTTCCTTATACCTTCTAGTGGCAGTAACATCTACTCCACCGGCGCAACCAATCCCAATTTCATCATCCTCTTCTGTATCCAAATTTAAAAGGATCTCCCCTTTCAATAAACCAGATTCTAATCCTTTGGCGCCCGTCATTCCTGTTTCTTCATCTATAGTGAACAAAGCTTCAATTGCAGGATGCTCTATAGTATCGCTTTCTAAAATAGCCATAATAGTAGCCACTCCTAATCCATTGTCGGCACCTAAAGTTGTTCCTTTAGCACGTACCCAATCTCCATCTATATACATATCGATCCCTTGAGTATCAAAATCGAAATTGGTGCTATTATTTTTTTGATGAACCATATCCAAGTGAGATTGTAATACCACAGCCTTTCTATCTTCCATGCCAGAAGTTGCGGGTTTTTTGATTATTACATTCCCAACTTTATCTACAATTGTCTCTAACTTTAATTTATTTCCGAAATTCTTCATGAACTCAATCACCCTTTCCTCTTTTTTAGAAGGTCTTGGAACTTCATTTAGATCGGCAAATTTATTCCACAGTATTTTAGGCTCTTGTTCTCTTATTTCTTCATTCATAGTATTATTATTTGGTATATTCACAAAGATATTGGTAATTCACAAACCACGAAATTTTGTTACCGTTTATTAGATTTAATTTGAAAAGTGAGAAATAGAACCAGCCTTATTTTAGCCATTTTATTGCCTTTACAAATAATTGCAATCAAGATTGTTTCCAGATTCCCAGAATTTATAGAAACTTGGTATAGTATGGGACTGTATCCATACATTTCCAAAGTTATGCGATTTTCGGTAGGCTTACTCCCCTTTTCTTTGGGAGATCTACTGTATACATTTTTAATTATTTCTATAATTAGATGGTTTACCATCAGAATTAAAACCAGATTCAGAAATTATAAAATTTGGACTTTAGATATACTGGCTACTTTTTCCATAATCTATGCCTGTTTTCATTTGTTTTGGGGTCTTAATTATTATAGACTTCCACTGCACAGAACTTTAAAGATAAAAAACACCTATACTACAGAAGAGTTGGTGCTTTTAACTTCAACTCTAATAAAAAAATCCAATCATATTCATAGTGAATTGGTTGATGATGATTCCTTAAAGGTTGATTATAAATTTAAAAAATCCTTTCTTTTACTTAATACTATAGATGGATACAAACAATTAAGTAAAGACTATCCAAAACTTACTTATGAAGGCTATAGCTTAAAGCGTTCCCTTTATAGTATTCCATTAACTTATATGGGATTTAACGGGTATCTCAATCCGCTAACAAATGAAGCGCAGGTAAATACTCAGATCTTACGTTATAAGATCCCTACAACTGCAAGTCACGAAATAGGACATCAATTAGGCTTTGCGAAGGAGAATGAGGCTAATTTTATTGCCTGTCTTGCAACCATGAATCATAAAGATCCATATTTTCAATATTCCGGATTTACTTTTGCTTTACGTTATTGTCTTAATGAACTATATGTTCGGGATCGGATAATGGCAGACGAACTTATAAAAACTATCCATCCGGGGATCCTGGCTAATTACAAAGAAGTTCGAGATTTCTGGGAAACCCATAAAAACCCAATCGAGCCTTTCTTCCAAGTAACCTATAATGGTTTCTTAAAAGCTAACAATCAAGCAGATGGAATGAAAAGCTATAGCTACGTAGTAGCCTTATTAGTGAATTATTTTGATGATGTTGAAAATGCATTCTAGAGGCTTCTAACTATTTAATTAAATATCCTTAAATTCAGCCTTCCTAATTTTTTAGGCATTACAAACAAAATCTTTTAATTTATGAAGTTAAAATTATTACTCTACTCCCTAATTCTGGCAGGGTTTAATACACAAGCTCAGGATTATTTTCCAAAAAATGATGGTGTAAATACCGAGAATACCAATTTTATAGTTCTTGAGAATGCTAAGATTCATGTAGATCCCAACACCGTTATAGAAAACGGGATGGTCTCTATGAGAGATGGCAAAATTGTTGAAGTTGGTAAAAGCATAACTATCCCTAAAAACAGCATTAAAATTGATTTAAAAGGAAAGGATGTGTATCCTTCATTTATCGAGATCTATAGTGATTTTGGAATGAAAAAACCAACAAAAGCTGATGATGGTAACGGACAGCCACAATACGATGCTAACCGAGAAGGTTATTATTGGAATGACCATATTAGGCCTGAAACCAATGCGTTAGAATCTTTTAGCTACAGTAAAACTGATGCAGAAAAATATCAGAAGAACGGATTTGGTGTTGTAAACACGCATCAGGCAGATGGAATTATGCGTGGAACAGGAATGTTGGTGAGTTTAAATTCCGAAGGATCTGAAGGTGATAGAATATTAAAGGATAGATCTGCAAACTTCCTCTCTTTCGATAAAAGTGTACAATCCAATCAGTCGTATCCTACTTCTATTATGGGAGCAATGGCATTGCTAAGACAAACCTATATGGATGCTTCTTGGTATGCAAATGGAAACACTCAAAATAAAGATCTTGCTCTAGAAGCTTTGAATAGAAATAAAAATCTTCCGCAAATCTTTAAAACCGATAATTTGCTAGACGAATTAAGAGCCGATAAAGTGGGAGATGAATTTGGTATTCAATACCTGATCTTTGGAAGCGGAAATGAATTTGAAAATATAGATGAAGTAAAAAACAGTAACGCTACCTATATAATTCCGCTTGATTTCCCTGAAGCCTATGATCTTGAAAATCCATTCATGGCAAATTATGTAAGTCTGCAGGATATGAAAAGATGGAATCAGGCGCCTTCAAATCTAATGCAACTTGCAAAAAACGACATTCCATTTATCTTGACAACTTATAATTTAAAGGATGAAAAGAAATTTAGAGAAAACCTATTAAAGGCTATTTCTTATGGATTGGATAAGAACAAAGCATTAGCAGCATTAACTACTACTCCTGCTAAATTTTTAGGAGAAGAAAATAAAATGGGAGTTATTAAAAAAGGAGCATGGGCTAATTTCCTGATCACTTCTGGTGATATTTTTGAAGAAGAAACTGTTATTTATGAAAACTGGGTTCAAGGACAAAAAAATGTACTAGAGAATATGAATACTTCCAATTTGGAAGGATCTTATAAACTTCAGGTTGGAGCAGAGATTTATGATCTAAAAGTCACTGGGAAACCAAATTCTCCTAAAGCTGAAGTTAAACTCGGAGATATAAAAGTGAAATCCAATTTAAGCTATAACGATACTTGGATGCAATTGATGATCTCTTCTGCAGATTCAACTAAAACTGAATTTACTCGTTTAGTTGCAAAAGTAGGTGACGATCCTAGTCAGATCAATGGTAGCGCTATTTTAAGCAATGGAAAAGAAACATCCTTCACTGCTACAAAAATCGCTGATAAAGCTGAAGATGCTAAGAAAAAAGAGGATGATAAGAAAAAGGATATTCTTCCAATTGTTCCGGTAACTTTTCCAAATTTGGCTTATGGCTTTAAAGAACTTCCAAAACAACAAGATCTTCTATTTAAGAATGCTACCGTTTGGACAAATACAGAAAAAGGGATCATGCAGCAAACCGATGTCTTGATAAAAAATGGAAAAATATCAGGAATAGGTAGCAATTTAAATTCTAGAAATGCAAAAGTGATAGATGCCACCGGAAAGCATTTAACTGCCGGAATTATCGATGAACATTCTCATCTTGCAGCTTCAGCAATAAATGAGGCTGGACATAATTCCACCGCAGAAGTGAGTATGGAAGATGTTATAGATCCTACAGATATCGATATTTACAGAGATCTTGCTGGAGGTGTTACTTCTATTCAGTTATTACATGGTTCAGCAAATCCAATTGGTGGACAATCTGCAATTCTAAAGTTAAAATGGGGAACTGCGGCCAAAGATATGATCTATACGAACTCTCCTAAATTTATAAAATTCGCATTAGGAGAAAATGTAAAACAATCTAACTGGAATAGCACAAGTAGATTCCCTCAAACCAGAATGGGTGTTGAACAGGTTTTTACTGATTATTTTAGTAGAGCCCGAGATTATGAAGCCGCTAAGAAAACCGGAAATTACAGAAAGGATCTGGAGATGGAGACTTTAGTCGAAATTTTGAATGGGGAACGTTTTGTTAGTAGCCATTCCTATGTACAAAGTGAAATTAATATGCTAATGAAAGTTGCTGAGGCTTTCGATTTCAGAATAAACACCTTTACACATATTTTAGAAGGGTACAAAGTTGCCGATAAGATGAAGGAACATGGTGCTGGTGCATCTACCTTTTCTGACTGGTGGGCTTATAAGTACGAAGTGAAAGATGCAATACCTTATAACGCCGCGATAATGCATAACGCAGGTCTTACCGTTGCAATTAACAGTGATGATGGGGAAATGAGTAGAAGATTGAATCAAGAAGCGGCGAAAAGCGTGAAATATGGAGATATTTCTGAAGAAGAGGCTTGGAAATTTGTCACTTTAAACCCTGCAAAACTATTGCACATAGATAATCGCGTGGGTAGTATTGCTGAAGGAAAAGATGGAGATGTTGTTCTGTGGTCTGGAAATCCACTATCTATTTATAGCAAAGCAGAAAAAACAGTAATTGAAGGAATCGTGTATTTCGATATTGAAAAGGACAAACAATTGAGAGAAGAAATCGCACAACAAAAGAATATGATTACCGGACAAATGTTAGCCGCTAAAAACGGAGGAGAAAAAACGCAGCCAGCTGCTAAAAAAGAGGATCAGCGAATGACTTGTGACACTTTGGAAACTTATTAAAATTTAAAACAATGAAAAATTTCAATATAAAATTACTGTTATGCTCATTTTTATTATCGAGTATAATGTTCTCTCAACAAACTCCTGCTCTCGTTCAAAATGAAGCAGTGACTATTGTTGGCGCAACTGCACATATTGGTAATGGAAAGGTGATAGAAAACAGTTTGATAATCTTCGAAAATGGGATTTTAACTCAGGTGTTGGATGCTACTACTACCAAAATGCAATATCGAGGAACCATCATTAAAGCAGACGGAAAACATGTCTATCCGGGAATAATTGCTCCTAACTCAACTTTAGGTTTGGTAGAGATCGATGCCTTGAGACAAACAGATGATGAGGATGAAATTGGCGAAATGTTACCACACATAAACAGCCTTCCAGCGTACAATGCAGAAAGTCAGGTGGTTGAAAGCATGAGACCAAATGGAGTTCTAGTTGGCGAAATTGTTCCTCGTGGCGGAACTATCTCTGGAACTTCCTCTATTGTTCAATTTGATGCCTGGAACTGGGAAGATGCTGTAATTAAAAAAGAAACAGGACTTCATATTAATTGGCCGAATAGCTTTAAGCGTGGTAGATGGTGGCTTGGAGAACCAAGAGGAATGAAAGCCAATGAAGATTATCAAGATGAAGTTTTAAAATTGAAACAATTCTTTAATAATTCCAGAGCCTATTTAGCCGGAGACCAAAAGCAAGAAAATCTTCCATTTAAATCTATGGAATCTGTATTTTCCAGTGGTAAAAAGGTTTTTGTACATGTAGATGGGGAACGTGAGATAGTAGATGTAATTCAGTTCAAAAAAGATCAGAATTTAAAGGATATGATAATTGTAGGTGGTTATGATGCTTTAAATGTTGCCGATCAAATTAAAGCTGCAAATATTTCTGTACTTGCGCCTCGCCCACATAGTTTACCAAATCAAGCAGATGACGATTATGACTACAATTATAAACTACCAAAATTATTGGCAGATAAAGGTTTATTAGTTGGCTTAGAAACCAGCGGATCTATGGAGCGTATGAGCACACGTAATTTGCCTTTCTATGCTGGAACTGTTGTTGCACATGGAATGGAAAAAGAACAAGCCTTGCAAATGATCACTTTAAACAATGCTAAGATCTTGGGAATAGATGACAGTTTAGGATCTTTAGAAGTAGGTAAAGATGCCACACTTTTTATAAGTGAAGGTGATGCCTTAGATATGAGAACAAACAAACTCACTAAAGCTTTTATAAAAGGTAGAGAATTAAGTCTAGAAACTCATCAAACAGAATTATATCATAGATATTCCGATAAATATCAGAAGGAAAAAACAGAATAAAAACAAAATTCCAACTATAAATTTGATTATAAAACCTCTGAAATTATCAGAGGTTTTATATTTGTGAAAACTTATAAGTACTTACTTTTACACTATGATCAAACAAATTTCCAGTTTACAAAATCCATTGGTAAAGAGATTGCTTCAGCTTCAGGAAAAATCGAGAAATCGAAGAAAAGAAGGAGTCTTTTTGGTAGAAGGAGTTCGGGAAATTCAGCTTGCCATAAAAGGTAGTTATTATTGTGAAGCAGTGTTTTATTGCGATGCCTTATTCCCTGCGGTAAAAGTTAAAGATCTTATCTCAGGCATGCAAGATATTACAGAGTTCTCGGCAGATGTTTATGAAAAGATCGCATATCGCGGAAGTACAGAAGGTGTAATGGCGCTTTTTAAAGAAAAGGAACTCTCATTAAATTCTTTGGAATTAAAAGGAGAAAATTTATTGATCTTGGTTGCTGAAGCCCCAGAGAAACCAGGAAATATTGGTGGAATTCTCAGAACTGCAGATGCTGCAAAAGTAGATGCTGTTCTTATTGCAAACCCAAAGACCGATCTTTATAATCCTAATATTATACGTTCCAGTGTTGGCTGTATTTTTACAAATAGAGTGGCAACCGGAACCACTTCAGAAATAATTAAATTTTTAAAAACTAATAATATTTCGATATATGCTGCGGAACTTAAAGCTGCTAAGAATTATGATGAAATAGATTTCAAAAAATCTTCAGCAATTGTAGTAGGAACTGAAGCTACCGGCCTTAGTGACGAGTGGCTAGAAAACTCAGATCAAAACATCATTATTCCAATGCAGGGAGCAATAGACAGTATGAATGTTTCTGTAGCTGCCGGAATTCTAATTTTTGAAGCTAAAAGACAACGCGGTTTTTCATAAACTTTCAGCATAAATTAAATTAAAAAAAATATTACGTGAGTGCACAAACCATCTTTTATATAATAATTGCCATTATTCTTATTGATTTCGTAATCGATAAAATTGTGGATGCTTTAAATGCAAAAAAGTTTAATGAACCTATTCCTGTAGAATTAAAAGATGTTTATGATGATGCAGCGTATAAAAAATCTCAGAATTACAAAAAAGAGCGCTACCAGTTTGGGATAATAACTTCCAGCTTTTCCTTAGTCACTTTATTAATATTCTTATTTTTAGATGGCTTTGCATATGTAGATTCCATTGCCGCTGGTTTTAGCGAAAATCCGATTATTAGAGCATTGATCTTCTTTGGGATAATTATGTTTGCAAGTGATATTCTTACTCTTCCTTTCTCTTATTACAGCACATTTGTGATAGAAGAAAAATATGGTTTCAACAAGACAACTAAAAAATTATTCTTTTTAGATAAGCTTAAATCTTGGGCGTTAATGGCTGTAGTTGGTGGTGCCATATTATCACTTATTATCTGGTTTTATCAAATTACAGAAAATGATTTTTGGTGGTATGCGTGGGTCTTGATAACGGTTATTATTCTTTTCATCAATATGTTCTATGCAAAATTGATCGTTCCTATTTTCAATAAACAATCTCCGCTAGAGGAAGGATCATTAAGATCCAAGATCGAGACATATGCCGAAAAAGTAGGCTTTAAACTGGATAATATTTTTGTAATAGATGGCTCCAAACGCAGTACTAAGGCAAATGCGTATTTCTCTGGTTTCGGGAAAGAAAAAAGGATAACCCTTTATGATACTTTGATTAAAGATCTGGAAGAGGAAGAAATTGTAAGTGTATTAGCTCATGAAGTAGGACATTATAAACGCAAACATATCGTGGTAAATCTTATTACTTCTATAGTTTCTACAGGTTTCACTTTGTGGTTGTTATCGCTTTTTGTAGGTAATGAAACCTTATCTCAGGCATTAGGCGTTCAAAAACCAAGTTTTCATATAGGTTTTATCTCCTTCGGATTACTTTATAGTCCAATTTCAGAAATAACTGGGTTGATCATGAATTATCTTTCTAGAAAATTTGAATATCAGGCAGATGATTTTGCTAAAAACACTTACAATCAAGATTTTTTAATCTCGAGTCTTAAAAAATTATCTAAATCCAGTTTGAGTAATTTAACACCCCATAAAGCTTACGTATTTATGCATTATTCACATCCAACATTATTACAAAGAATAAAAAATTTAAGAGCTTAGATTCTAGTTGTTTCTTTATATTGATAATCGTATTTTTAAGTTATGACAGAAGCTGCAATAGCAAAAGAAAATAAAGAAATTGCCCGCCAGTATAAGGAGTTGCTGCGCATTAGTTATAGAACCCTTACTAAAGAAGATAAAAAGTTAATAAGATTAGCATTTGATATTTCTGTAGAAGCACATAAGGATCAGCGGAGAAAATCGGGTGAAGCCTATATTTTTCATCCTATAGCCGTAGCAAAAATAGTTGCATCAGAAATTGGATTAGATGCAACTTCTATAGCTGCAGCCTTACTTCATGATGTAGTTGAAGATACTACCTATTCTTTAGAAGAAATAGAGCGAATGTTTGGTAAAACTGTCGCGCTTATCGTAGATGGACTTACTAAAATTTCACACCTTCAGCAACAACAAGATAAAGATGTTTCCCTGCAAGCAGAGAATTTCCGGAAAATGTTACTCACGCTTAATGATGACGTAAGAGTGATCATTATTAAGATTGCAGATAGATTGCATAACATGCAGACTATGGATTCTATGAGACCTGATAAACAGGTTAAAATAGCTTCAGAAACCTTATATATTTATGCTCCACTTGCTCATAGAATAGGACTTTATAGCATTAAAACGGAGCTGGAAGATCTCAGTTTAAAATATACGGATCCAGATGTTTATAATGATATCTTAAAAAAGATTCGCGAAAGTAAGGAAGAACAAGATGCTTACATCGATGCATTTACAAAGACAATTAAAGATTCTTTAGATCAGGAAAAACTAGATTACACCATAAAAGGTCGGCCAAAATCCATCTATTCTATTTGGAGAAAGATCAAAACTCAGAATATCACCTTTGATGAGGTTTTCGATAAATTTGCAGTTAGGATAATTTATAAAGGTGATGTTGCAAACGAAAAATTCTTTGCCTGGAAGATCTATTCTATAGTAACAGATCACTTTAGACCCAATCCTATACGGTTAAGAGATTGGATCTCTTCTCCAAAATCCACTGGTTATGAAGCCTTACACATAACTGTAATGGGACCAAAAGGAAGATGGGTCGAGGTACAAATAAGGAGTGAGCGAATGAATGAGATCGCAGAAAAAGGATATGCAGCTCATTATAAATATAAACAAGGGGCAGAGCAAGAAGAAAAGACCATGGAAGAATGGTTGAACAGATTACAGGAAGCCCTTGAAAATTCTGAATCGAATGCTGTCGATTTTGTAGAGCAATTCAAATTGAACCTTTATGCGAAAGAGATTTTTGTATTTACCCCACAAGGAGATCTTAAATCCTTACCAAAGGGAGCTACTCCATTAGATTTTGCCTTCAGTATTCATACCGCTATCGGATTACATACTCGTGGTGCCCGAGTGAATAATAAATTGGTTCCATTAAGCCATGAACTAAAAAGTGGCGACCAAATAGAAATAATTACTTCAGAAAATGCAAAGCCTAATGTTAACTGGCTGGATTATGCAAGTACAGCTAGAGCTCGGGCTAAGATTAAATCTTCTTTAAAAGACGAGAAAAAGGAAATTGCAGAAGAAGGAAAAGCTGTACTAGCAAGAAAATTGAAGTCTCAAAAACTCAGTTTTAATGAGGGCATGATCAATGAATTAGTGCTTTATTTTAAATTAAAGACTAGTCTGGATCTTTTCTATCGTGTTGGAATTGGAAAGATAGATAATAAGAGTTTAAAAGAATTCACTTCTTCAAGAAGCAATGCCTTTGTTAGTTACATAAAGAGTAAGATAAGAAAAGCTCCGATCGCGGAAGATCTTAACAAGGAGGAGATCACGTCTAAGTATGACCAGCTTGTATTTGGAAAGGAAGAAGAAAAATTAGATTATAAAATAGCAAATTGCTGTAATCCAATTCCCGGAGATAGGGTTTTTGGTTTTATTACAGTAAGTGAAGGAATAAAAGTACATAAAAAGGATTGCCCAAATGCTATTCAGTTTCAGAGTAATTATTCCTATAGGATAATTCAGGCTAAATGGATAGACTCCTCTCAACAAGATTTTAAAGCGGTTATAAAATTAACGGGAATAGATAACCTGGGATTAGTAAGTGAGATCACAAAAGAAATCTCCAATAGCATGAATGTAAATATGCGCAATATCAATTTTGAAAGTGAAGATGGTGTTTTTACTGGAAAAATTACTGTGGTTGTAAAAAATAACTCGATATTGGACACGCTTATAGAGCATCTCAAAAAAATTAATGGGATAGACAAGGTGTCCAGAGAATAAACCAATACCTTTGCGGCGGAAGGAATATTATGAGTAAGAAAAGTGTAAATAAGAATGATCAGGCAGTTGTAAAGAACGTTTTCACCAAGTTTTTGGAGGAAAAGGGTCATAGAAAAACCCCTGAACGATTTGCTATTTTACAAGAGATCTATAATAATGAAGAGCATTTTGATATAGAATCTCTCTATATTAATATGAAGAACAAAAAATATAGGGTGAGCCGCGCTACCTTATATAATACCATAGAATTGCTTTTAGATTGCGGATTGGTAAGAAAACATCAATTTGGACAGAACCAATCTCAATATGAAAAATCATATTTTGATAGGCAACATGATCATATAATTCTAACCGATACCGGCGAGGTAATAGAATTCTGTGATCCTAGAATACAAAGCATCAAACAAACTATAGAGGAAGTTTTTAATATTGAAGTTTCTAAACATTCTTTATACTTTTATGGCACTAAAAAACAACCAACAAATTAGATATTTATGGCAGTAGACTTACTACTCGGATTACAATGGGGAGATGAAGGAAAGGGTAAAATAGTAGATGTTTTTACCGAAAAATATGATATTATAGCGAGATTTCAAGGAGGTCCAAATGCAGGACATACTTTGATCTTCGATGGTCAAAAACATGTACTTCATACCATCCCATCCGGGATCTTTCATGAGGACACCATAAATCTAGTTGGAAATGGAGTGGTTATAGATCCTGTAATTTTCAAAAAAGAACTGGAAAATCTAGATAAATTTAAAACGAATTATCGCAAAAATCTTTACATCTCGAGAAAAGCGCATTTAATACTTCCAACTCACCGTTTACTCGATGCAGCTTCTGAAGCATCTAAAGGTAAAGCTAAGATTGGATCTACATTAAAAGGTATTGGTCCAACCTATATGGACAAAACCGGTAGAAATGGTATTCGTGTTGGAGATCTTGAATTAGAAAACTGGAAAGAAAAATACAGATTGCTTGCAGACAAGCATGAGGCGATGATCAAATTTTATGATGTAGATGTTCAATATAACTTAGCGGAATTGGAAAAAGAATTCTTCGAGGCCGTTGAATTATTAAAATCTTTAAAATTTATAGATAGCGAGCAATACTTACAACTGGCTCAGGAAAGTGGAAAAACTATTTTAGCAGAAGGAGCACAAGGATCATTATTAGATATCGATTTTGGAACCTATCCTTTTGTAACATCCTCTAATACCACTGCAGCAGGAGCATGTACTGGTTTAGGAGTAGCACCTAACAAAATTGGAGATGCCTTTGGAATCTTTAAAGCCTATACCACCAGGGTTGGTAGTGGCCCCTTCCCTACTGAGCTTTTTGATGAAGATGGGGAAACCATGGGAAGAGTTGGAAATGAATTTGGTGCAACTACGGGACGTCCAAGAAGATGTGGTTGGTTAGATCTTGTTGCCTTAAAATATGCGGTTCAAATTAATGGGATCACACAGTTAATTATGATGAAAGGTGATGTCTTGAGCGGATTTGAAACCTTGAAAGTTTGTACTTCGTATAAATACAAAGGAGAAGAGATCACCCATTTACCGTATAATATAGAACCAGAAAATGTAACTCCTGTTTATACTGAATTTAAAGGTTGGAAAGAAGACCTTACTAAAATGACCGAAGCTTCACAGCTTCCTTCAGAATTTATGGAGTATGTAAAGTTTTTAGAAGAAGAATTAAAAACCCCAATTTCAGTAATCTCAGTTGGACCAGATAGAAAGCAAACTATTCACAGATAATTTTAGAATATAAAATTCTAGTAAAAGAAAAATGCCTTTCATAATTGAAAGGCATTTTTAACATAATTCAAATTAATCTAGAATTATGAAACTATAAAGTTACCAGCAATTGCATTTACTTCAGCCATAGTTAATGGTTCATCAAAAGCTTCTTGAACGGCATCTGGCCCTCCAAAACTTCCAAACAATCCTGCAAGTTCTACACCACCTTGTACAGTGTTGCCTTCCCCTGCATAAATTCCATCAAATACTGCAGGAAGTCCATTACTAGTTGCGGTACCACCGGTAACCCAACCTTTTTGACCTCTCATTCTACGAACTTGAGATGCATGTCTAGCTTCTACCGAGTGAACTTGTAAAGCAAAAGTCAATAAATCATTGTCGTTTGCTAATGCTCCAGCTTGACCTTTAAATGCTCTTACTCCAGTATCCTCAAATCCTTGAGATAATGCCATGAAAGTTGCATAATTTTCAAAAGTGTCTAACATTAAACCTTTTCCTGAAAAATCAAAAGTAGGTTCACTGATAGCTGCGTCTCCTAAAGCTGCTGCAAAAAAGGCAACGTGAGAAGTCTCATGTTTTAATATTTGTGCGAAAACCGCACGATCTGCTTGAGGAATAAGTCCATCTGTATCCATTCCTATTTGATAGAAATTACGCTCCAAATATTCTAAGGTTAAAGCAAAGTTTAATACTTCTGTTGGAGTGGCTTGGAATGCTGCAGCAGACATTGATGCAGTTGCAGCTTTTGCTTTACCACTAGTTGCAGCCAATGCAAAAGGAATAGATGCTAAAGCAACACTCTTACTTGCGTTCGTAAATTGACTAATTGATCCTCTTCTAGAACTTTTAGTATTTAAAAGCTCCTCGTTAGAAAGGTTATCTAATATTTTTAATAAATTCATTTTTTTTCTTTTTTAATTAATAGAATAATTATGATGCTGGTAAGTTGTTAGCCGTAAATTCAGTTGTAACAAATCCTGTGGCTCCAACAGCAGCAAGAATCTCACTTGGCGGTAATGCTCTGTCATAAGACTTTCCAGTTCCACCTAGATCTACTAAAATGCTATCTCTAGCAAAATCTGCAGAACCCGGGTTAATCAAATCTGCAAATGCTGAAGCGTGTCTTGCTTCAACAGAAACGATTTTTCCAGCAAGCAATAAATAGGTACCTCCCATTGGTGCAGTCACATCAATCAATTGACCAGCACCGTTATATGCAGCTACACCCGTATCTTCTAAAACTAAAGATGTTCCAAGCACGGAAGCGCGGCTGCTAAAATCAACAGTACCAAAATCAAATTCCAAATCTGGTGTAATATCATTTGGGGCTACAGCAGTAATTGCTGTTTTAAAGAATTCACGGTGTATTATTTCGTGATACCATACATCCTCAATGAGTATTTTTTCATCAGAGCCGTCGGCCAAACCTTTATAGTAAGATCCTTCAACTACTTTAGTATAAAAAGCAGCTTCTAATTGTTCTAAAGCATAGGCGTAATTTAAAATTCCTAAATTTCCGCTACCTAAATCGAACACCATACCTGGGTCTGGGTCCATACTATCATCATCATTATTACATCCATAAAGGAACAAGCTTGATCCTGCAATAGCTAAACTTCCCATTTTAAGGAATTGTCTTCGCGAATTACTGTTTTTTGAGTGGGCTTCTGTAGAAACTTCCACTTTAATCACTGGTTTTTTCATAATTAAGTTTTCTAGATTATATCCAAACATACGGGAGAAAGACAATTATAGTTTTAATTGCATGGTTAATGTTTTCTTAAAGCAATTTTATAACTATTAATTATAGTTAAAATTTAGAAAAGATTATGATTATAGCGCTTATAAGCAACCAATTGTAGGTGTTCTTTTTTTAATTATTTTGAGTTAAATGATTTAAAATGAATTTATCGATGAATACATATTCGGGTTATTTTTAGACTGCAATCAACATCGTTATGAGCCTTTTTACTACTTTTGATTCAAAGAATTTAAATTGAAAAAATCACCTTCTTATATACTTACCCTATTACTATGCCTATTTAGCTTCGTAAACTCTTATTCCCAAACTTATAAGAAGATAGATTATACCAGTGATAGAACTTTAAAGGATGAAATTAAATATCCTGGAGCTATTATTTTAAGTAAAGTGACCAATCAAGTACATTTTATTCATGAAGGAATAGAAATATGGTGTGACCAAGCTATACATTATGACCAGGCCAACTTTTTTAAGGCCTATGGAAATGTAAGGATGCAACAGGGAGATACGGTGACCATGCAAAGTAAATATGCTGAGTATAATGG
This sequence comes from Flavobacteriales bacterium, assembly GCA_038233835.1. Taxonomy (GTDB): domain Bacteria; phylum Bacteroidota; class Bacteroidia; order Flavobacteriales; family Flavobacteriaceae; genus Gillisia. The sequence continues at coordinate 10,736 of JBBSVD010000004.1, read as the reverse complement.
AACTACTCAATTTGCATTTGCTAGTGGAAATGTGAAAATGAGTCGTCCTCAGTCTTCCATAGAGACCGATACTTTATTCTTTGATCGGGTTAAACAACAAGCCTATTATAGAAGTGGTGGAACAGTAAGAGATACTGCAAGTGTACTTACAAGCAAGATTGGTAGATATTATTTGGATCAGGATAAGTACTCTTTTCTTAGTAATGTAAAAGTTAACAATCCAAAATATGTAATAAACTCGCAACAGTTAGATTTTTACTCAGATAGCGGCTATGCTTATCTCTATGGTCCTACCACTATAGAAAGTGAAACTAGTACGGTTTATTGTGAACGCGGATTTTACGATACGCGAGGTGATGTTGGTTACTTCGTTAAAAATTCTAAGATCAATTACGATAATAGAATATTAGAAGGAGACAGTCTATATTTTAATAGAGCAAAAAGTTTTGCCTCTGGAACCAATAATATTAAAGTAACAGATACTTTAAATCATAGTTTGATCACAGGGCATTATGCCGAAGTATACAGAGAGAAGGATTCGGTTTTTATTACCAAACGCGCCCTTGCTGCCACTATACAGGATAATGACTCTATCTTTATACATAGTGACACCTTGATGATCACTGGAAAACCTGAAAACAGGATAGTTCGTGGATTTTATAATGTTAAATTGTTTAAAAGTGACATAAGTGGCAAAAGTGATTCTGTTTATATCAACCAGAAAAAAGGGATCACTAAACTTATTAATATAAAGAATGCTGCATTATCATCTGTAGATAAAAAAAGAACACCTATTATTTGGTCTGGAAATAATCAGATGACTGGAGATACCATTCATATCCTAAATAATCCCGTCACGGAAAAATTAGATTCATTAAAGGTTTTTTACGATGCCTTTCTAATTCAGATGGATAGTATAGAAGGTTACAATCAGGTAAAAGGAAAAGAACTCACAGGTTTATTTGTAAATAACGAACTTTATCAAGTAGATATCATTAAAAATACTGAGACTATTTATTTCAGTAGAAATGAAGAACAAGAATTAATAGGTATCAACAAAACCCTGTCAAGTTCTATTAAAATTTTATTTGAAGATAAAGAAATTCGAGACATTTATTACTATAAACATATAGATGGTACTATGACGCCGCCAGAAGAATTCCCTCCAAATGCTCGGGAATTACCAGGTTTCAACTGGCGAGGTGATGAACAATTACTGCAAAAATCCGATCTTTTCAAAGGCGAAGAACCTCCAAAGTTGGTCAAAATTAAGGGAATACCGTTACCTGAAGAACAGGAGAATTTCTTTGATGAAAATAACGAGGATAGGCCTTTGCTTAACGAAAATTCGAGATTATCTCCAGAAGATCTTATAGATACCAGAGTGGATAGTCTAGGAGTTCCAATAAAAGAAGTAGATTCCATACAACTGGAAAAGCGAAAGTTATTAGAGAAAAAGAAAAAACCCACTACGAATAATTCTTGAAGTTGAAAGAAGATTTTTTAAAATATCAGGCGCAAACTACCCCTCATCCTTTAGCAATGGAAATCTCCCACGCAAAAGGTTCTTATATATATTCTTTGCAAGGCAAGAAACATCTAGATTTTGTAGCTGGAGTATCTGCCTGCACCTTGGGCCACTCCCACCCCAGAATTGTAGATGCAATTAAAGATCAAGCAGAAAAGTATTTACATGTTATGGTATATGGAGAATATGCCTTGGGGCCAGCGGTGGAACTTTCAAAACTATTAGCTTCTCATTTACCAGAATCTTTAGATAAAACCTATTTAACCAATTCTGGAACCGAAGCTATTGAAGGAGCCTTAAAATTAGCCAGACGATCTACTGGAAGGTCAGAGATCTTTGCTGCAAGAATGGCTTACCATGGAAATACAATGGGTTCTTTAAGCTTAATGAGCTATGAAGAGCGGGTTCAGCCATTTAGACCATTAATTGGAGATGTGCACTTTCTAGATTTTAATTCTGTTGAAGATCTTTCATTGATTACCGAGCGAACTGCTGCTGTTATTTTAGAAACCATACAAGGCGGTGCTGGTTTTATTGAGCCAAAAGATAATTATCTGCAAAAAGTAAAACAACGTTGTGAACAAGTTGGAGCTCTTTTAATATTAGATGAGATCCAACCAGGCTTTGGAAGAACTGGAAAACTCTTTGGATTCGAAAACTATAATGTAGTTCCAGATATTCTAGTTATGGGAAAGGGAATGGGTGGCGGACTTCCCATTGGAGCCTTTACAGCATCTACCGCTATCATGGATACTTTGATGGATAATCCAAAACTTGCCCATATCACTACCTTTGGAGGAAATCCAGTTATTGCAGCCGCGGCATTGGCAACGCTGCAAGAAATCACAGAATCTGACCTTATGGCAGAAGCCCTTGAAAAGGAAAAATTATTCAGAAAACTATTGGTACATTCCCTAATCAAGGAAGTTCGAGGGAAAGGTTTAATGCTTGCGCTTATAGTTACTTCAGAAGAATTGGCTACAAAAATAATTTTGAATGCACAGGAGAAAGGGCTAATTTTGTTTTGGCTTTTATTTGAAAAAACAGCAATTCGTATAACACCCCCACTTACAATTACAGAACAGGAAATCAAAGAAGGATGTGGCATTATTATTGACCTCCTTAACGAGAATTATTAACAGAACAAAATGTTAATTACTTTGTTAAAAACAATATAGGTACCCTTGCAGTTTAACGCTTAACATTGATAACTTTAATACTGTAGAAATCTAGTAATCCCCAGTGTATGCAATTAAGTCATAACGAAGAAAACAATTTCTCACTTACCCGTTTTGAATCCATGCTGAAAACCAACGATGTGTTGTTTTTCGATTCAGAAGAATTTGAGGACATCATTCATCATTATTTGGAGAATGGTAAAATTGCATTGGCTAAGAAAGCCGTGAAATTAGGACTGGCCCAACACCCCACTTCTACAAACCTAAAACTTTTTAAAGTTGAAATACTTGTTTTTGAAGACAAGTTAGATCTTGCCGATGGTCTTTTGAATGAACTTCATAATTTGGAATCTTCCAACGAGGAGATCTATATTCAAAAAGCTAATATATTTTCAAAGCGAGACGATCATCAAAAAGCGATAAAAATGTTAGAGTTAGCATTAGAGATCACCTTGGATGAAGCCGATGTATATTCCCTTTTAGGAATGGAATATTTATTCTTAGAAGATTTCGAGAATGCCAAATTAAGCTTTATGAAATGTTTGGATGCAGATGAAGAAGATTATTCTGCCCTTTACAACATTATGTATTGCTTCGATTTCTTAGAGCAAAAAAATGAATCTATAGAGTACCTGAACACCTTCCTAAATAAAAATCCTTATTGCGAGGTTGCATGGCATCAACTAGGTAAGCAATATTTCGATCTCAAACAATTTGATAAAGCATTAATGGCATTCGATTTCGCCATTATAAGTGATGATTACTTTATAGGAGCTTATCTTGAAAAAGGAAAGGTCTTGGAAAAATTGGGCAGATTCAATGAAGCTATAGAAAATTATAATATCACTTTAGATTTAGATGATCCAACTTCATTTGCATACCTAAGGATTGGGAAGTGTTTTGAGAAATTAGGTATGGATGAACTGGCTTTAGAGAATTATTCTAAAACCGTACATGAAGATCCTTTATTAGACAAAGGATGGATTGCTATTACCGATTTTTATTTCAAAAAACAGAATTATCAAAAAGCATTATACTATATCAATAAAGCTATAAATATTGATGAAGAAAATGTGCTTTATTGGAAGCGATATGCAAAAATCAATAGCCGACTTAGCTTTTTTGAAGAGGCAGAGAAAGGTTATCAAAAAACAATAGAGCTTGGGAATTACGAATTGGAAACTTGGATTAGAAGATGTGATATTCTTATTAATCTAGGTGAATTTGAAACTGCAATTCAAAATTTAAATCAAGCGATAGAATTTTATTCAGATTCGGCAGAGATCGAATATCGTTTAGCTGGTTTGTATTTTAATCTTAATGAAGGAGATAAAGGATACTTCCATTTAAACAATGGATTAAAAATAGATTCTGAATATTATATCATTATTGAAGAGCTTTTCCCAAATATCTTCAGCAGAAAAAGTGTGAAAGAAATAATTAATTCTTATATCAGGACGTCCTAATATTTTAGTTCTTTTGGAAGGAATTTTTAATCTCTCAATGAGGGTTTAATGATATCGAGGCTAGCCTCAAAACGTAAAAGTAATTCTTAAATTATTCCTCGGGGGCTCTACCGAGGTTCTTGATTATATAAAAATGCAAAGAAATTTTAAAGATTACCTTACTATTACCCTTAAAGGTATGGCAATGGGTGCCGCAGATGTCGTACCAGGAGTTTCCGGAGGAACCATTGCATTTATTACGGGTATCTATCAAGAGCTAATATTGACAATTAGTGGTGTAAATCTTGGTATCTTTACTACTTGGAAAGAACAAGGTTTTAGAGCAATGTGGAAAGAGCTAAATGGCTCATTTATTGTTGCTTTACTTACCGGTATTCTTATAAGCATATTTACGTTTATGCGTCTCACCAATTATCTTTTGGAGGCACATCCTGTTTTAATTTGGTCCTTCTTTTTCGGATTAATTTTTGCTAGCATCTGGTTTGTTGCAAAACAAATTCCAAAATGGAACTTTAACATTGTACTTGCTTTAATAATAGGTGCTGTAGTAGCTATTTATATAGTAACGCTTCCTCCTATGGGAGCAAACACAAATCTTTTGTTTCTTTTCCTTGCTGGATCAATTGCCGTTTGTGCAATGATTCTTCCTGGAATTTCCGGAGCTTTTATTCTTGTATTATTAGGAGCCTATAAAACGGTAACTGAAGCTGCACATAATTTCGATATTAAAACTTTAGGCATTGTTGCACTTGGCGCTATTGTTGGACTTTTATCTTTCTCAAGATTACTAAAATGGTTATTCGATAATTACAGCAGCATCACCCTTGCGGTATTAACTGGCTTTATTGCAGGATCTCTTAATAAGATCTGGCCGTGGAAAGAAGTTTTAGAGTCGGAACAGGTAGGTGAAAAGATCATCGTTCTTAGAGAAGCATCGGTTTGGCCTAGTAATTATGAAGGAGATTCTCATCTTTATGGGGCAATTGCATTAATTCTTGCCGGATTTCTTTTAATTCTTATCTTAGAGCGAGTGGCCACACAAAAACCTATCATAGAAAATGCAACAAACCAGGACCTTTAGTGATAAAGTACTTTTAGTACTTAAAGGTTTGGCAATGGGAGCAGCAAATAAAGTTCCTGGCGTATCTGGCGGAGTTGTAGCGTTTGTTGCCGGTTTCTACGAAGAATTTATATACTCCCTTCAAAAAATAAATTTAAAAGCATTTAAATTGCTTGTTAGCGGCAGGTTTAGAAGTTTGTATACCTACGTTAATGGAAAGTTCCTAAGCCTCTTGATCCTCGGGATGATTATTAGTTACTTTAGCGTATCTCAGTTATTAGATTATCTAATTGTTCATTACGAGATATATGTTTGGTCCTGTTTTTTTGGAATGATCATAGGATCCATATACTATATAAGCAAAGATTTTAAAAGCTGGTCTAGACGCAGTATCACTTTCATGATGATGGGAATTGTAGCCGGAATTGCCATAAGCTTTTTAGAACCTGCCCGGGAAAATGACAACCTTTGGTTTGTATTTATTTGCGGGATTATTGGTGTTTCAGGAATGACCCTACCCGGCCTTTCAGGTTCCTTTATATTGATTCTCTTAGGAAATTATGTATTGCTCTTAGTAAACTCTGTAAATGCCTTATATGATACTATAAAAGAAGTTTTTATGATGGACTTTTCTTTTATAGATGATTCTCAAAGGATACGCTTACTGCAAGTGCTTGTGGTATTTTCTCTTGGTTCTCTAGCCGGTTTGGTCTCGTTATCCCATTTGTTAGGATATGTTCTAAAACGATATAAAAAAGAAACTTATTCTGTGATCATTGGCTTTATTGCAGGCTCTTTAGGGGTTGTGTGGCCATGGAAAGAAAAGATCTATAAATTAAATGCTGCAGGCGAATTTAGGATTGATCTCCACGGAAATAAAGTCTTAGATAATTACGACAGATATTTACCAGTTTTTAATACTGCTGAAACTTGGCTAGCTATATTTTATATTGTTATTGGTGTTTTTATAGTGCTAGGACTTGGATGGTGCGAAAATAGGAGCAGCAAGGAATGAAAACATTTGGACTCATAGGTAAAAATATCGATTATTCTTTTTCTCGAAACTTTTTCAACAAGAAGTTTGAGAATGAAAATATTGATGCGATCTACAAAAATTTTGATATTAAATCCATTTCCAAGTTTCCTGTTATTTTAAAACAAAATCCTTCAATTTCTGGCTTCAATGTCACCATACCGTATAAGGAAACTATTATGGATTTTCTAGATGAAATAGATGAAACCGCAAAAGAAATTGGAGCGGTGAATACCATTAAAATAACGGATTCCGGAAAACTGATTGGATATAATACAGATTTTTACGGTTTTACTGAAGCTTTAAAAATTCAACTGAAGCCACATCATAAGAAAGCACTTATTCTTGGAACTGGTGGAGCATCAAAAGCTATTGCCTTTGCACTAAAAGAACTGGATATTCAATATGTATTTGTTTCTAGAAAAAATTCTGAACACCAGCTTACTTATTCTGAAATAGACCAATCTGTTTTACAGGAAAACTTACTTATAATTAATTGCACACCTTTGGGTACTTTTCCAAATATTGAAGAAGCTCCTTCCATTCCTACCCAATTTCTTACGGAGAAACACCTCGTTTTCGATCTTATTTATAATCCACCACATACAAAACTCTTGAAATTGGCGTTAGAACAACATGCTGATGTAACAAATGGTTTATACATGTTAGAGCTTCAGGCAGAAAAAGCCTGGGAAATTTGGAATATATAATTAAACAATCTTCCCCTATTTAAACCATAAAATGATGTAAAACCTTGTTAGGTTTTTGCGGAGTTGTTATCTTTCAGAAATTATTATTTTGACGAACCTTAACATTGAAAGATATGTCTCTAGAAGAAAATGAAAAAATGCAGAATGATCTCCATAAACCTAATCCTTATATCTCTGAAGTAGGCGTGTCTAAAGAGGAAGCTACTACGAAGGAATCAATGGAGAAAAATGATGAAGAAACGGATAAAAGTTCATTTTCTGAATCAAAAGAAACTACACCAAAAACTACTTCTCAAGAAAAAGAGAACTATGCATTAGAAAATGCCATGGTGGATGAAAGTGAAACTCCTGGTAAATCTTTAGAACTTGAAGAAAAAGAACATGAGCTTAGCAAAAATCAAGATGATGAAGACGAAGATGAGGATGATTCTCCAGTTTCCAAGGAAAAAAAGACGGTTGAAGCCGAGTTCGAAGATTCTGTAGCAGAAGATAGTGAAGATGAAAGCACAACAGAACGTCATGAGATTGAGAAAAAGGATTTTCATTCCATGACCAAAGAAGCTTTGGTTGCAGAGCTTGATCGATTGGTGAAATCTGAAAAGGTTCAAGCCATCAAAGAACATGTAGAAGAAATAAAGGCAGAATTCAATGCTAAATTTGATGAAGAGTTAGAGGAGAAAAAGGAAGAATTTCTTGCTGATGGAGGAAATATCATAGATTTTCACTACTCTACTCCAATAAAAAAAGATTTCAATTCTATTTATTTCGATTATAAAGAAAAACGCAATAATTATTACAAGCAGTTAAAGCAAGATCTTAATAAGAACTTAGATCGCAGATTGGGGATAATCGAAGAGTTAAAAGGTTTATTAGGAATTGAAGAAAACATTAATACTACCTACAAACATTTTAAAGAATTACAGGATAAATGGCGTACCGCTGGTCCAATTCCACGCGATAAATACAATACCGTTTGGAACACCTATCATCATCATGTAGAGAATTTTTATGATTTCTTGCACTTAAATCGTGATTTTAGGGATCTGGATTTCAAACATAACCTAGAGCAAAAATTAAAGATAATAGATAGAGCTGAGGAACTAACTTTGGAAACAGATTCCAGCCGTGCTTTTAGGGAGCTTCAAATGCTTCATAAAATGTGGAAAGAAGAGTTAGGGCCTGTTGCCAGAGAATTTAGAGAAGATATCTGGGATCGTTTTAGTGAAGCCACTAAAAAAATTCATGATGTAAGACAATCCTATTATGATGATCTGGAAAAATCTTTCGAGAAAAATCTGGAAGTTAAACAAGAGATCATCGAAAAATTAAAAGCAATTTCAGAAAGTGAGCATAAATCTCATGGGCAATGGCAAAATAAAATTAAAGAAATTGAAGTATTAAGACAATCTTTTTTCGAAGCAGGAAAAGTTCCCCGAGATAAGAATGAGGAAACCTGGAGCGCTTTTAAACAAGCGGTAAGACAATTTAATCGCAATAAAAATGCTTATTATAAATCCTTAAAGAAGGAGCAATATGAGAATCTTGAAAAAAAGATAGAACTCATAAAAATTGCCGATGAAAATAAGGATAATGAAGATTTTAAGGCTACTACTCCTTTAATGAAGAAGATCCAGAACGACTGGAAAAAGGTAGGTCATGTGCCTAGAAAAGACAGTGATAAAGTTTGGAAGCAATTTAAGGCTTCATGTAATCATTATTTTGACCGTATGCATAAAGCAAACAATCAAGAGAATGAAGAAGAAACAAAAGCCTTCGATCAGAAAAAAGAGTTATTGGACTCTCTTAAAAGTTTAGAATTTGATGGAGATAAGAAAACTGATCTTCCAAAGATCAAATCGGCTATAGAAGAGTGGAAACAAATTGGCAAAGTGCCTTTTAATAAACGTTTTATTGAAGGGAAGTTCAATAAATTATTAGATCAATTATTCTCGAAATTAGATATAGATCATACCAAAGCAGAAATGATGAAGTATGAAAATAAAATACAATCTTTAAACGATGCAGATGACGATAAGAAATTGCGAAATGAGCATTATTTCCTAACTAAGAAAGTAGAAGAAACGAAGGCAGATATAAGACAGTTAGAGAACAACTTACAATTCTTTTCTAATGTAGATGATGATAATCCGCTTGTGAGAGATGTTCATAAAAATATTGAAGATCATAAGGAGCAATTAAAGATCTGGAAAGAGAAATTAGAAAAGATAAAATCTCTGTACTAGAATGTTTGTAAAAATTTTTATATAAAAAATGCGGAGTTAAAAAACTCCGCATTTTTTATATAGTTTCTTTTAAAGATTACAGCAACTTGGCTTCTTCCCAGAATATATCCATTTCGGCGAGACTCATATCTCGTAAAGGGGTATTTCGTTCCTGAGCCTTTCCTTCTAAATATTGAAAGCGTTTAATAAATTTTTTATTGGTTCGCTCTAAAGCATTTTCTGGATTTATATTTAAAAATCTGGCATAATTGATCATTGAGAATAACACATCCCCAAATTCGGCTTCCATATTATCTGTATCCTGAACAGCTACTTCATGCTGTAGTTCTTCCAATTCCTCTTTCAGCTTCTCAAACACTTGTTCTGGTTCTTCCCAGTCGAATCCTACACCTGCCACTTTCTCTTGAATCCTACTAGCTTTGACCAAAGATGGGAGAGATGCCGGAACGCCTTCTAAAACGCTCTTTTTGCCTTCTTTTAATTTTAGCTTTTCCCAGTTCTGCTTTACTTCTTCTTCGTTAGCAACTTTAACATCGCCATAGATATGAGGATGTCTATCTATCAACTTTTCACAAATGCTATTAGTAACATCGGCTATATCAAAATTAGCACCTTCACTCCCGATCTTTGCATAGAAAACGATATGTAACAAGATATCTCCCAATTCTTTTTTAATTTCTTCGGGATCATTGTCTAGAATTGCATCGCCCAACTCGTAAACTTCTTCGATAGTAAGGTGACGTAAAGATTCCATTGTTTGCTTTTTATCCCATGGACATTGCTCGCGCAATTCATCCATGATCGTAAGAAGCCGGTCGAATGCTAAGAGTTGGTCTTTTCGATTATTCACTATTATCCTTTTTGTAAAAATACAATTGTCTCTTATTTTCTAGCTTCAATTTCCAGAGAATTTTAAAACAGAAAAAGCAGCTCTAAAATTTTTAGAACTGCTTTTAAAATATTTCAAAATGAGGATGACTATTCTTCTTCGTCCTTATTCTCTTTGGTTTCAACTGCAAACTCAGTAAAACCATTATTGATCAATAAATTATACCATTGTACAATTTTCTTGATATCACTTTGGTACACTCTTTCCACATCGTAATCTGGTAAGATCTCTGCAAAATAAGCTTCTAATTCTTTTTTATTGGATTTTGCATTAATAGCTTCTTTTCCATCTTCTTTTTCGAACATCTTCTGAAAGATAGTGGCTAATGGAACTTCTTCAGTGTAAGTATAAATTGCTATTTCACTTAATAAGCTTACGTTATGTCGCACGTTTACAGCAATCTTTTTTTGATCTATTATAGACTGTGCAATAAATCCTCCTCGTGTTTGTGCAGATAACTCATATAATCCCGGCTTTCCGGTAATTGATAAAATTTTTTCTAAACCCATATTAGTGTTGTAAATTTTTGGCTGGTAAATATCATATCTCTGTGTTTAATATCAAAAGGATTAACGTCCTTTTTTCATTAATGGAAAGCGCATCCTATAATCTGCTTGCACTTTTCCTTT
>JBBSVD010000003.1:0-64287 GCA_038233835.1 Flavobacteriales bacterium | reverse complement strand
TACAGGAGATATTGAAGCTAAAGGAGGATTTAGAATAGAAGGAACGCTGCGTGGTAATTTAAAGACAGAAGGGAAAGTGGTGATTAGCAAAGGAGGCCTTATAAAAGGAGATCTTATTTGCCAAAATGCCGATTTTGAAGGTACTTTTGACGGGAATTTAAATGTGGAAGAAACTTTAACTTTAAGATCTACTTCTGTTATAGATGGCGAAGTAACGGCTGGAAAATTATCTATAGAACCGGGAGCCTCTTTTAACGCGACCTGTTCAATGAAAGGGGCAATTAAATCGCTTAAAAATGGAGGAAAAGAAAGACAACGAGAAGAAAAGTCAGCTTAGAAATTGGGCTATTTTCTCTGGAATAGCATTTCAAATGGGTGGAACTATCTTCGCTTGCGCTTGGATTGGAAAAAAGTTGGACGAACGCTATCCATCAAACAAGAATTGGTTTACAATTGGCTTTGTGTTATTTGGGGTTTTTGCCTCATTATACATCGTATTAAAACAATTAAAAAGCTTCAACAAGTAAATTTTAATGATTTTTAAAGCACTTAAATTCACCCTTATTTTTAGTTTTTTACTCGGATTAGCCTATATTATACAGGTAAAATTCCTTCAAGCTTCACTTACCGCACAAGATGCGGATCTTATAAAATTTAGTTATCTCTTCAATTTTGCATTTACCTATTTTTTGATGTTGAATATTCTATTATTTCAGAATAAATTGAAAGATAAATTGGGATTTGTTTATCTGGGGGTTAGTATGCTAAAATTTGCTGTTTTCTTCTTTCTTTTAAAAATTGAAAACATAGAAATAAACAAATCAGACTTCTTGCTCTTTATTATCCCTTTTGTTCTGTGTTTAAGTATAGAAATATTCTATGTGGTACGTATCTTAAATAGCTTTAATTACATTGTTGACAAGGAGTTAGAGTAAAAATCTTATTTTAAAACTTATTGAATATTTTTAGGATTGATTTTTATTTAAATTGTGTACATTTGCACCGAAATTTATAGACCGAAACTTACCTGGAATGAAAAAGGATAACATCATTAAAATTTTATTGGCTGTTTTTTTAGTGCTTGTCTCTGTAAATAGTTATGCACAGGAACATGCCGAGGAGCATTCCGAAAACACTGAAGAGCATGAGGGACCAGGAGCCATTGATACTAAGGAAGAGGTTAAAGAATATATAGATCATCACCTTTTAGATTCTCACTATTTTAATTTTTTATCAGATGGAGAAGCTGGAGAACACTATGGATTCCCACTTCCGGTAATAATTTACGATCTAGATAATGGGTTAAAAGCCTTTTCTGCTTCAGAATTTCATCATGGAGAAGAATTGGTAGTAAAAGACGGTCAGACCTACAAATTGTACCACACCAAGATTTATAAGACAGATGCCGCTGGAACTATTTCATACGATGAGGAAGGATTTCCTTCTAATGAGCGTCCAATAGATTTTTCTATTACAAAAAATGTATTGGCAATGCTTATTGTTTCTCTTTTAATGTTCTTTATGTTTAAGAGTTTAGCTTCATCCTATAAGAAAAAAGATTTGCCAGGCGGATTTGGCCGAGTTTTAGAACCTTTAATTATTTATGTAAGGGACGATATTGCGAAGCCAAACATAGGTCCTAACTATAGAAAATATATGGGTTTTTTGCTTACCGTGTTTTTCTTTATCTGGATTTTAAACTTAATTGGGTTAACACCACTTGGTATTAATGTTACTGGTAATATTGCGGTAACTTTCTGTCTTGCTTTGATCACGTTTTTTATAGTACAGTTTAGTGGGAATAAGCATTACTGGAAACATATATTTTGGATGCCAGGCGTTCCAATTCCTATGAAGATAGTTTTAATGCCAATAGAGGTTTTAGGAATGTTCACGAAGCCATTTGCATTAATGATTCGTTTATTCGCCAATATGACTGCAGGGCATGTGGTATTGATGAGTTTGTTGGGATTAATAGTAATATTTAAAAACTGGATAGCAGGACCTGCATTTTTTGGGTTCACTTTGTTTATCTCAGTTATAGAATTGTTAGTAGCATTTTTACAGGCCTATATTTTCACTTTATTAAGTGCATTGTATATAGGTATGGCGGTAGAAGACCATGAGCATCACCCAGATGATCATAGTGAAGATATCCCGGTAATATAAAAGTTTAATAAATAAGTAAGTTTAATTTTTAATAAGTAGATATGGAAGCTATGAATGTTGATTTAATTGGAGCTGGTTTAGTAATTATCGGTGCAGGTATCGGTCTTGGAAAGATTGGTGGTTCTGCAATGGATGCTATTGCTCGTCAGCCAGAGGCAACTGGAAAAATCCAGACAGCGATGATTATTATCGCCGCTCTTTTGGAAGGTGTTGCTTTTGCTGCGTTATTCGCAGTATAATCAAAAAAATATCTAACCTTGTAACGGTTGGTTACAAGGTTAGATTAAATTTTAAAAACTAGATTACCTTAATATAAGAATATGGAAAAGTTAATTAATGATTTTTCTTTCGGATTATTTTTCTGGCAAGCACTAATACTGGTAGTATTAATTATTTTGCTTAAGAAATTTGCCTGGAAACCAATTTTAGACTCTTTGAATAGTCGTGAGGAAGGGATTAAAAATGCATTAGCATCTGCTGAAAAAGCAAAGATGGAAATGCAAAACCTTCAAGCAGATAATGAGAAATTATTAAATGAAGCTAGAGCTCAAAGAGACGCGATGCTCAAGGAAGCTCGTGAGTTAAAAGAAAAGATCGTTAGTGAAGCTGCTGCGGAGGCTCAAGCGAAAGCAGATAAAATTGTGGCTAACGCACAAGTGATTATCGAGAATGAAAAAAATGCTGCAATGGTGGATCTTAAGAACCAAGTTGCAACTTTATCTATCGAGATTGCAGAAAAAGTAATTCGTGAACAATTATCTACCACAGAGAAACAATACAAATTGGTTGAGGATATGTTGGCAGATGTTACGTTAAAATAAGTTTATGAAAAGTACCAGAGCTGCTCAGAGATACGCAAAAGCAATTTTAGAATTGGCAAAAGATCAAAATGCTGCCGAATTGGTTAATAAGGATATGGTTTCAATTTCTGAAACTATTTCTACCAGTGAAGATTTGCAAGAAGTTTTGGCTAGTCCGGTTGTAAAATCAGATGTTAAAAAGAGTGCTTTAAAGGAGATCTTTAAAGCTTCTCACACTATAACTCTAGGGGCTTTTGATATTCTTATAGACAATAATAGAATTATTCAGCTACAAGCTGTAGCGCAAAAATATACTGCTTTATTCAATGAAATGAACCACATTCAAGTTGCGAAAGTAACAACTGCGGTTCCTTTAGATGCTCATTTAGAGGCAAAGATACTTGAGAAAGTAAAAGAGCTTACTGGAAATGTAGCAACTTTAGAGAGTACAGTAGATCCAAGCATTTTAGGAGGTTTTATTCTTAGAATAGGAGACCTTCAATACAATACGAGTGTTGCTAAAAGTCTTAGTAATTTAAAAAGAGAGTTTACTAACAACACTTATATTTCAACAATTTAATGAAAACAGGTATACTTTAAGTGTATCAATTTTATTCTAATAATTATGGCCGAAGTAAATCCAGCTGAAGTTTCAGCAATATTAAAAAAACAACTTTCAGGTTTTGAAGCAAAAGCTTCTTTAGATGAAGTAGGAACAGTACTTACCGTAGGAGATGGTATTGCTCGTATCTACGGATTAGCAAATGCTCAATATGGAGAATTAGTTGAATTTGAAAGTGGATTAGAAGGAATTGTACTTAACCTTGAGGAAGACAATGTTGGGGTAGTACTTTTGGGACCTTCTAAAGCAATTAGAGAAGGATCTATAGCAAAAAGAACACAGCGTATTGCTTCCATTAAAGTTGGGGAAGGAATTACAGGTAGAGTTGTGGACACTTTAGGTGCTCCAATAGATGGTAAAGGTCCTATTCAAGGTGAAACTTTCGAGATGCCATTGGAGCGTAAAGCACCAGGGGTTATTTTTCGTGAGCCAGTTACCGAGCCTATGCAAACGGGAATCAAAGCTATTGATGCTATGGTACCGGTTGGAAGAGGACAAAGAGAGTTAGTTATTGGTGACCGTCAGACAGGTAAAACTGCTGTGTGTATCGATACTATCTTAAATCAAAAAGAATTTTACGATGCAGGACATCCTGTACATTGTATTTATGTTGCTATTGGTCAAAAAGCTTCTACTGTTGCAGGAATTGCGCAGAAGTTAGAAGAAAAAGGGGCTTTGGCTTATACAACCATTGTTGCGGCAAACGCATCAGATCCTGCTCCAATGCAAGTATATGCTCCTTTTGCAGGTGCTGCAATTGGTGAGTACTTTAGAGATACTGGTCGTCCAGCACTTATTGTATTTGATGATCTTTCTAAACAAGCAGTAGCTTACCGTGAGGTTTCGTTATTATTACGTCGCCCACCGGGACGTGAAGCATATCCTGGAGATGTATTTTTCTTACACTCTAGATTATTGGAGCGTGCTGCAAAAGTGATAAACAATGATAAGATCGCGTCAGAAATGAACGATCTTCCAGATTCTATTAAGCATTTGGTAAAAGGTGGTGGATCTTTAACTGCATTGCCAATTATTGAAACTCAAGCAGGAGATGTTTCTGCATATATTCCTACCAACGTAATTTCGATTACAGATGGTCAGATCTTTTTAACATCAGATTTATTTAACTCTGGGGTTCGTCCGGCTATTAACGTAGGTATTTCTGTATCTCGTGTTGGGGGTAATGCTCAAGTTAAAGCGATGAAAAAAGTTGCAGGAACTTTAAAATTAGACCAAGCTCAATTCCGTGAATTGGAAGCGTTTGCTAAGTTTGGATCCGATCTTGATGCTGCTACCTTAAATGTAATTGAAAAAGGAAAGCGTAACGTAGAGATCTTAAAACAAGCAGAAAACGATCCTTATCCAGTAGAAGAACAAATTGCAATTATCTTTGCAGGTGCTAAGAACCTTTTAAGAGATGTACCAGTAAACAAGGTGAAAGAATTTGAAACGGAGTATTTAGAATACTTAAACGTAAAACATCGCGCAACCTTGGATGGCTTAAAAGCTGGAAAACTTACAGATGAGATCACAGATACTTTAGTGATGGCTGCAAAAGAGATTTCATCAAAATATAAGAACTAATTTAGAATTCAGAATTTTAAATTCAGAATTTATAATTACATAATATGGCAAACTTAAAAGAATTACGTAACAGGATTACCTCGGTTTCATCAACCATGCAGATTACCAGTGCCATGAAATTGGTATCGGCTGCAAAGTTGAGTAAAGCACAGGATGCCATTACTGCCATGCGACCTTATTCTGAAAAACTAACGGAATTGCTACAAAGTCTTAGTGCTTCTTTAGATGTTGATAGTGCAAGTGCTTTTGCTGAACAAAGAGAAGTTAAAAAGGTTTTAGTAGTAGCTATTTCTTCTAATAGAGGATTGGCAGGAGCTTTTAACACGAATATTGTTAAAGGGGCTCGCGCAGTTGCTGCTTCAAAATACAGCGATAAGAATGTAGAAATCTTAACCTTGGGAAAGAAAGCGAACGATGTTCTTAGCAAAACGTATACGATTGCAGAAAACAACAGCGCTATTTTTGATGACCTTAAATACGACAATGTAGCTGCAATTGCAGAAAACATCATGCAGTGGTTCTTGGATGGTAAATATGATGAAATTTCTATAGTCTATAATAAGTTTATAAACGCTGCAACTCAAGAAGTAATTACAGAACAGTTTTTGCCTATCGAGAAATTTGAAACAGAAAAGAATGTAAATCTAGATTACATTTTTGAGCCAGAAAAGGAGCAAATCGTAAAAGAACTCATTCCAAAATCTCTTAAAATGCAGTTATTCAAAGCGATGAGTGACTCATTAGCATCAGAGCACGGAGCTCGTATGACGGCGATGCACAAAGCAACAGATAATGCAACAGAATTAAGAGATGATCTTAAATTGTCTTACAACAAAGCTAGACAAGCAGCTATTACCAATGAGATCCTAGAGATCGTTGGAGGTGCTGAGGCATTGAATAATTAAAATTTCATTTTCACACTGTCCTGATAGATATCGGGATTGTTGAAGTTTGTCACACTGAGCTTGTCGAAGTGTGTGTTAGACTTCCTTAATTTTTCGACAATCTCTGACTATCTGAAGAATTCTATCAAAATAAAAAAAACCCTTCACTTTTCTGAAGGGTTTTTCTTTTGGCATTCATTTTGTTTTATACTTAGCAACTAAAACAAAATAATCATGAAATATCTATACCTAATTTTTGGCGCAGTAATAACAACAGTTGTATTTGCTAGCTGCGCTGGCAATAAGGATCTGCAAGAAAAAGCTCCTGCAAAAATCGGGAATGCCTATTACACAACTCAAGGGGAAATTACTAGCTTATACATTCCGGTAACTGCTATCCAAACCAATAGAGTAAATTTAGATGCTGTTTATTTCAGAAATAAGAAAGCAGACCTTGTTTCTAGCCCAGATTCAGCGGGTGTACTAGTGGCTACTTTTAATACAGGCAAGCCAGATATGATAATGAGTTCCGATCCTAAAGATGAGTATGGTAACAAAATGCCGCAAAAGAATGAGAAAATGGACTTTGAACTGAATGATGACGAAGCCATTTTAATATTCACTCAAAACTCCAAAGTGAAATATTATAAACTTTCCGGCGTTAAAGAAAGAGTATAGTCCTATATTTATTAACCATTAAAAACGAAGTGAAGCTTTTTCACTTCGTTTTTAATTGTTTTAAAATTGAAATTTAAGTGTCTGCGATTTTTTGTTAAAAACAATGGGGAAATATTATTTTTGGCACCCGAATGTTAACCGATTAATTATGATATTTATAGCTTAAACCAAGCCGCTTTTGAGCACCTTAAAACGTTTCTTTCAGGACACTATAATTTACGGGTTTGCAACCGTTTTGCCGAGGCTCATGAATTTTATCTTGGTACCCTTACATGTTACAGCATTAACTACAGTTGGCTATTCTGTTAATACTACATTTTATGTTTGGGCAGCATTTTTCAATGTGATTCTTACGTATGGAATGGAAACCGCATTCTTCAGGTATTTCAGTAATTCAGATAAAAAAGGACAAGTTTTTTCAACCGCATTTATAAGCCTTACGGTAACAACAATTCTCTTTTTTGGAATAGTTTTTCTTTTTAAGGATTATATAATTGGATTCGTAGATCTAAATCCTAAGTATTTCAATATGCTCTTAGCGATTTTAGCTTTGGATGCTTTGGTAGTCGTGCCATTTGCTTATTTAAGAGCGTCTAATAGACCAATAAAATTTGCAGGAGTAAAGATCTTTAATATTGTTTTGGTGGTATTGGTGAATTTCTTTTTTCTTTGGCTAGTTCCCGATTATCCTAGTCTAGTTCCAGATTTTGTACTAGAAAGATATTCTTCAGAAGACCAGGTACAGTATATATTTCTCGCTAATTTACTGGCTAGTGGAGCCACGTTTTTAATCTTGCTTCCTTACTTTTTCAAATCTAAGATCGAGTTTAAATTTGGCATTTTTAAACAAATGTGGAAATATGGTTGGCCTATCATGATCGCGGGAATTGCATTTGTAATTAATGAAATGCTAGATAAAATATTATTGAAGGATATGATCTCTGAAGATATTATGGGAGCTTATGCAGGTTGTTATAAGCTAGCCATCTTCATGACCATTTTCGTACAAGCATTTAGAATGGGGGCAGAGCCATTCTTTTTTAATCACTCCAAACAGGAAAATGCAAAACAAACCTATGCCAACATTTTAAATTATTTTGTGATTTTAGGAAGTTTTATTCTTTTGGTAATGGTCGTGTTTTTAGACTTTTTTAAGATCCTTATTATTCCCAATTCAGATTATTGGATAACAATTTCTATAGTTCCGGTTATTTTATTAGCAAATCTTTTCTTGGGGATCTATCATAATCTCGCAATCTGGTATAAACTAACAGATAGAACAAAAGCCGGAATGTACATCTCTATATTTGGCGCATTGATCACTATCTTTATGAACCTTGCACTAATCCCTGTTATTGGGTTTATGGCTTCAGCATACACAACTTTAGCTGCGTATGGAACTATGATGATTATCTCCTTTTATTTCGGAAGAAAATATTATCCTGTACCCTATAAATTAAAAAGTATTAGTTTGTATCTCTTTTTAGCAGTAGGATTATCCGCGATATCATTCATGTATTTCCGGGAAAATTATTTAATAGGTATTTTCTTCGTGGCAATATTCTTAAGTACAGTTATTTTAATAGAACGTAAAGATTTTAAACAAATTCGGAATCAATGAAAGTGAAAATTATAAATAAGTCGGCGCACGATCTACCAAATTATGAAACTGCATTCTCTGCAGGAATGGACCTTAGAGCCAATATTTCTGAAGCTATTACGTTAAAACCTTTGGAGAGAGCTATTGTTAAAACAGGGCTTTTCATGGAATTACCATTGGGTTTTGAAGCTCAGGTGAGACCAAGAAGTGGTTTAGCAGCTAAGAAGGGAATTACCGTTTTGAATTCACCTGGAACTATAGATGCAGATTATCGCGGTGAAATAGGCGTAATTCTTGTAAACCTTTCCAATGAAAATTTTGTAATTGAAAATGGGGAAAGAGTAGCTCAAATGGTTATTGCAAAACATGAGCAGATCACTTGGGATCAAGTAGAAGTTTTAGAAGTTACCAGTAGAGGAGTCGGAGGCTTCGGAAGTACTGGGAATAAATAAATTTATTAATCGAAAATTTAAATTAGGAGATTAATTGTCAAGCTGTTCCGATGGTTGTAGGAATCGATTCAGCTACTTAAAAATTATAGATTTTATTGAGATCCTGAAATAAATTCAGGATGACGAATTAATAATGCTAACCGAATCAGAATAAAAATATAAGATGAAGATAATAGTACCAATGGCCGGTCGCGGCTCAAGATTAAGACCACATACCTTAACCGTTCCAAAACCCTTAATTCCTATCGCTGGAAAACCTATTGTTCACAGGCTGGTAGAAGATATTGCAAAAGTTTTGGATGAAAAGGTAGATGAAGTTGCATTTATCATTGGGCAGGATTTTGGGGAGAAGGTGGAAACCGATTTAAAAGAGATTGCAGAGAGTTTGGGTGCTAAAGGTACAATCTATTACCAAGATAAACCATTAGGAACTGGACACGCCATAATGTGCGCTAAGGAATCCCTTTCTGGTCCGGCAGTGGTTGCCTATGCAGACACGTTGTTCAAAGCAGACTTTACACTTAATAAAGATGCAGATGCTGTTATCTGGGTTAAGCAAGTTGAAAATCCGAATGCATATGGAGTGGTGAAACTGAACGATAAGAACCAGATCACCGAATTGGTAGAAAAACCAGAAGAATTTGTTTCAGATCTTGCCGTGATAGGGATCTATTATTTTAAAGATGTTTCGGTTCTTAAAGATGAATTACAAAAGGTTTTGGACCAAAATATTATTCGTGGCGGAGAATATCAGATTAATGATGGTATTAAAGCTATGCAAGCCAGTGGAAATGTTTTTGTTCCCGGAAAGGTGGAAGAATGGATGGACTGTGGAAATAAACAGATTACCGTAGAAACTAATGGAAGAATGCTAAATTTCTTGCATCAGGATGGTGAAAAACTGATCTCAGATTCAGTTAAGATCACAAATTCTGAAATTACCGAACCTTGTTTTATCGGCGAAAATGTTGTGCTTACAAATGCTAAAATTGGGCCAAACGTTTCCATTGGAAATGGCACAAAAATTGAAAATTCAACTATCAAAAATAGTCTTATTCAAACAGAATCCGTAATTATAAATGCCAATTTAGAAAATGCTATGATTGGAAATAACGCAAAGTTCGATGGTAATTTTACCCAGATAAGTATTGGAGATTATTCTGTGTTGGAATAATATAAATCTATAATTCTAATGAAGCATTTATTCGTCTATATTTTCCTTTTGATGGGAGTTTGGACTTCTAAGCTTAGTGCTCAAGAAGTTCCTGCGCCCTTACAGGAAATTGCAGTAGACGATCTGGGTGAGGTAAGCGATGCTTTTCAGGAGCAATTTTTTGAAGCCTTGAAACAAAAGGCAATCGAGAATTTTGAGAAAGCTATTACTGCGCTTAGGGCTTGTGAAAAATTACAACCCAATAATGCGGTTGTTTTTTTTGAATTAGGTAAGAATTATAAATTGCTTAATAATTATCAGGAAGCAATTAGTAATTTTCAAAAAGCGAACCGCTTGTCACCTAATAGAGAGTGGATCATGGCAGCTTTATTCGACACCTATTATTTTAATAAACAATATGAGGAAGCCATTACTATTTCAAAGAATCTTGTCGCCTATAACGATAAGTATTATGATGATCTGGCAAAGATCTATTTTGAGCAACAACAATTCGATAAGCTTATTGGATTATTGGATAAATTAGATGCTGAGCTGGGTGTAACTGAATATCGGAATAGCTTGAGACAGCAGATCTATGCGCTTACCAATAATACTTCAGCTCAAATAAAAACTCTTCAGGAATCTATAGTTTTGAATCCGGAGAACGAGATGAATTACTTGAATCTTATTTATGTGTATAGCGATGAAGGATTAGAAAAGGAAGCTTTTGCGACTGCGGAAAAAATGAGACAAGTTTTCCCAAATTCGAAAGTGGTTCATTTAGCGCTATATAAATTCTATTTAAATAATAATAAAACTGAAGAAGCTTTGCGTTCTATGAGGTTGGTTTTAGAATCTGAAGAGATAGATGCAGCTTCAAAATTCAAGGTGCTGAATGATTTTCTACTCTTTGTAAATGAAAATCCAAACTATGAGGATGAGTTAAGAAAAGTGGCTGCGTTGTTTTCAGAAAAAGAAAATAGTCCGGAGATCTTTCAGAAGTTGGGAGAATATTTTCTTCAGAAAAAAGATAAAAAACAAGCCTTGGCGTTTTACGAATTAGGTTTAGCTAAAAATATAGATAACTATAGCTTGCTCAGGAATACATTGCTTCTTCAAATAGACCAGTTAAAATATAAAGAAGCTTTGGAGCTTAGTGATTCTGCATTGGAAATCTTTCCTTCACAACCATTCTTCTATCTTGTAAAAGCTGTTAGTTTAAATAATTTAAACCAGTACAAGGAAGCATTAGAAATACTTACATTTGGCCTGGATTATTTGATTGACGATGCAGTGATGGAATCTGATTTTTATATGCAACTTTCTATTGCTTATAATGGATTGGGAAATGTATCTAAGGCCACAGAATTTAAGGAAAAGGCCTACCTGCTTACCAAAAACATGAAATTAAATGACTAAAAATATTGTTACCCTAATACTTATGTCCCTTCTAATAATTGGATGTGGAACTAAGAAAAAAACAGTGAAGATCGAAGATGCTGCCACAAGTAAAGTGGTTTCTATGCATTACGATAAGGAAGTTAATTTTAAAACCTTGAACAGCAGGTTGAGACTTCAATATCAGGATGAGGAACGCTCACAATCTCTAACCGTAAGTTTTAGAATGCAAAAGGATAGTGCAATTTGGATGAGCGCCCAATTACTGGGAATTCCATTGGCCAAAGCACTTATCACCAAAGATAGAGTGAGTTATTACGAAAAAATAGGGAAGACCTATTTCGATGGCGATTATAGCTTGGTGAGCAAATGGATTGGAACCGATCTTGACTTCGAAAAATTACAAAATTTATTGATCGGGCAAACCATCTACGATCTTCGAGAAGATAAATATGTGCTAACAGAATCTACACAAGGATATCAATTAGTGCCTTCGAATGAATTGGAATTAATTAAAAAATTATTTTTACTAGATCCTAAAAGTTATAAGGCCGTTGCACAGCAATTATCCCAAGAAAAAGAGAATAGAAATGTAACGGTGACCTATCCAAAATATCAAAAAGTTAATAATCAGGATTTCCCTGAAGAAATCAAAATAGTAGCTAACAGTGAGGGTAAAGGAACTCAAATAGAAATATTTTATCGTTCTGTGACCTTTAATGAACCGGTGAGTTTCCCTTTTGATATTCCATCTGGTTATGATGAAATTGTAATAGAATAATGAAGTTAAAGTCCCATCCCAAATATATTTTTGTTGTTGCATTTCTATTGATTGGAAGTGCAAACTTATATTCTCAGAACTCGCGTGAGGATCTGGAAGAACGCCGAATCCAGTTACGTGAAGAGATACAAAAAATAAATAATTTAAGATCTTCCAACAAGAAAAAGGAAAAATCGGTGCTGACAGAAGTGGAAGATCTGGACAGACAAATTAGGACTACAGAAAATTTAATAAAAGTCACCAATCAGCAAGCTAATTTGCTAACTAGAGATATTAGTTCCAATTCAGCTAAAATCCAGACGCTTAGAAAAGAGCTGGAAAGCTTAAAGGAAGATTATGGGAAGATGATCCAGAAATCTTACAAGAGTAAATCTCAACAAAGTAGGATCATGTTTCTTCTTTCTTCACAAAATTTTTTGCAGGCTTATAAAAGGCTTCAGTATATGAAGCAATATGCCAATTATAGAAAGAAACAAGGTGACGAGATCAAGGTAAAATCTGAAGAGCTTCAGTCGTTGAATCTTAATTTATTAGATCAGAAAAAAGTTAAAGAGAAATTGATCGTCGAGAATAGATCTACCCGTGAACAACTTGGAAAGAACAAGCAATCTCAGCAAGTACTTATTAAAAGTATAAGACAGAAAGAAGGAGATTTTGCTTCACAGATCAAAAAGAAGCAACAGGAAATGAATGCTATAGACAAGCAGATAGACGAAATTATTCGTGCTTCTATTGCAAAGGCAAACAAAGAAAGCGGATCTAAATCTAGAGATACTTACGAGTTGACTCCAGAAGCAAAAGTATTGGCAGCAAATTTTGCCAGTAATAAAGGGAAATTACCATGGCCAGTGAGATCTGGTGTGGTAAGTATGAGATTTGGAACTCAGCCACATCCAATTGTGAAAAGTACCACTGTAAATAGTAACGGAGTTCGAATAGACACCGACAAAGGCGCTAAGGCACGGGCAGTATTTGGAGGAACAGTTAGTGAGGTTCAAGCTGTAAAAGGGGCAAACAAGGCCATCATGGTACGTCATGGAGATTATATTACCATCTATAACAACTTATCTAATGTATATGTCACAAAGGGAGATGCAGTTACCTTAGGTCAAGATATTGGAGAAGTTGCTACCAGCTCTAGTTCCGGTAAAACAACTTTACATTTCTTAATCTATAAGAATACAGAAAAAATGGATCCTGCAGATTGGATATTAAAAATGTAAATTGGAAGCTGAAAAATTTAAATCTAATTATGGATTTAGCGGAATAGTAATGTTCGTTATATTCTCTATTATTGTGGGAATTATTGCCTATATAGAAGGAGAATGGAATTTTTTACTATTGTATCCTTTCTTCTTTTTCCTAATACCGTTTATATTTAATAAGCTTACAAATTATAAAGTAACTTCTTCAAAATTCATTTTAGAGCAGCCTTACCAAAGAACTCATATAGATTTACAAACTATTAAAGAGGTGGAAATTAAGACCAATAATAATTTGATTCACCTTTTATACAGTCAGCCAAAGATTTATGTATATATTAAGTATAATAAATTTGACGAAATGAAAATCTTTCCAGATTCACCGGAAATATTTAAGCAGATTATTCTGCAATATATTGAGGATAAGAAGGTTATAAATTCCTAGTATAAGTCTACTCGAATAATGCTTTTAGTTCGGTAGCATCTTTTGGCTTCATTTTCCCTGCTAATACTAGGCTCAATTGCTTTCTTCTTAACGCAGCATCATATCTGTCTATTTCCAATTCGGTTTCAGGAGTTAATTCAGGAACCAGCACAGGTGAACCTGTTTCATCTACAGCAACAAAAGTATAAATAGCTTCATTTGCTTTAGATCTTCTACCGCTTTCTCTGTCTTCTACCCAAACATCTATAAAGATTTCCATAGAGCTCTTAAAAGCACGGGAAACAACAGCTTCTACTGTTACAACACTTCCTAATGGAATAGCTTTATTAAAAGCTACATGGTTTACAGAAGCGGTTACCACAATTCTACGACTATGTCTACGGGCCGCAATACTTGCAGCTCTATCCATACGCGCCAAAAGTTCACCTCCAAAAAGATTATTTAAGGGATTGGTTTCACTTGGTAATACCAAGTCGGTAAGAATAGTACGGGAATCTTTAGGTGTTCTTGCTTCCATTGCGCCAATTTTGGGCAAAGGTACATTGCTAGACCAGTCTAAACAAGTTAATTGAATCCTAAAGTTCTTGAGTAAGTAACCAAGAACCAGAATCCGTTTTCTGGATTGCTCTTAAAGCATTTATCGCATCTCTTCTGGACTGAAAACTGCTAAAAACCACTTGATGCAAACCATATCTGTTTTCGCCAATATAACGAGCTTTATGACCTGCCGTACGCAATTCTTCAACCTTTTGATGAGCATTTTCCTCTACGCGGAATGCTCCGGCAACAATATGGTAATTTCCACTTTGATTAGTAACCGTGAAGGTGATCTCAGGAAGTGGATTATCAATTACAAAAGTTGCTTTTTGAATTTTTTGCTGAAGTTGAGATTCTGCAGCTTGTTGTTCTGCCAAGTTATGATCTGTAACCTGATTGCTATACAATTTTAAACCAGCGATTCCGCTTAGTCCAAGTGCAAGCAATCCAATAGCTGCATATTTTAGGTAAGAAACTTTATTTCTTCTTTCAGGAGTAAATAAAATAGGCGCTTTTTCCTCTAATGCCTCAACTTGCTTCTTAAGTTCTTCTCTTGTAACTCCACTTGCAGGAATTTGAGCCAATCCAAAGGAAGCTGATAAAAAATTGGAACTTAAAAGTGGTGAAAATTGAATCTTTCCTTCTTGAGATAAGTCTATAGTTCCAATGTTCTTTAGAGAGAAGCTTTTTTCTCTTTCCAATTGTAAATGAAGCTGTACAACATATTCTTCAATTTTATAGATAGCTTGCTTATATCCAAGGTTTTCCACCTCTGCGATATAGTTGGCTAATAACCCATCGTTTTTAGTAAGCTGAGAGTTAAAAGAGATCTTTTTTTTTGGTGGATAGAAATTTTGCTCTTTTTCATTGAATTGAGCTGAGACCTTTTGTGTTAAAAAGGCACCAAATCCAGGCAAAATTACGCACTCGTATCTATAAAGTAAGTCGGAAATGTAGGTTGCTATTGTCATTTAAACAAAAATAGGAATTTTATTGATACCCTAAAAATAGCCAAAGATATCTTATTAACAAATCTTTTTATAAGAAATCTCATCAGATAATCTCTTTGGAAGGAATTGTATATCAGGGAAATAACGTAATATTATTTTATATTCATTAAAAAATAAATTTTGCTGCAAATATCTGTTTTATGACTGATTCTGAATTACTTTCCACGCTAGCATTACAAAACGCTCCCAATCTTGGAGATAGTACTGCTAAAAAATTGATCCGGCATTTTGGCTCTGCGGAAGCAATTTTTAAAGCTAAGAAAGAAAGTATGCTAAAAATTGATGGAATTGGGAAGATCAAACTGCAGGGTCTTTTTGATGCTGAAAGAATTAAACTTGCTGAAGCTGAATTGAAATTTATTCAGAATAATGAGATTAATTATCATTATTATCAAGACAAGGATTATCCGGAAAAGCTTAAACATTGTAATGACGGGCCAATTTTATTGTTTTCAAAAGGAAATATAGATCTTAAAAAGAAGAAGATACTGAGTATCGTTGGCACCAGAAAGATCACATCTGCCGGAGCTGTTTTTTGTGAAAAGCTTATAGAAGAACTAGCTCCATTAGATCCCGTAATAGTTTCTGGTTTTGCCTATGGTGTAGACATTACCGCACATAAGGCTGCAATTAAAAATGACTTGCAAACTATAGGTTGTTTAGCCCACGGATTAAATCAGTTATATCCACAATCTCACTCCAAATACAAATCTTCTTTAGAAGAAAATGGTGGTTTTTTCACCGATTTTTGGAGTTCGGATAAATTCGACAGAAATAATTTTTTAAAGCGAAACAGAATTATTGCTGGATTAAGTGAAGCCACTATTGTTATAGAAAGTGCAGATAAAGGAGGCTCATTGGTAACTGCAGATATCGCTAATTCTTATGATAGGGAAGTATTTGCAGTTCCAGGAAGGCCAACAGATATTCAGAGTAAAGGATGTCTCAACCTTATAAAATCTCAAAATGCACATGTATTAACTTCAGCTGCAGATCTAATTTATATCTTAAATTGGGACTTACAAACTAAGAGCGGAGCTATACAAAAACAATTGTTTGTAGAGTTGAAAGTAGAGGAGCAGTTGCTATATGATTTTCTGCAAGAAGCAGGGAAGCAACAATTGGATCATATTGCTCTAAATTGCAAAATGCCCACTTATAAGGCTGCGGGCATTTTATTAGAAATGGAATTAAAAGGGTCAATTCGCCCGCTTCCCGGTAAATTGTTCGAAGCTATTTAATATCCGAGTTTGGTTCTTACTTTCTCCAAAACAGTATTTGCAATAGCTGTAGCTTTTGCTGCACCTTTTTCTAAGGCAGCATCTATTTCAGGTAAGTTATTCATATAATAAGTATATTTTTCGCGTTCGGTATCATACTTAATTATAACAAGGTCATATAAAGCTTGTTTTGCGTGGCCGTAACCAAAATTACCAGCTAAGTACTTTTCACGAAGTTCTTCCACTTGAGTTTTGTTTCCAAGCAATTTAAAGATGGCAAAAACATTACAAGTGTCTGGATTTTTAGGAGCTTCCATGGGAGTACTGTCTGTTTGTATACCCATGATCTGCTTTCTAAGTTGCTTATCTGGTAAAAAAAGATTGATCACATTGTCTTTGGATTTACTCATTTTAGCACCATCTGTCCCGGGAATATACATGGTATGTTCTTCCACTTTAGCTTCAGGCATTACAAACGTTTCACCCAATTGTGCATGAAATCTAGAGGCCACATCCCTGGTCATTTCTATATGTTGTAATTGATCTTTTCCTACTGGAACAATTTCGGCATCATATAATAAGATATCTGCAGCCATAAGCATTGGATAAGAGAATAATCCAGAGTTTACGTCTTCCAATCTGTCTGCTTTATCCTTGAAGGAGTGCGCCAAGGTTAAACGTTGATAAGGAAAGAAACAGCTTAAATACCAGGAAAGCTCTGTAACCTGTGGAATATCACTTTGTCTGTAGAACACTGTTTTTTCTATATCCAATCCAAAAGCTAACCATGTTGCAGCTGTAGAATAAGTGTTCTCTCTTAAAAGCTTGGCGTTTTTTATTTGTGTAAGTGAATGTAGATCTGCAATAAATAGAAAAGATTCATTCTCTGGCTTATTTGCCATTTCTATTGCGGGAATAATTGCGCCAAGTAAGTTTCCTAAGTGGGGGGTTCCTGTGCTTTGTACGCCGGTAAGTATTCTAGACATGGACTTTTTTAAATTTTCACAAAGGTACTTCTTTTGTTTAATTCGCTTAATTCATTTTAGTATTTTTGGTTCTTATGGATATTTTTAGAAAATTATTAATTACCGTCTGGCGAATTTGGTTCTATATTCTTATGGGTCTTCCCATTATAGTTATGCTACCATTTCTGTTGATTTTTTCATCTTCTGAAAAATTCTACCCGCAGTACTTCTATTGTACAAGGATCTGGGCGAAGAGTATTTTATACGGAATGGGTTTTATTCCGAAGAAGTTGGATGCTGCCAATTTAATTAAGGGTAAGAGTTATATGTTTGTGGCCAATCATACTTCTATTATAGATATAATGATGATGCTTGCCGTGATAGACCATCCTTTTATTTTCGTAGGAAAAAAGGAACTAACCAAAATTCCACTTTTTGGTTTTTTTTATAAACGCACATGCATTGTTGTAGACAGAGGTAATCAGCAAAGTAGATTGCGGGTATTTAAGGAGGCTCAAAGAAGGTTAAACCAAGGAAATAGTATATGTATCTTCCCGGAAGGAGGCGTGCCGCAGGATAGATCTAGAGAATTGGTTGTTTTTAAAGACGGTGCTTTTAGATTAGCAATAGATCATCAAATCCCAATAGCGCCTATAACCTTTCATGATAATAAAAAACGCTTTTCTTATGTGTTTTTTTCTGGAAGCCCAGGTATTATGAGAGCTAAAGCGCACAAAGTAATTCCAACCCTAAATATGGAACAAGAGGATAAACGAATATTGAAGAAGGAGGTTTATGATATTATACTTCACGAACTAAGAAATCCGTCTCTATAAAATCTGTTTAGAATTTAAAGCTAAATCCAGAATAAACCCCAAAGTAATAAGGATTTACATTTCCAGTAGTTTTGCTAAAGGTATTTAATTGATACTTGAAAATTGGTTCCAAATTCAATTCAAACTGTGGAGAAATTTTATAATCTATACCTACACCAATATTAGTACTGAAGCTAATTGTATTCAGGTTGTTTGCTTCACCTAGATCAGTAGAAAAATCTGATGAGTTAAGAGAGATCATATTGTCATCTAGAAACAATGTACTTCCTCCACCAATAATATTTACACCAAATTTCTTATCAACTAGCACATATTCAATTTCCAAAGGAACTTCAATAAAACCTAATTTCTGATTGATATATCCCGCAGTTGGTGAAGCTAAACTTGCTCTATTAAATTCTGCTGAAGCATTTAAATTATTAAAAGGACGAACTATGCGGTTCTCGATTCTGTAATTAGGAATATTCCCATCTGCATAATTAATTCCATTGAGCGCTGTTGGATTAACCGCAGCCGTAAATGCAATATTCTTGGTATTGTAACTAAGATCTACTTTACTTATCCCAGATCTGAGTTTTATTTTTTCTGAAATTTGGTAGGCAAGGTTTATTCCATAAGAAATAGAGAGTTCTCCACTGCTTTCATTGTTAGCAAATTGAGCATCTATTGAAGTTCCGCTTCCAAAATTATCATAGAATATAGGAGCAGCCATAGTGGAAACTCTTAATTTTTTAGAAGCAATTGCTATTTCTAAAGTTTCAACCTCTTTGTTATTTTCAGGAGTTGGAAGATCCTTCAAGTTTGATTTCGTGTTTTTTGTAGTGCTTTCTTTTGCAGAATTTGAAACTACAGAAGAATTATAATTGCTAAACGTATATTTATCTTTAGGCACTAAAAGAATAACTTTCGATTCCTTTTTACTAGAAGCTACAATTTCTGATGAACCATTAATTCCAAATTCCGATGTTTGGTTATCTAAGATTTGCTTTTTATAAGTGTGTTGCATTATTGCTTGAAGAATAATAGAAGATCTAATCATATTCTCTGTATAATCGTGGGATGCCAAGCTAATGCTAAGTGTATTATCTTCAACTAAAGTAGAAGCAGCTGCATTTCCTATTTCAGAAGATTTGAATAATCCGGTAGCGTAGTTAATAAATAGCGCAAGAATAGCTGCAACTCCAGCCATTTTATACCATATTGGTAAAACCCGTTTTTTTCTTTGATTATTTTGTAATCGAGCAGAAATAGAGTCCCAAACCACTTCACGTGGCGTAGCTTCGAAATCCTTAAATTTCTCTTGAAATACTCTATCTATATGTTTTCTTTCCTCCATTACTAACTAGAATGAACTGCAGCCTCAACTTGGTTGGCTTCAATTTTCTCTTTTAATATTATTCTTGCCCTCGATAAATTAGATTTTGAAGTTCCTACAGAAATCTCCAACATCTCTGAGATCTCTTTGTGTGAATATCCATCTAATGCATAAAAGTTAAAAACTTGTCTGTATCTATCCGGTAGCTCCTGTATAATTTTTAACAAATAATCTACAGATACTATCTCATCGTCAATCTCAATTTCTGGTTCTTTTAATTGTTCTTCATTTACAATTTCAAAAACCGTTTGTTTTCTATATTTCTGAAGCGTGGTATTTATCATAATACGCTTCATCCAACCTTCAAAAGAACCTTTATCCTGGTACTGTTTAATTTTGTCAAAAATGATTATAAAGCCATCTTGCAGATTATCTTCTGCTTGTTGATAACTATTAGAATATTTTAAGCATACAGCAAACAATTTATTGGCATATAGCCTATATAATTGTTCCTGAGCTTTTATATCCTGCTTTTTACAGTTATGTATGAGTTGATCTAAACTCAAATGTTGGGGTAAATTTGTTAATATAAATTTAATTTTCTGGAGGAACTATGGGGACTTCCTTAATTAGAAACCTGTCTTCACCTACTGAAGAACTTCCTTGCCAGAACTTAAAGATATAAAAATCTTCCCGTTCTACAACAAAATTTAATTTTGCAGTATCCCGAGCATTACCTGTAACATTACAATTGATGTTGTTTGAGTTTAAGCTATTTACAACTCCTATAACAATCGTGTTGTTATTTTTAGAGACATCGAATCCCGAAAAATAATGACACTCTGTAGTTTTTTTAAAATGAACTTCAAACTCGTAAGCCTGTCCATAAACCAATCTCTCTGGAAGATCTACAGCAATTGTTGATGCCAATTCTTGATTAATTGAGTCTGACTCATCTTTTGAGCAACTAAGCGTAAAAAAGACAAAAATCAACAACAGCAATTTTTTCATTCTAGAAATGGATAAACTTTGCGGGTTATGTAATTTACAGATGCATATTTAACTAATTGGTTGCGTATGTATATTAAAAAATCCCGCAATTGCGGGATTTTATTAATTTTTGGATTTTTTAAAAGATTCAATTATGCTTTAGCTAACTTAATTGCATTAACAATTTTTACCTCAAGCTCGTCCATTAATTCTGGATTGTCTTTTAAAACCGCTTTTACAGCATCTCTACCTTGACCTAATTTAGTGTCTTCATAACTAAACCAAGATCCACTCTTTTTAATGATCTCGTAATCTACTCCTATGTCTATTATCTCTCCAAGTTTAGAAATACCTTCCCCGTACATGATATCAAATTCGGCCATTCTAAATGGTGGAGCCACTTTATTCTTTACAACTTTTACTCGCGTTTTATTCCCAAGCACATTGCTATTGCTATCTTTAATTTGTGTAGATCTTCTAATATCCAATCTTACAGAAGCATAGAATTTTAGAGCATTTCCACCAGTTGTAGTTTCAGGATTCCCGAACATTACTCCAATTTTCTCTCTTAATTGGTTGATAAAGATCACCGTACAATGCGTTTTACTAATACTAGCTGTTAATTTTCTTAGTGCCTGTGACATTAATCTTGCATGTAAGCCCATTTTAGAGTCTCCCATTTCCCCTTCAATCTCACTTTTTGGAGTAAGAGCGGCAACAGAATCTATTACAATAATATCTATTGCTCCAGAACGAATTAAATTATCGGTAATTTCTAAAGCTTGTTCTCCATTGTCTGGTTGAGAAATAATTAAATTTTCAAGATCTACTCCTAAGTTTTCAGCATAAAATCTATCAAAAGCGTGTTCTGCATCAATGAATGCTGCAATTCCACCTGCTTTTTGTGCCTCAGCAATTGCATGTAAAGTAAGGGTTGTTTTTCCAGAAGATTCTGGCCCGTATATTTCTATTACTCTCCCACGAGGATATCCACCAACTCCTAATGCAACGTTTAAGCCTAAAGATCCTGTAGAAATAGCTTCAATATCCAATATGGCTTGATCGCTCATTTTCATCACAGTACCTTTTCCATAGGTCTTGTCCATCTTATCTAGTGTAAGCTTAAGGGCCTTTAATTTTGCTTCTTTTTCTTTATCGTTGCTCATTGTCTAACTTATTTTAAAATGCGTGCTGCTAAAATAGTATAAGTTTTGCTGCGTGACAATTATAACATGCATCCTTTTTTAACTCCATGCATCTTATTTTTATAAAATCCAAAACTATACGTTTTATAAAAATGAGTTTACTCTTTAATGGAATTAATTTTAATACAACCAGCCTTGGATCTTGTAGAATTAGCGTTGAGGGAGGCTAAGATTATTGTTGTTTTAAGGAAAATTTAAAATATATATAACGAATTAGCCATTCAGAAAAAATGCCTTTGACTTAAAGTTCAAGGCATTTTTTTTGATTCATTTAAAGCTTTATCTTTGCAAAAATTCTTTGAACCTTAAAATTGGTATAGCATGCAACTGTACAATAAATTGAGCGCAAAAGAAAGAGCTGCCTTAATTGAGGAGGCCGGTGAAGATCGGTTAACGCTTTCTTTTTATGCGTATGCCAAAATTGGCAATCCAAACTTATTCAGAAATTATCTTTTTATCGCCTGGGATGCTTTGGATGTGCTTGGAAGGATTTACGTTGCTAATGAAGGTATAAATTCGCAACTTTCTGTTCCTGCGAAGAAATTCGACGATTTTAAAGCCTTTTTAGACAGTATTTATTTTCTTGAAAACATAAGACTGAACATCGCTATAGAGCATGATCTAAAATCATTTTTGAAGTTGAAAGTGAAAGTTAGAGATAAGATTCTTGCAGATGGTTTGGTAGACGAAAGCTTTGATGTAACCAATAAAGGAATTCATGTAGATGCCGAAAAATTCAATGATCTGTTAAAAGACCCGAATACAATTTTGGTAGATATGCGAAATCATTACGAAAGCGAGATAGGGCATTTTAAAGGCGCTGTTATTCCAGATGTAGATACTTTTAGAGATTCTTTGGCAATTATTGAAGAAGATCTTAAAGAGCATAAAGAAGATAAAAATTTAGTAATGTATTGTACTGGTGGAATTCGTTGTGAAAAAGCGAGTGCCTATTACAAACATAAAGGATTTAAAAAAGTATTTCAGTTAGAAGGCGGAATTATAGAATACGCCCGGCAAGTTGAAAACCTTCAATTAGAGAATAAATTTGTTGGTAAGAACTTTGTTTTCGACCATAGACGAGGAGAGCGAATTACAGATGAAGTGATCTCTCATTGCCACCAATGCGGTAAATCTTGCGATACGCATGTAAACTGTGCAAATGAAGCTTGTCACTTGTTATTTATCCAGTGTGAAGAGTGTGCAAAAACAATGAATAGTTGTTGTTCTTCAACTTGCAAGGATACTAATGCCTTGCCTTTCGAAGAACAAAAAGAATTAAGAAAAGGAATTCCAAATAGTAATAAGATCTTTAAAAAAGGCAGGTCTGAAGTGCTTAAATACAAGTATTAAGTAATCTAGGGGAATTCCCGCGGTACCAATAAATATTGGTATATTTACTTTTTGAGAATTAATAATAACTCCAATCCAACAGGGCGCAGTCCTGCTAGGGTTTCAACATATATAATATGGGATGTACAAGTTGCTCGACCGGTACAGACGGTCAGCCTAAAGGTTGTAAAAATAACGGAACCTGTGGTTCCGATGGTTGTAATAAATTAACTGTTTTTGATTGGCTTGCGAATATGACTTTACCAAATGGGGTAGAGCCGTTTAATTGTGTAGAAGTTCGTTTCAAAAACGGTAGAAAACACTTTTTCCATAATCCTGAGAATCTAACTTTGAGCATTGGAGATGTGGTAGCTACAGAAGCTTCGCCAGGTCATGATGTAGGAGTAGTGACGCTTACCGGCGAATTGGTAAGAGTTCAAATGAAAAAGAAAAAGGTAAAAGAAGATAGCGAAGAAGTGCTTAAGATCTATAGAAAAGCTTCGCAAAGAGATATAGATATCTGGCAAGAAGCTAGAGATCGAGAAGATAAAATGAAAGTTCGTGCAAGAGAGATAGCAATAAGGCTTCAACTTAGCATGAAAATAAGCGATATTGAATTTCAGGGAGATGGTTCTAAAGCCACTTTCTACTATACAGCTGAAGAACGTGTAGATTTCCGGATGCTTATTAAAGAATTTGCGAGAGAGTTCAATACGCGAATAGAGATGCGTCAAATCGGATTTAGGCAAGAAGCGGCAAGACTTGGAGGAATTGGTTCTTGTGGCCGTGAATTATGTTGTTCTACTTGGTTAACAGATTTTAGATCTGTAAATACATCAGCAGCAAGATATCAGCAATTATCACTGAATCCGCAAAAATTAGCAGGGCAATGTGGTAAGCTAAAATGTTGTTTGAATTATGAGTTAGATACCTATCTAGATGCATTAAAGGCATTTCCAAAAACCGAAACTAAACTCTACACTAAAAAGGGAATCGCTGTTTGTCAAAAAATCGATATTTTTCAAGGTGTACTTTGGTATGCTTATGAAGGGGAATGGATGAATTGGCATAAATTGAATGCTGAACAAGCTTCAAAGATCGTTGCAGCTAACATTGCAAAAGAACCAATTGGAAGTCTAGAGGAATATGAGGTTTTTGCTGAAGTTGCGAGCAAGTCTAAAACAGATTATGCTAATGTTGTAGGGCAGGATAGCTTAACCAGATTTGATACTCCTAAAGCAAATACTAAAAAGCGCAGAAAGAATAAGCGTAAAAAAGGTAAGCCGTCGAACAATGCCTAGATCGTTTTTTTTAATCTTAACTCTTGCTATGGTATTTATAGCTTGTGATTCCAATAGGGTATTCGACGAATATAAAAGTCTGCCCAATCAATGGAATAAAGATTCTGTTTTAACGTTTAATCTTCAAAATATAAATTCTATATCGAATTATAATTTGTTTATAAACGTGAGAAATAATGCAGATTTTGCTTTTAGCAACTTGTTCCTTATTGCTGAGATCCAGTTTCCTCAAGGTAAAGTTATTACCGATACCTTAGAGTATGAAATGGCAGCGCCCAACGGGAAATGGTTGGGTACCGGATTTGGTGATGTAAAGGAAAGCAAGCTGTGGTATAAAGAGCATGTTAAATTCCCGGAATCTGGAAAATATAAAGTTTCCATCCAACAAGCCATGCGGAAAAATGGCAAGGAAGATGGTATAGAAAATCTTGGAGGTATCTCTGAAGTAGGTTTTCGAATAGAAAAAACTCCCAATTAATGTAATTGCACCCATGGCAAACCCTTCAAAAAAAACAATAACTAAAAACTCTAAAAACACTTCTGGTTTCAGGAAATATATCATAAGATTCTGGACTCTTTTTGGTGCGGGTATTTTAGTCTTCATTCTTTTATTCTTGCTTGCCGGTTGGGGGGCTTTTGGTAAAATGCCAAAATTTGAAGAATTGGAGAATCCAGAAACCAACTTAGCTACAGAAATTTTCTCTTCCGATGGGGAAACTTTAGGTAAATATTACAGCGAGAATAGAACTCCTATTAAATATGATGATCTACCAGATCAGTTAATAGAAGCTTTGGTTGCTACAGAAGATGAGCGTTATTATCAGCATTCAGGAATAGATGCCCAAGGAACTCTTAGAGCAGCAATTTTCTTAGGTTCTAGAGGTGGGGCAAGTACAATTACCCAGCAATTGGCAAAATTATTATTTACAGAAGATGTCTCTCAGAATTTTGTAGGAAGGGTGATGCAGAAATTCAAGGAATATATCATTGCAATTCGTCTGGAACGTCAGTATACTAAAGAAGAAATAATTACCATGTACTTTAATAAGTACGATTTTATATATCAGGCAGTGGGTATACGATCTGCATCCAAAATCTATTTTGATAAAGAGGCGAAGGACTTAAAATTGGAAGAGTCTGCAGTATTGGTAGCAATGCTTAAGAACTCTTCTCTTTACAATCCGGTAAGAAGACCAGAATTAGTAGAGCAACGAAGAAATCAGGTTTTCAAGCAGATGGAAAAGAACGGATTTCTTACCAGAGAAGAAAAAGATTCTCTGCAACAAATCCCAATGAAGATCACCTTTACGCCTCAAGGGCATGACGAGGGAATTGCTACTTATTTTAGAGTATACCTTCAAGGATTCATGAAAGATTGGATCGAAAAAAATCCAAAACCGGACGGTAGTAGTTATAATATTTACAGAGACGGATTGAATATCTATACCAGTATAGATTCTAGAATGCAGGAATTTGCTGAAAAAGCGGTTTCAAAACATGTTGCTGGACTTCAGAAAGAATTAGATAGACAAAATAAATCTAATAAAAATGCACCTTTTAGAGATATCAATGATGATGAGGTTGCAGCAATTATGAAAAATGCCATGAGAGTTTCAGAAAGATGGCATAAAATGGAAGCGCAGGGAAAATCTAAAGAAGAAATCCTTAAATCTTTCGATAAGGAAACAGAAATGCGTGTATTTAGTTGGCAGGGAACTAAAGATACAATCATGACGCCAAGAGATTCTATTCTTTATTATAAATCCTTTTTACAGGCAGGTATGATGTCTATGACTCCTCAGACCGGAGAAGTAAAAGCATGGGTTGGAGGAATAGATTTTAAGAGTTTTAAATATGAGCACGTGAAGCAAGCAAAAAGGCAAGTAGGATCTACTTTCAAACCTTTTGTATATGCTACTGCAATAGATCAATTAAAATTATCACCATGTGATACCTTACCAAGAAATCATTTTACTATTGAAGCAGGAAAAATGGGAGCACAAAGCGACTGGTCTCCAGCAAATAGCGATAATAAATATGATGGGATGATGACTTTGAAGAGTGCACTGGCTAATTCTGTAAATACAATTTCAGCTAGATTGATCGCTCAAACCGGTCCAAGACCTGTAATAGAATTATTGAGCAAATTGGGAGTAGACACCAAAGATATTCCTGCGGTACCATCTATAGCATTAGGGACTGCAGATATGAGCTTATTCGAGATGGTTTCGGCATACAGTACGTTTGCAAATGAAGGAGTATATGTAAAACCGGTTATTGTGAATCGAATTGAAGATAAAAATGGAACGGTGCTTTATCAGCATGTGCCAGATACTAAAGATGTTTTAAGTAAGGAAACCGCCTACATAACTGTAAATCTTATGGAAGGAGTTACTCAGTTTGGAACGGGTACAAGATTAAGAGGAAATTGGGGAGTAACTAATGATTTTTATAAAACTACAATGACCGGCTATCCATATGATTTTAAGAATCCAATTGCAGGTAAAACCGGAACTACTCAAAATGGGAGTGACGGTTGGTTTATGGGGATGGTTCCTAATTTAGTGACCGGAGTTTGGGTTGGTGGTGAAGATCGCGCAGTACATTTCCCTGGAATTCAATATGGGCAAGGTGCCACTATGGCTTTACCTATTTGGGGAATGTACATGAAAGATGTCTATTCAGAAAAAGACCTGGGTGTTTCCAGTGGAGCTTTCCCAAGGCCAGAGAACTTATCTATAGAAACAAATTGCGATACCTTTAAAAGAAATAACAATAACGCTCAAAAAATTCCAGATGAATTAGATTTCTAAAGAAATATTCATACAGAATTTAATTTAAGATCGAGCATTATATTTATAGTGCTCGATCTTTTTTATGCTAAAAACAGAATCTTTCTACTTTCTTATTGTGCTTTGCTAAATTGCCTTATTGAAATCGTTGTAGTAAGTTCAAACTTTTTGTAAATTTCCAGAAATGAAATTTTAATGATCAAAAAAACGGTAAAGAACGTTCAAGAAGCACTGGAAGGTGTTAAAGACGGGATGACAATGATGCTAGGTGGATTTGGCCTTAGCGGAATTCCAGAGAATGCAATAGCTGAACTTGTAAAATTAGACCTTAAAGATCTTACTTGTATTTCTAATAATGCCGGGGTAGACGAATTTGGATTGGGTTTATTACTGCAGAAGAAGCAAATAAAAAAAATGATCTCATCATACGTAGGTGAAAATGCAGAGTTTGAAAGACAAATGCTAAGCGGAGAGTTAGATGTTGAGCTTACTCCCCAAGGAACCTTGGCAGCAAAATGTCAAGCAGCACAACAAGGCTTTCCCGCCATTTTTACTCCGGCAGGCTATGGAACAGAAGTAGCAGAAGGAAAAGAGACCAGAGAATTTGATGGGAAAATGTATGTGTTAGAACTTGCATATAAAGCCGATTTCGCCTTTGTGAAAGCATGGAAAGGAGATGAAGCTGGAAATCTTATCTTTAAAGGAACAGCCCGTAACTTTAATCCACTAATGTGTGGTGCTGCAAACATTACAGTTGCTGAAGTTGAAGAATTGGTGAAACCTGGGGAATTGAATCCAAACGAAATTCATATTCCAGGAATATTTGTTCAAAGGATCTTTGAAGGTGAGAATTACGAAAAGAGAATTGAACAAAGGACGGTGAGGCAAAAATAATTTGAGGATTAGCTAATTTGAAAATTTGAAAGTTGAGAGATGACAAGGAAAATATTATTGTTCAAAAGACTTTTGAGTTTTCTTTAAAGGTAATCTCATTTACGGAAGAACTAAGGAATGATAGAAAATTCGAAATGGCTTCACAATTATTTAAAAGTGGTACATCCATAGGAGCTAATGTAAGAGAAGCTCAGAATTCTGAAAGTACAGCAGACTTTATTCATAAATTTAAAATTGCTGCTAAAGAAGGAGATGAAACTCAATATTGGTTAGAATTATGTGAGGAATCAACTTCTTTACCCGAGCCAACCCCACAATTATTAATTGACTTAAATATTATAATGAAAATTATTTCAAAAATAATAAGCTCAGCTAAAAAGAGATAATTTTCAAATCAACACATTTTCAAATCAACACATTAATATGTTAGATAAAAACGGAATTGCACAACGAATTGCTCAGGAAGTCCAAGATGGATATTATGTGAATCTTGGGATTGGTATTCCAACCTTGGTCGCCAACTTTGTAAGAGACGACATAAATGTAGAATTCCAGAGTGAGAATGGAATTTTAGGAATGGGTCCATTTCCATTTGATGGGGAAGAGGATGCCGATCTAATTAACGCAGGGAAGCAAACCATAACCGCTTTACCAGGCGCGAGCTTTTTCGATTCTGCTATGAGTTTTGGGATGATTCGCGGGAAACATGTAGATCTAACTATTCTTGGGGCTATGGAAGTTGCCGAGAATGGTGATATTGCTAACTGGAAAATTCCGGGTAAAATGGTAAAAGGGATGGGTGGCGCTATGGATCTTGTGGCTTCCGCAGAAAATATTATTGTTGCCATGATGCACACCAATAGGGCAGGCGAATCAAAATTATTAAAAAGATGCTCCTTACCCTTAACAGGAGTGGGTTGTGTTACCAAAATAGTAACAGAATTAGCGGTTATTGAAGTCACGGATAATGGCTTTAAATTGCTGGAGCGAGCTCCGGGAGTAAGTGTTGAGGATATTAAAAAAGCAACGGAAGGAACTTTGGTGGTAGAGGGAGATATTCCGGAAATGAAATTATAATAAATGATGGAAAAAAAGTAATAACGAAGCAATTCGTTAATAAATAAGTTCATTTATCCTAATTAAAAAGCCTCACATCTCGTGAGGTTTTTTTTGTTTAACTTAAAATATAGGTAAAATCCAAAATGGATAAAAACCAAAAAGTCTGACCTAAATTAATAAGACAGACTTTTTATTATTTTGAAAGATATTATAGCATTCCGTTAGCTCCTACCCACTTAA
Organism: Flavobacteriales bacterium; assembly: GCA_038233835.1. Taxonomy (GTDB): domain Bacteria; phylum Bacteroidota; class Bacteroidia; order Flavobacteriales; family Flavobacteriaceae; genus Gillisia. The sequence goes on along the minus strand of JBBSVD010000003.1, from coordinate 34,823 downwards.
ATTGATGCTGATCTTCAGGTATTGCAATTCTACTTGCAATACGAGTCATTCTATCTGGAAGGGCCATTAAATAATCGCGGGCTTTTTCAGCTTCATCTGTAAGGGATGTGTATTTGTCTATTTGCCAATATTCATTCAATTTTGTTAGAATGTCTATATAATCATAAGTAGTATATACGCCTAATCTTTGAGCTGCATTAGAGAAGTTTTCAAAAGCTTCAGCAATACCTTGCCCTGATTCTCTAATGAATTGTGCTGGCATAACAATCTTCTTTTTCATCATATCTTGAAAAGCAAGCATCATTTCACTTGGATCATGTTCAAAAATTATATTTACAAATTCTCTATATGCCAAGTGGTGTCTCATTTCATCTCCGGCAATAACACTACACATTTTAGCAAGCATTTTATTACCTTTTTTCTTAGCCAGTTGCCCAACTCTCTTATGAGAGATATTGGTTGCTAATTCTTGAAAGCTGGTATAGATAAAATTTTTATAGGGGTCGCGGCCTGTTCCTATATCAAAACCATCACTTATTAAATACTGAGTGGTTTTTTCGACCTCTCTCATATCTACTCTTCCAGACAAGTAAAGATATTTATTCAAGGTATCTCCATGACGATTCTCTTCTCCGGTCCAGTGTCTTATCCATTTAGACCATCCATCATGTCTTCCATGTTGTTGCACGCCTTCCATATCCATTAACCAAGATTCGTAAGTAGGCAATGCTTCTTCAGTAACCATATCTGCTACCAGAACAACCCAGAAATCGTAACCTAACTCTTTAGATTCCTCACGGATCTGTTTGATCTCTTCCATGTAATTTTCACTCTGAAGATTTGGAAGAAGATCTGTAGGTTGCCAAATCTCTTCAATAGGAATCAAATATTTATCAACGAAACTGTCTACCTGTTTCTCGACAGTTTTCATTACTTCTAAACGGATATTATCTAAAGCCATAGCTAACTTTTTTTAGGGTTTCCAAACTTTACAAAACTGAATTTTGTAAAGCGTTGGCGTATTAATTCTTTGTAATAACATCAAAAATGATGCACAATCAAAATCTAAAACCAAATATATGAAGTTATTAAGGTTTGCATGCCAAAAATTTTCTTAATTTCTGCCTTGTTCCTTTGGGTAGAGTTCATATACAGGGTCACTTTGCCAAATTTGTTTTGATCTTATGTCCATTCCCGAAATCTTGCCTTTAAATGCTGCACCTGTATCTACATTCCAAACATTTGCCATATTTACAGGTTTGTCTTCTCCTATTCTAGTAACAGGAGTATGACCAATAAAGATCTCTTTGAATAAGAGTAAGCGTTTAGGATAATATTTATGATCATTAGGGATTTTATCGTCTAAAGAAAGCACCATTTCCCAAAGGGTTCTATCCCAGTAGAAGGCGGTATCATGATATTCATTTTCCACCCCTCGAATATTTGTAAAGCCAGCATGTACAAACAATCTATTTTCTTTGTCTACATAATAATTAACCATTTGCTTAAAAAAAGCAAGATGTTGTTTAATTTCTTCTGAAGTAAAATTTCTATAGGCATCAATACTGGATTGCCCACCATGTTGCAACCACTGTTCATTTAACACATCTGTTTTTAACCAATTTTCTAAAAGATCATCATGATTTCCTCTAATAAATATGCACGTGTTTTGTTTTGCAAGTTCAATTAAATAGGAAATTACATTTGCAGAATCGCTCCAACCATCAACATAATCCCCTAAAAATATTAGAGTATCTAATGTTTTCAGTTCTATTCTTTCTAGAAGTTGGATAAGAGCCTTTAAGCCTCCGTGAATATCTCCAATTACAATGGTTTTGCTCATACTAACTATATTTTACTTTTCGGAGGATCCGGATGCTTTCCTTATAAGATTGATATGCTTTCTTGCTGAAAATCTTTAAATATTCTTTAGATTCTTCTAATTTATCCAAAGCACTTTCAAAATTATTAAAATAACAAATTAGATAGGTTGCGGGTAGGTTTAAAAGATCTTTTTCCTCATTTTTCGAAAGTTTTGAGCCATTTTTCAACTTTATAATCAATGCGTTATTCGAATTATATATTTGGCACAATACCTTTTTATCGAATTGAGGTGGTTCAAATAGCAATTTGCTTTCCATATCATAACCCGCATTGTCCTTAAAGCTTATGGTAACTTCTTCTAATGGATAATATTGAAATTTATCCTGAAGCCCTAAATGCACATATTCCACTATTTTAAAATAATCATTATTTATACTTATGCTCACTTCATCAAGTTCTGAATAGAAAAGCTTAACCTGCTCATTTATGAGTTCTATATCCAATCTTGAATAATAGGTTTCACCATTAATGTTTTTGGTTTTTCCAGCCCAACATACTACAAAATATTCCTTAAAAACTTTATAGGCAGGGTGAAAATCCTGTCTTTTATTCATAAAATCGAAAACTCCATCTAGTGTTAATTCAATATTATTCTGAGCATGATTTTCTATGGAATTAACAATCTTGGAATTGACGTCTTTCAATTCTACTCCAAAATTCTTAGGCATGCTAATACTGCCTTCTCTTATATAAACCGCACCTCCAAAATATTTCCAGATATTCTTTCTCAAAGAACAAACCTTGCCATTATTTGGTCTTATGGTAACCAACCCAACCACTAAATGATCTGGGAGGTGAGGAAATGGGATATTTTCATAAGAGACCAAAGGAGGATTGTCCAAATAGGCGTTTATCAAATTCTGAATTTTACTATCATCAAAAAAGTCTACTCCGGTTATCGAGTTATCTTCATCTTCTACACCAATAACGATGTACGAATTGTTGTTCGGATTGGAGTTTGCCAAAGCACAAACATGCTTTAAAAATTTGGCTTTGCCTTCTTTCTGACCAATATTCAGAGTACGCTTTTTGTCATAAAAGCTATTTTCATCATTATGTGCGATCAGGTTTTTTATTAAAAGTCGTTTGTTGATCATTTTAATATTCCTAATTATCTATTGCTATTTTTTATTATCAAATTTTGAACCTCTGCGATCAGATAATTTTAAATAGCCCATGAATTTTGAAAGTTGCTCATTATAGTTTCCGATTTACCATATAGTTCGGCAAATAAAGTTTCGGAAATATAATTTCTATCGAATATTCGTTGAAGTTGAGCTCTGGTTTCATTGTTAGATCACCTAGCATAACCCAAAAAATAAAATAAATTCTTTATTTCCTGGACTCTGCCATATCCCTCAGCAATATTATCCATCACAGATCCTGAAGAACCATTGATTTGTTCTTTTAGCTTATAGCCTTTTGAAAGTTTAGTTGAAATTATTATGTCCCAAATATCATTGCATTGACTTCTTGATAATTTATAAATATCTAAATCTTCAAATTTGTTATAATGAGCCATAAATAATAATAATAATTAAAAATCTCAATTCTTATTCAAAATTGTGCTACTTGCTTGTGCAGATGGCATCACTGTAAGATCTGCAATATTCACATGATACGGTCTGGAAACTACGAATGATATGATATCTGCAATATCTTCAGGTTGCAAGGCTTCAAAACCTTGATACACTTTTTCTGCTCTTTCGTCATCTCCCTTAAAGCGAACTTTGCTGAAATCGGTTTGAGTCAATCCTGGGTTAACGGCTCCAACCTTGATGCCTGTTTTATTAAGATCTATTCGCATTCCTTGATTTATGGCATCTACAGCAAATTTGCTTGCACAATATACGTTTCCATTAGGGTATACTTCTCTCCCAGCGGTAGAACCGATGTTGATGATATGTCCAGATTTACGCGCTATCATCCCAGGCATAATGGTTTTGCTCACATAAAGCAATCCTTTTACATTAATATCTAACATGGCATCCCAATCTTCTATACTTCCATCTTGTTTGGGATCTAACCCATGTGCATTTCCAGCATTGTTTATTAATATATCTATATTTTTAAATGAAGAGGGCAGACTTTCAATCTGTTGAAAAACGGCTGTTTTATCTCGGACATCAAAATTTAAGGTGGTAACTTTAACTTTGCTTGAGAGTTCTTTTTCTAACTCTGCTAAAACTTCGGTATTTCTTCCACAGAGTATAAGATTGATATTCTTTTCAGAAAAAGCAATTGCCGTTGCTTTTCCTATTCCGCTTGTGGCTCCTGTGATCAATGCAATTTTATTCATTTTTTGTAGCTATTTTTTTATTGATTTCAAGGTATAAAATGTATTTGGATAAGCTTCAGACAAAAGTTCAAACGAATGTTAAGTCTTGTTAAATTTTGTTAATTGTTTATATCGATTAAAATGAATTAGCTTTTGCTCCGTTATCCACATCTAACTCAAATTAATCAAATATGAAAAATCGTTTAACCAATATGAAGATGAATAATTTCACAAAGATGTTTATGGCTTTAATTGTGGTATCAAGCCTTTTTAGCTGCAGCAAAGATGATTCTAACGGCGGAGATTCTGCAAGAGTCCAAGTTAGATTGACCGATGCTCCCGGAGATTACAAGGAAGTTTGGATAGATGTATTAGATGTTATGGTAAAATCTAATGCAGAAGCTTCTGAAGAAGGTTGGGTAAGTTTGGCTGGAGTGCAACCAGAAAAATACGACCTTTTACAATTAACAGGAGGGGTTACAGAACTTTTAGCTGATGCTGAAATTGAAGCAGGTTATTTAGGTCAGATAAGATTGCTTTTAGGTACAGATAATTATTTAATTTTAAATGATGGGTCCAGACAAGAATTAAGTACTCCAAGTGCACAACAATCTGGTTTAAAAGTAAAAGTGGATCAAGAATTAGTAGCTGGAGAAACTTATGAGTTCCTTTTGGATTTTGATGTAGATAAATCTATTGTTTCTGCAGGAAATTCTGGCGGATATAGTTTAAAACCAGTTATTCGTGCAACTGCAACAGCAGAAACAGGATCTATTATTGGTGAAGTGCACCCAACTGCTTTTCAAAGTGTAATTAAAGCACAAAATGCAATCCATACAATTTCTGCACATACTAATGTAAATGGGGAATTTGCCTTGAATGGCGTACCTGCAGGAATCTATAAAATAACAATTACTCCAGCATTGGCTTCGGGATTACAAGCTAAGGTTATGACAGATGTTGAAGTAACCGCAGGAGCAAATGTAGATCTAGAGACTATATTTTTGAACTAGAAAACAAACTCTTTCGAGTAGTATTCGAGTAGTAAAGGCTAATTAGAATTGAAAAATTTTAATTAGCCTTTACTTTTTCTTGAAACATTAACGCTTATGGTTCAATAATTGCTCTATTTGCACCTTTCGTAATTTGTAAATATCTTTATATATTAAATTGAATATTCATGATAGAAAATAATGCTTCAGTAGACATTTCAAGTCTTAATGAGAAAATTGAAAGAGAAAGCGCCTTTGTAGATATTTTAACCGCCGAGATCAATAAAGTGATCATTGGCCAAAAGGAAATGGTAGAGCGTTTGTTGATAGGTTTATTGGGCCAGGGACATATTTTACTGGAAGGTGTTCCAGGATTGGCAAAAACCTTAGCCATTAATACACTTTCTCAAGCTGTTCATGGTAGTTTTAGCAGAATTCAATTTACACCAGATCTTTTACCTGCAGATGTTGTTGGAACTATGATCTATAATATGAAGGTGAACGATTTCAGCATAAAAAAAGGACCGATCTTCGCCAATTTTGTACTTGCAGATGAGATAAACAGAGCTCCGGCAAAAGTACAATCGGCTTTGTTGGAGGCAATGCAGGAGAAGCAAGTTACTATTGGAGACCAAACATTTATTTTAGATAGACCATTTTTAGTAATGGCAACCCAAAACCCGGTGGAACAAGAAGGAACCTATCCTTTGCCAGAAGCGCAAGTAGATAGATTCATGCTTAAAACAGTTATAAAATATCCTGAAATGGCACAGGAACAACTTATAATTAGAGCTAATTTAAAAGGCGGTTTCGAAAAAGTGAACCAAGTGGTGAGCTTAGAGCAAATTGCAAGAGCACAAGCAGCGGTTCGAGAAGTGTACATGGACGAGAAGATCGAGAAATATATTTTAGACATTGTATTCGCTACCAGAAATCCTGAGAAATATAATCTTCCAGAATTAAAACCACTTATAAACTTTGGAGCTTCTCCTCGTGGAAGCATCAATTTGGCTATCGCTGCTAAATGTTATGCGTTTATAAAACGCCGTGGATATGTGATTCCCGAAGATGTTAGAGCTATTGTTTATGATGTGCTTAGACACAGAATTGGAATTACCTACGAAGCAGAGGCAGAAAATGTAACTTCAGAAGATATCATCCAAAAGATCATCAACGAGGTAGAAGTACCTTAAAAAAGTTTTCTTTTCAAGCTTGTTTTCATAAAACAGTTAATCCAATTCCACATTCATCAGAGCTTCAAAAGCTATGGATACCAAAGAGTTACTTAAGAAAGTCAGAAAAATTGAGATCAAGACCAAGCGTTTGAGCAATCATGTGTTTGGTGGGGAATATCATTCTACCTTTAAAGGAAGAGGAATGACCTTTAGCGAGGTGCGAAGCTATCAATTTGGAGACGATGTTAGAAGTATAGATTGGAATGTTACTGCCAGATACAATGAGCCGTTTGTGAAGGTTTTTGAGGAAGAGCGAGAGTTAACAATGATGTTGGTGGTAGATGTTTCCGGATCTGAACTTTTTGGAACTAAGCAACAATTTAAAAGAGAGATCATTACCGAAATTGCTGCAACCTTAGCATTCTCGGCAACCCAGAATAATGATAAAATAGGATTACTGCTTTTTTCAGATCAGATGGAATTATTTATTCCGCCGAAAAAAGGGAGATCGCATGTGCTTCGAATTATTAGAGAATTATTGGAATTCGAACCTAAAGGTAAGCATACAGATCTTGTGGAAGCGCTTAAATATGTGAGCAGTGTTATGAAGAAGAAGGCTATTATTTTTGTCCTATCAGATTTTATGGCAGATGATTATCAGCAAACTCTTAAAATCCTTAGCGGGAAGCACGATGTTACCGGAATTCGAATTTATGATGAAAGAGAAGAGGAGATCCCCAATCTTGGTTTGGTCCAAATGTTAGATGGCGAAACTGGAGAAATGATGATGGTGAATACTGGAGCCAAATCTGTAAGAACAGCATACGCCAAATATTTTAGAGAACGAGAGACCTATTTTAAGGAAAGCTTTAATAAAAGTGGCGCGGGAACTATAAGTACCCGAGTGGACGAAGGATACGTAAAAAAATTATTGGGTTATTTTAAAAGAAGAGCTTAACAAGATATAATGACACAACAACATTCTACATTTAATAATTTTAGCTTACCATCAAGATTTCATGCAAGCACTTCACATCATTCATTCTTAACAATAGGATTTAATACACTTATATTAATTGTTCTATTTGCTTTTTCTTCACTGTCGGGATCTGCTCAAACCCCAAGTATTTCTGCAGGAATAGATTCAACCAGCATTAAAATAGGAGAACAGGTAAAATATCTAATTTCTGTTGAAACCGATTCCACCAATCTGGTGGTTTTTCCTGAAGGCAAAGCCTTCAGTCCGTTAGAAATGGTAGAATCACTTACCACAGATACATCCAGAATAGAAAATAGATTTAGATTACTCAAAGAATATTATTTAACTCAATTTGATTCCGGTAGCTATACCATTCCGCAGCAACGTATTCTTATAAATAACCGTGCTTTTTTAACCGATTCTTTTCAGGTTGAGGTGAATGATGTAGTGGTAGATACTACCAAGCAAAAAATGTTTCCTATAAAACCGGCTATGGAAGTTCCTTCTGGCTTGGAAATCCCAACTTGGGTCTGGTGGGTCTTAGGATTTTTGATCTTAGCAGGAATAGCATTTTATTTTATCAGAAGAAAAAAGAAAAGAGATGCTGCAATTAAACAATTGCCACCATACGAGAAAGCCTTATATGAATTGGAGCAATTGGATAAATCACATTTGCTTGAAAATAGACAAACCAAAGAATACTATTCAAAATTAACTGAAGCAGTTAGAAGATATATTGAAGATGAGGTGCATTTACGGGCGATGGAAAGCACAACTTCTGAGCTCATCCATTTTCTGGAAATTAAAAAAGAAACTGGAGAACTTAGATTAAGCGACCAGACTATTACAGATCTCCAGGTGATCCTGCAACGTGCAGATCTTGCAAAATTTGCCAATTCTAAGCCAGATATAATTACAGCAAAATCTGATAGATCTAAAATAGAGCATGTAATTATAGATACCAAAGCAGCTATTCCAGAGCCAACGGAAGAGGAGCTTTTAAAGGATGAAGAGTATCGCCAAGAACAGCTGAAGAAACGCAGGAAGAAAAAAATTATCATAGGTTCGTTAATCGGGCTGGCTCTAATATTTGTAATTGGAACCATACTTGTAAACACTAAAGGGTATGATTATCTAAAAGACTTCTTTGGAGGCAATCCAACCAAGGAATTGTTAGAAGGAGATTGGATACAAAGTGATTATGGAGATCCAACGGTAAGCATTGTGACCCCTCGTGTCTTGAAACGTGGCGAAATAGATATGCCAGATGAAGCTAAAGAAATGCTGGTTGGCAATGAAACCTTTATCGATGGGAATCTGATTGAGGAACTTTATATAGTAGTAAGCACAGTAAAATTTCAAGAAGGAGTAAAATTTGAATTGGATACTGCCGTAGATGGCGTTTATGCCAATTTAGAACGAAAAGGGGCTAAGAACATTATCACTAAAACTGAAGATTACAGCACTTTAGAAGGAGTAGAAGGCGTTAAAGTATTCGGAACTTTAGAGATGGAAATTCCTAATAAGGACAGAAGTATCAATAAGAAATATATGATCTTAAATTTTGCTGTAAATCAAGGTTTTCAGCAGATCACGGTGATCTATAATGAACAGGATGCTTATGCTGATGAGATTGCAAATAGAATAATCAATTCTGTTGAATTTGAAAAAACCACTAATTAATGTTTGACAATTTCACTTTTGAAAATCCGCAGTTTTTCTGGTTATTGATATTACTACCAATAGCAGCGGCTTGGTATTTTTGGAAAAAAGACAAACAACAGGCCTCGCTAAAAATGTCCAGTCTTCAAGGTTTTAAAGGAACCGGAAGTATGCTACCCTATTTTAGGCATGTTTTATTTGCCTTAAGGTTAATAGCCTTGGCTTTTCTAATTGTTGCAATGGCAAGACCTAGAACTACAGATGTTTCAAGTAAAACAAATTCTACGCAAGGGATAGATATTGTACTTGCTATAGATGTGTCTGCCAGTATGTTGGCTCGAGACCTTAAACCAAATAGGTTAGAAGCTTTAAAAGAAGTTGCAAGCGAGTTTATAAAAGGGAGGCCTTCAGACAGAATTGGATTGGTACAATATGCAGGAGAAAGCTTTACCAAAACACCAATCACAAGCGATAAAGCGATTGTTTTAAGTTCATTAAAAGATATTTCTTACAGCCCGGTACTGGTTGGCGGAACGGCAATAGGAATGGGTTTAGCAACGGCCGTAAACAGGATTAAAGACAGCAAGGCGTTAAGTAAAGTGATCATTTTACTCACCGATGGAGTAAACAATGCGGGGTTTATAGATCCAAAAATAGCAAGTGAATTGGCTGTAGAATATGGAATTAAAGTATATACTATTGGGGTTGGAAGCAACGGAATGGCACTTTCTCCAGTAGGAGTTCTTTCAAATGGACAGTTTCAATATAGCAATCAGCAAGTGGAAATAGATGAAAATCTATTGAAGGAAATTGCAGCAACCACTGGAGGAAAATATTTTAGAGCGACCAATAATAAGAAGCTGGAAGATATTTATGAGGAGATTGATAGTTTGGAGAAAACCGAAGTAGAGGAGTTTAAATATTATAATTATCAAGAGAATTTTAGAATGCTGGTGTTAATAGCTGGTTTCTTATTGCTAATGGAATTATTTTTAAGGTTCACTATTTTCAGAAGTTTTATTTAAAGAAAAATAAGGGCAAAGGCTCAAATTTTATAAAGGAACATACAGATGTATATTTTAGAAGAAGAAAAATTTTTCTGGTTATTGCTGAGCATTCCAGCTTTAATAGTTCTTTTTAGCGGATTATTAATTTGGAGAAGATCCAAGCAAAATCAGTTTGCTAGTCCGGAGATGATGGAACTACTTACGCCAGATAAGTCTAAATTCAAATCCTGGTTAAAATTTAGTTTATTGTTGTTGGCCTTTGCGCTGCTGGTTATCGCCTTAGCAAATCCTAAAATAGGAACTAAGATGGAGACCGTGACTCGAGAAGGTGTTGATATTGTTTTTGCCATAGATGTTTCTAAAAGCATGGAGGCAGAAGATGTTGCGCCAAACAGACTAGAAAAATCTAAGCAATTGGTCACCCAGATAATCAATAATCTGGCAAGTGATAGAGTAGGAATCATCGCCTATGCGGGAAGTGCTTTTCCGCAACTACCAATTACCACAGATTATGCTTCAGCAAAAATGTTCCTTCAAGCCATGAATACCGATATGGTTTCATCTCAAGGAACAGCTATAAATGAAGCCATAGAACTTTCTTCCACTTATTTTAATGAAGAAGAGCAAACAAGCAAGGTATTGTTCATTTTAAGTGATGGAGAAGATCATGAAGGAGATATTGGAAATGTAGTAAAAGAGGCTGTAGATAAAGGAATAAAAATTTTCACAATTGGAGTAGGATCTGTTAAAGGAGGTCCAATTCCGATGAAAAGAAATGGAGTGATCCAAAGCTATAAGAAGGATAAGAATGGAGAAACGGTGATCACTAAATTGAATGAAGAGACCCTAAAAGAGATCGCCGGTGATGCAAATGGAGAATATATTCAAGGGAATGTGACAAAAGATGTATTGGAAAAAGTGACAGAAAGCCTTCAGAAGTTGGACAAAACAGAGTTTGAAGCCAAACAATTTGCTGATTATCAGTCACAATTTCAGTGGTTTTTAGGATTGGCAATATTGTTGCTATTTCTAGATGTGTTCTTGTTAGAAAGAAAAACAAAATGGATCAAAAAGTTGAATTTGTTCAATGAAAGAAAAACTTAGAATGAAAAAAATATTGAGAACTATAACTCCAAAGCTTCGCATCAACTTTTTGTTGATAGGTTTGCTATTGTTAGCAACCTGTTTGCAAGCGCAATCTGTTCAGGAAACAGATAAAAAACTAAAAAAGGAAACTAATAAAATATTAAAGACTGCAGAAGAAGAATTGGGGGAGAATGATTTTGCTTCCGCAGAAGCGAGTTATAGAAAAGCGGTTTCCAAGAACGAAACCAGTGCTACTGCGCGTTATAATATGGCCAATATGTATTACGGAAAAGAAAAACCGGCACAAGCCACTTCCAGATATAAGCAGGCTGCAAAAGTGGCAGATACCAAAGAAGATAAACATGATGTTTTTCATAATCTTGGAAACTCTTTAATGAATCAGAAAAAATATCAGGAAGCTATCGATGCTTATAAGAATGCCTTACGGAATAATCCTACAGATGAAGAAACCAGATACAATTTAGCATTAGCAAAGCAAAAGTTAGAGAAGGATCAGCAAGAAAACAAGGATAAAAAAGATAATAAAGAAGATAAGAAAGATCAAGATAAAAAAGATCAGGATAAAGAGAAGAAGGAAGGCGATAAAGGGGAGAAAGAGAAAAAGGATCAGGGAGAAGATAAGGAAAAAGATGGTGGAGATAAGGAAGACCAGCCCAAGAAAGAGCCGGAAAAGAAGGATGAGAATGGAGAGCCAAAAAATAAGAAGGATCAAGAAGATAAAAAAGGAGATCAAGAAAAGGAGCAACCACAGCAACCCCAACCAGGTCAACTTTCTCCTCAGCAAATAAAGAGCCTTTTAGATGCCATGAACAATGAGGAGAAGAAAGTTCAGGATAAAATGAATGCTGAAAAAGCAAAAGGGGCAAAAACAAGAACCGCTAAAGATTGGTAATCTGGAGCATATAAAATTGAAGGATCTAGCATGAGATTAAAAATATTCATACTGTCGTTTTTTCTGGCCATATCAAGCATTTCTGTTGCTCAGGTAAAGTTTGAAGCAAAAGCCAGTAAGAACAAGCTGGGAGTGAATGAGCGCTTGCGCGTAGATTTTGAAATGAATAAGGACGGAGATAATTTTAACCCACCTTCATTTAAAGGATTCACAGTTGTTGGTGGTCCTAATCAAGCAGTTAGCAACAGTTGGATCAACGGAAAGCGCACCTATTCTAAAACATATAGTTATTTTTTAGCACCAACATCGAGAGGGAAATTCACCATTAGTCAGGCTGAGATCACAATAGATGATGCTGTATATAAAACAACACCAATTCAGGTTGAGGTTACTTCTGCAGTGGAAACTCCCACAGATGGTAATAACTCCGATTTTGTAGCTTCAGAGAATCTGCATTTAGTGGCAGAAATATCCAATGCTAATCCATATTTGAACGAAGCTATTACGGTTGTTTATAAACTTTATGTAAGTCCTTCAATTAGCGTGAGTAATTGGCGAGAATTGGACAGTCCCGTGTATAGCGACTTTTGGAGTCAGAATATAGACATTAGACAATTAAAGATAGAAACTGGTCAATACGAAGGCGAACCTTATCGTTTTGTAGTACTTAGAAAAACCATTTTGTATCCTCAAAAAACTGGAGAATTGGATATCGAGCCACTTACCTTATCGGTATCTGTAGATGTCCCAAGTGACAGAAGGGATATTTTTGGTGGTAGATTATATCAAACTATAGATAAAACAGTAGCGGCAGGAAAAAGGGTGATAAACGCGAAGCCTCTTCCTCTTGATAACAGGCCATCAGATTTTACTGGAGCAGTGGGAGATTTCGATTTTAAGGTAAATGCAAGCAAAACTCAGTTAGCGGCTACAGAATCCTTAACGGTTAAAGTTCAGGTTTCGGGAAAAGGAAATTTGAAGCTTTTTGAACTTCCTAAATTAGAAGTACCAAGTTCTTTAGAATTATACGAGCCAGAACGAGTTGAAAATGTAAGGACAGATCTTAATGGAACCCAAGGAAGTATCGCCGATACTTATACTATAGTGCCAAATCAGAAAGGGAATTTTCCAATTCCCGCACTTTCTTTTTCATATTTCGATCTGAAAAGTAAAACCTATAAAACTATTAATGCAGAAGAGGTCATGTTGAATGTGGAAGGAGCTCCGGCAAATTCATCTTTTTCAGCAGGAAATAGTAGCGATAAGATTCCAATTGAAGCTACGGCAAATCAATTTGAATATATTAAGTTGAACACCAATTTAAGACCTATCAATTCCGGTCCTTTTTTAGGTTCGGTAATGTTCTGGTCTTTCATGACCTTACCCTTTCTTGTAGTTGTATTAGGAATAGTATTAGGAAATAAAAGACAGGAATTAGTCAATGATGTTCACGGGAATAAGATCAAGAAGGCTAATAAACTTGCAAGAAAATATCTTTCTGAAGCTAAGAATAACTTAGGTGATCAAAAAGCTTTTTACATAGCACTCGAACGCGCTTTGCACAACTATCTTAAAGCCAAATTGCATATCCAAACCAATGAGATGAGTAAGGATAAGATAGATTCAATTTTGATGGAAAGAAATGTAGATGCACAAACCAATAAAGAATTTATCTCTCTTATTGAAAGTTGTGAATTTGCAAGATATGCACCATCCTCTAGCTTTACCATGAATCAGGATTACGAGAAAGCAGCTTCAACTATTTCCTCATTAGATAAACAATTATAAAGATGAAAAAGTTATTATTATTACTTCTTATAATTGGAGCTCCAGTATTTGCGCAGAACACTTCTTTGTTTGAGATGGGCAATGAAGCTTATAACAATGGTAAATATGAAGCAGCAATTAACTCCTATGAAGCTATTCTGAAAAGCGGAGAGGAATCTGCAGAGCTTTATTACAATCTCGCCAATGCTCATTATAAACTTAATCATATTGCGCCTAGTATCTACAATTATGAAAAAGCTTTATTGCTAGACCCTGCAGATAAAACCATTAAGAATAATCTGGAATTTGCTAATAATATGGTGCTAGATGATATAAAGGAAGTGCCCAAGGCGGGACTTTTAAAAATGATCACCAATGCTATAAGTAGTTTCAGCTTTAATACTTGGGCCTGGATAGCCATAGTTTTTGCCACATTTTTTGGAGTTTTGTTCTTATTATATTATTTCAGTATTGCGAGCAGGTGGAAACGCACCTTCTTTACAACAGCTATTTTGGCTGTATTTATTTCGTTGATCTCTTTAACTTTTGCATTTGTAGCTAGAAATGCGGTTGTAAATAGTAACTACGCAATAGTATTTTCTGAACAAGTTAGTGTGCGTAATGAACCCAACCAAAGAGGTACAGAGTTATTCTTGCTGCATGAAGGAACAAAAGTAGTAGTTCTAAGTACTTTTCAAGATTGGATGCAATTAGAACTCGCAAATGGATCTACCGGTTGGACAGTTAAATCTTCTCTTAAATTTTTGTAGTTAGCCATAACGAATGCTAACAATAGGTTAATTAGTGCCCATTATTTTTTATAATTGACTAATAATGTTATTTTTGCCGAAATGTTGAAAACTGCCTACATATTGGTCTTTATTTTTGTGAGTTTTCTCACAGCACCTACTATTGTGGTGCTTATAGATAACCATACCGATATCTCTTTTGTTTTTTCAAATACTGAAGAGGAACAGACTAAGAACAACATCTCAACAGAGTTCGTTTTCAACGAAGCCGGAGTGAATCAATTAAGCATTGAATTCCTACGAAAAAAAACTTTGATCATCGATAAAGAAAGGCATGATCTTCAAAGCCTTTATCCCGAAGTTATATCTCCACCTCCAGATTTAGCATAACATCTTTCATTTTTCGGGTTACATTTAATTTTATTTAGGTTTTGATACAAGCATTCTTCAAAATATTGAGGAATTGGTTATTAAGTATTGTCCGGTTTAATTTAAAAGTACTTCCCATTCTCAATTAATTATAAATAAAAGAATTGTTTAGGATTTGATCCCTTAAGAGGGTTTCGTTATCCATAATGTACTTGCATCTCTAAATAAGAAATGCAACATAACTAAGCCATGTTTAAAAAGAGCCAAGCTTACAATTCTTTACACACATAGTATTTAGATGTTTAAAAATTTAAAAAGCGACTTGCCAGCGAGTCTCGTTGTATTTTTTGTTGCCTTACCATTATGTTTGGGTATTGCTCTTGCCAGTGGAGCCCCTTTATTTTCAGGAATTATAGCTGGAATTATTGGAGGAATTGTTGTTGGATCTGCCTCGGGTTCTTCCTTGGGAGTTAGTGGGCCTGCAGCAGGATTAGCGGTAGTAGTACTTACCGCAATTTCAGATCTTGGAAGTTATGAATTGTTTCTTGTAGCAGTAGTTCTTGCGGGAATTATGCAGATTGTTTTAGGACTTTTAAAGGCTGGAGTAATTGGATATTTCTTTCCATCTTCTGTGATTAAAGGAATGTTATCTGCAATAGGTATCATTATATTCTTAAAACAAATTCCATTAGCTATGGGATATGAAGATCCATCTAAAAGTGCGTTTTCATTCTTTGAGACAACAGGACAAGACACCTTTCTTAGCTTAGCTCACATGACAGATTTTATCTCGGTAGGGGTTGTTCTAATAACGGTTATTTCTTTAATTATCTTGTTGGTTTGGGATAATGTTTTGGCCAAGAAGAATAAATTCTTCAAAATGATTCCAGGTCCTTTAGTGGCTGTAATTGCAGGGATAATCTATCAACTTATTTTTAGTGATACCACTAGTATATTCGAGATCACTGGAAAGAACCTCGTGAATGTGCCAGTGCCAGACAATGTTTCAGATTTTATAGGACAATTTACCTTTCCAGATTTCACGCAACTTGGGAACTCAAAAATATATATAGTCGCAATAACTATTGCTATTGTTGCCAGTTTAGAGACATTACTAAGTGTGGAGGCTACAGATAAATTAGATCCAAAAAAGAGAGTAACACCAACAAATAGGGAACTTATAGCACAAGGTGTAGGTAATACTTTTTCTGGTTTAGTGGGAGGTTTACCAATTACACAGGTAATTGTAAGAAGTTCTGCCAATGTAATGAGCGGAGGTAAAACTAAGCTTTCATCTATTCTACACGGATTTTTATTGCTTTTTAGTGTATTGTTAATTCCACACTTCCTTAATTTAATTCCACTTGGAGTTTTAGCGGCGGTATTACTAATAATTGGTTATAAGTTGGCTAATCCAAAGCAATTTGTTCAAATGTATAAGTTGGGTAAATCTCAATTTATTCCCTTTGTTGTTACAGTTGTAGCTATTGTGGTAACCGATCTTTTGATTGGAATCCTCTTAGGACTAGCAGTTGGGATTATCACCATTTTAATAAATAGTTACAAAAACTCACATTTCCTTCATATTCAGGATGTTTCCAATGGAATAAGAAAAATGAAAATGGTTTTTGCTGAAGAAGTAACTTTCTTAAACAAAGGAGCAATTCAAAGAGAATTGAACGCTTTACCTCCTAATACATTTTTGGAGATCGATGTTACCAAAACGCGTTCTTTAGATTTAGATATATTGGAGATCCTTGATGATTTTGCAGTCAAGGCGATCAATAATGATATAAAAATAAAACTGATTTCTGAAAGAGGGGTATTTGAAAACCCGGTAAGCTACAGAGAGATCTTTGGAGTAGAAGTATTTGAATCAGCACACTAAAAAATTAAAATTTAAAAACGACACTTATGAGTAACTTATATAAAAATTTAATAGATAACAATAAGAAATGGGTAGAGAGCAAATTAGATCTTGATCCAGATTTTTTCAAAAAATTGACAAACGGACAAAATCCACCGATACTATGGATTGGTTGCGCAGACAGTAGGGTTCCTGCAAATGAAATAATAGGAGCAGAGCCAGGAGAGGTATTTGTACATAGAAATATCGCAAATATGGTTGTGCATACAGACATGAACATGCTAAGTGTACTGGATTATGCGGTAAATATCCTTAAAGTTAAACACGTAATTGTTTGTGGACATTATGGATGTGGTGGCGTAAAAGCGGCCATGGGGCAACAATCTGTTGGATTAATAGATAACTGGATTCGTCATATAAAAGATGTATACAGGCTTCATAAATCTGAATTAGATGCTATTTCTGATGAAAAAGCACGTTTTGATTCTTTCGTAGAATTAAATGTGAAGGAACAAGTTTTTGATCTTGCCAAAACCTCGATCATTCAAAATGCATGGAAAAACGATCAGGAAATAAGTGTCCATGGATGGGTATATGGCGTAGGTTCTGGTATAATTAAGGACTTAGGCGTAAATGTGAGTAACGATTCTCAATTAGATGATGTATATCAGTTGAATTTTTAATCCCTCATTGAGGGTTGAATTCTTCGAGGCTTGCCTCGAACTTTTAAAACGATTTTTCAATTCATACCTCGTGGGCTTGCCACGAGGCTCTCGATTTAGTCAAGGATATTTATAAATCCACCACTCCAATCTAAAATAAAGGATTGGAGTAGGTGGATTTTTTATTTATTGTACTTAAGAGATTTTACCCAATTTAGATTATGTATACTGCAGATTGACAAATTAGATAAAAGCATTCTTTCTTTCCATTATATATTCCAAAATAGAAGAACTTAAATTTCATTATAAAAGAGGTATATTTCGAATAATAATATGGTAGTCAATTACCTTATTTGACAGAAACTATTCCAGAAAAATTTAATTTTAAAAAGATCATGTTATTATTTTAAAGCAAGCGGATTAAGTAATTGATGGCTACTTTTCATTATAATAAAAGTAGTTCTGATGGTTTAAATGAAGTATATCAAATTCAATTTTTTATTTAATGGATGAAAAATTTATTCGCACATTTTAAAGGAGATCTTTTTGGTGGAATTACCGCTGGAATTGTTGCTTTACCGCTTGCATTAGCCTTTGGTGTTCAGTCTGGATTGGGACCAGATGCCGGACTTTATGGAGCCATCTTCATTGGATTTTTTGCCTCGATGTTTGGTGGAACTCCAGTTCAGATCTCTGGGCCAACAGCACCAATGACTGCCGTTTCCATGGTAGTGATCGCCGGAATTTTAGCTACAAATAATGGAGATGTCGCTAAAGCACTTCCCTTTATAATTCTTGTGTTTCTCTTGGCAGGACTTTTACAAATCCTTTTGGGAGTATTAAAATTTGGTAGATACATAAAGTTTATACCCTACCCAGTAGTTTCTGGATTCATGACCGCTATTGGTGTGATCATTCTAATCACTCAATTAATACCATTGTTGGGTTATTATGTTCAAGAAGATAAAGATTTCATTTCAAATTTTAAACCACAGGCACATGAAGTTATTTTAAGAAATATACTTCAAGAAGAAGCAGGCGAGGGCTTTTTAGTTCTTGATAATATAAGAGAAACTGCAGAGAAAGCCGAAAATATTTCAGATGCAGAGATCTTAAAAGAGGCACAAAATATAGCTAAAAGTGAAACCGCCGGCGTTTACGGTGCAATAAAATCTTTACCTAGAGCAATTGATCGAATAGACTATCTAGAGTTTATTCTCGCTTTTCTAACAATCGCAATTATTTTCGGATTCAAACGAATAACCACTGCAGTTCCTAGTACCTTGGTGGCGCTGCTTTTGGTCTCTTTAGGAGCCTATTTCCTTCATTTAGATTATAGACCAATTCAGCAAATACCAGGAGGTTTTCCCATGCCACACTTAGAGATCTTTGCTAATTTTGATATTGGGCTATTATCACCCTATATATTTACAGCATTAACATTGGCATTATTGGGGGCTATAGATTCCCTTTTAACCTCTGTTGTTGCAGATAATATGACAAAAACAAAACACAATCCGAACAAAGAACTAGTTGGACAGGGAATTGGGAATGGTGTAGCTGCATTATTTGGAGGGTTGCCTGGAGCAGGAGCTACCATTAGAACTGTGGTTAATATTAATTCGGGAGGAAAAACCCGATTATCTGGTATGATAGCGGCAATTGTGTTGCTAATTATTTTATTAGCACTTGGACCTATAGCATCCCAAATACCGGCAGCGGTGTTGGCAGGAATTTTAATTACAGTTGGTTTTGGGGTAATGGATTACAAGGGTTTAAAAGCTATTCCACATATGCTAAAAACAGAAGTAATAATAATGATCACTGTTTTATTATTAGCTACTTTTTGGAATTTAGTTTATGCAGTTGGTATTGGGCTAATCATTGCTTCGTTGATCTTTATGAAAAAGATGGGCGAGGTGTCTGTAGGAAAATCCAAAGTTTTTCGCTTAGATGAATCTAAGGCGAAAAATGAAAAATGGGCAGATGAAATGAGTTTTCCTGCGGTTTTAAAAGAAGAGATTTATATTAAACATTTGGATGGACCCCTATTCTTTGGATACACCAACGATTTTCAATTATTAGTGAATCAAATTCCGCCTACGGCATCTCATGTTATAATTAGAATGGGACGTGTGCCCTATATAGATCAATCTGGGCTCTATGCTTTAGAAGAAGTATTAATGAAGTTGCGTAAAATGGGAATTACCACTTTAATTACAAGCCTTCAGGAGCAGCCTAGGTATTTAATGGAAAAAATAGATATTATTCCAGCCTTGGTTGCAAAAGAAAACATTTTCAGTAATTTTAAAGAAAGTATGACATACATTCAGACTAATGTGAAAGTTACTTCTAAAGCTAAAATTTAAATATTTTTGATAATGAGCGATTTACACAAGAATTTAATAGAGAATAATAAGAAATGGGTGGAGAGCAAATTAGATATCGATCCAGAATTTTTTCAGAAGTTAGCAAATGGGCAAAATCCTCCACTTCTTTGGATTGGAAGTGCAGATAGTAGAGTGCCGGCAAATGAGATTATTGGTGCGCAACCCGGTGAAGTATTTGTACATAGAAATATAGCAAACATGATCGTTCATACAGATATGAATATGCTGAGTGTACTGGATTATGCCGTGAATGTTTTAAAAGTGAAACATGTTATTGTTTGCGGGCATTACGGGTGTGGTGTTGTAAAGGCCGCAATGGGGCAACAATCTGTGGGATTAATAGATAACTGGATTCGTCATATTAAAGATGTTTATAGACTTCATAAAGCAGAACTTGATGGCATTATAGACGAAAAGGAACGTTTTGATAGTTTTGTGGAGCTAAATGTAAAGGAGCAGGTTTTTGATCTTGCCAAGACTTCTATTATTCAAAATGCGTGGCAGAACAATCAGGAAATAAGTGTACATGGTTGGGTATATGGAGTAGGTTCTGGGATCATCAAAGATCTGGGAGTAAATGTTAGCAATGACAAACAATTAGATGAAGTTTATCAGTTAAACTTCTAGCATTTTAATTTTCAATATAAGGCCACCAAGCTATCTAGTTTGGTGGTTTTTTATGCCTTAGATTCTTTCTCTTCTTCAATAAGATCCAGATCACGAGCTTCTTTAAGAATGGCTGGAATCAACAATGGCGCAATGGTTCTTATAGGAGAATACAATAAAGATCCTTCCAGAGTTTCCTGTTCTACGATATTTATATTCTCATTGGTAGAAGCAAAAAACATGATCACTACACTTACAACAAATGCCACTTTTATAAAACCAAAAGCAGCACCAAAAAATTTGTTAACAAATCCTAAGGCTGCAAATCCAGCCATTTTAGTAAGAAAATTACCTGCAAGCGATACTAAAAATACCACAATAAAAAAGGTAATTGCAAAGGAGGCCAGATTTACAAACTGAAGGTTCCAGGAAACTTTATCTACCAAATAATCACTAATATAATGAGAAAAATAAACTGCGATATAGACTCCTAGAACAAAGCCAATAAAAGATGCAAGCTCTGCGAAAAAACCGCGAAAAAAGCCCCGAACAAGTCCATATAACAGGATCACGGCCAAAACGATATCTACAATATTCATGTTTTTTGGGTAGTGTTACAAGCCCTAAGATACGTATCTTTGCCAAATGGCAAGAGATGAACAATTAAAAGAACGGTGGCAGTTCTTACAGCAAAAAATATCTAATCAGTTTGCAGATGGAGATCTACTGGATCTGGATGCAATTATATATTTAGTAGGAGTTCAGGAATTAGGACAACCACATAAAAAATTCAAAAAAGACCAAAAATTGGATCTTATGCATATAGCTATATGTAGATTATTAGAGCCTTATGGATATTATGAATTCGAATATTTTGATGAAGATAGCTGGCCGCATTACAAAGTTTTAGAAGTATTACCAAGTTTAAAAGCAGGAGAACAATCGGTTTTAATGAAGGAAGCTATTGTAAACTACTTCTTGGAAAAAGGTTATTTGGAATAAGGCAAACAGGATAGTAGGCAAAATGTTCAATTTTAGTAAATTTGCCCTTCTTTAAAGAAATGAATTGATGATTGATAAGATAAAGGAACACATTTCAAAAGTTCAAGATTTCAAGTCCGAGGATGCTTCAGTGGTTGAAGCCTTCAGAATTGAATATTTGGGAAAAAAAGGATTTTTGAATCAGTTCTTTGCTGAATTCAAGAATGTTCCCAATGAGGAGAAAAAGGATTTTGGTCAGGCCATTAATACGCTGAAGGATACTGCAACTGAAAAAGTTTCTGAATTAAAAGAAGCCTTGGAAGGAAAACAGGAAGAAAATGGCAAATATGGAGATCTAACCCGTCCAGCTGAAGCTATTCAAATTGGTTCAAGACATCCTATTTCCATAGTTAAGAATCAAATAATAGAGATATTTTCTAATATTGGTTTTAATGTTTCAGAGGGACCAGAAATTGAAGACGATTGGCATAATTTTACGGCTTTAAATCTGCCGGAATATCATCCTGCCAGAGATATGCAGGATACCTTTTTTATTCAAACAGATCCAGATATCTTATTAAGAACCCATACTTCGTCTGTACAGGTGAGATATATGGAGGAAAATAAGCCACCAATTAGAACAATTTCTCCGGGAAGAGTTTTCAGAAATGAAGCTATTTCTGCCAGATCACATTGTATCTTCCATCAAGTTGAAGGATTATACATAGATAAGGATGTTTCCTTTGCAGATCTAAAGCAAACTTTGCTTTATTTTACCAAACAACTTTTCGGGAAATCGAAGATAAGGTTAAGACCTTCTTACTTTCCATTTACAGAGCCAAGTGCAGAGGTAGATATCTACTGGGGACTGGAAACAGAAACTGATTATCGCATTACAAAAGGTACTGGCTGGTTAGAGATCATGGGATGTGGAATGGTAGATCCCAATGTTCTTAAAAATTGCGGAATAGATCCTACAGAATATACCGGATTCGCTTTTGGAATGGGAATAGAACGAATTGCTATGTTACTTTACCAAATTGGAGACATCAGAATGTTTTACGAAAATGATGTACGCTTTCTTGAACAATTTAAATCTGCTTTATAATGAAAAAAATGGGATTCTTTTTGATCGCAATTGTAATTTTTGCGGTGATTATTTATGTAACTTTTATTCTTGCGGTTATTAAGATCGCTATTGGTGCTGTGCTATTTATTGCTGCAGCCATCATTCTTTGGATCGTTTGGCGAAAGATAAAACATACCTTCGAAAAGATTTGAGAAAGGATATTGAGATACCAGAGGTAAAAGGGGTTTATGTGGCTGCGGTGTATGAGCAACATCCGGAATATAAGACCATGGATTGGAACGCCTACATTATTAATGATAGGAATGATCCTCTAGAAATGATTCTTATTGTAAGCAGTGGTTTTAATGAAAAGAAGATCACTCCGCCAATGAGACATTCTATAAAAGTATTACCTGCTAAATACTTTGCCAAGATCGAGTACTTACAAGAAAAATTACTGCAACTAGAAAATAAGTTTGCTGTTACGTTTTTTGCAGATGGCAAAATGTATGAACGCACTTTTACATTCAGTAATGGGAGCATTAAGGAAAGTGCTCTTGGTGATATACCAATAATGAATCTTCCCGGAATACTAGCAAACTAGATCTAGCTTATTTATCAGCTTTATTAAGCTTCTTAATATTCATCAAGATCACCGATGCTAGAATGATAATAATTCCTAACCATTGATAGAAATTTACCACTTCATCTAATAGTAAATATGCCAAGAGCACCGCAACTGGCAATTCTACTGAAGATATTATTGCTCCTAGACCAACATTTATTTTTGGCATTCCGGAAGTAAATAGAATAGGAGGTAGAATTGTCCCGAATAAAGCTAAAATTGGTCCCCATTTCATAAAGATCTCTAAGTTAAATTGCTCTAAAAGATAGGGAGCAGAGATAATAGCTATAATTAAAGTTCCTCCCAGCATCATCCACAAGCTTCTTCTAAAAGAGTGTAAATGCAATGCCAGTTTATTTGAAGTGTAAATAGTAACTGTATATGAAATGGCAGCTAACAAGCCCCAGCCAACTCCTATCCAGTCCAGTTCAATATCATTCATAAGCAAATTGGTTGCTAGCACAGTTCCAACTAAAATAACTATAACCGCCAGAATTTTATTAATTCCTGGTTTTTTCTTTGCCATAAAAGCTTCAAACAGAACTCCCATCCAAACACTTTGCATTAAGAGCACTATTCCAATCGATACCGGAATATATTTAACCGAGATGTAATAAAAGATACTAGTTAGGCCTAAGGAGGTTCCTGCTGCCATCAATTTAAGTATGCTTTTGGTCTTAGTTTCTGCTGTATATATTTGCTTTTCTCTAACAAAAAGGAGGTTGATAATTATAAGGCCAACTAGGCCAAGTAACATTTGGGAAAAAGTTATCTCATAGGAGGTATAACCTTCAGCATATGCCATTTTCACAAAGGTTGTAAGCATTCCATAACTAGAAGCTCCCAAAGCAACTAACAAGCTGCCCTTTAGGATAGAGTTATTCATAAATTTAAATAAGTTGATTTTCTTTGAAGCTAAACCTTCGTATTAGTCTAATTTTTCGGCTAATTTTTGAAAGACGGGCTTTGGATTTTTACCTTCATATAAAATGCTATAAACCGCATTTATAATTGGAGTTTTCGCTCCTTTTTCTCTATTAATCTTATAAGCACTTTCTGTTGCATAATAACCTTCAGCAACCATGCTCATTTCCATTTGAGCACTTTTTACGGTGTAGCCTTTTCCTATCATATTTCCGAACATTCTGTTTCTACTAAAAACAGAATATCCAGTAACCAGTAGATCGCCTAAGTAGGCAGAGTCGTTTATGTTTCGTTTCATCTTATGCACTTTCTTGATGAATTTCTTCATCTCGCGAATGGCATTGCTCATTAACACGCTCTGGAAGTTATCTCCATATCCTAACCCATGAGCTATTCCTGCAGCAATTGCATATATATTTTTAAGCATTGCGGCATATTCTGTACCCGTTACATCATCACTGGTCTTACAAGTAATATAATCGCTCTGTAAATTATTGGCTACAATCTTAGCTTTTTCCTCGTCTAGACAGGCTATGGTAAGATAGGATAGGCGTTCTAGCGCAACTTCTTCTGCATGACATGGCCCAGTGATCACGCCAATATTATCTTCTGGCACTCCGTATTCCTGATTAAAATGTTCTCCAACTATCAAGCTTGTTTCCGGAACTATTCCTTTAATCGCAGAAAATATTACTTTACCTTCTAAAGACTCTGTAAGTAAATCTAGTTCTCGTTTCACAAAAGCAGAAGGGATAGCAAAAATTAAATAGTCTGAATTTCTAACAACTTCATTTATATCACTGCTCAACTTAAGTTGATTGACATCAAATTCTACAGAACTTAAATAATTAGGGTTGTGATCTTGAGTTTGTATATGGTCAATGGCAGTTTCGCTACGCATATACCAATTGATATCTTCTAGATTTTCACTGAGCATTTTCACGATCGCAGTAGCCCAACTTCCGCCGCCAAATACACCAAATTTCGGAGTGTTATTCATAATAAATTTTATTCAGTTCAAAAATACATAAATTTAACACAATGCAAATTCAGCGAAAAATATTAATTAAATATTACAATCTTCAATATTATTTTGCGTTATAATAAAGAAAGTCGGATTTCATTAAGGTGATTCCACTTCACAATTAGTTTTTTGGTTGGTTATTTTAGGAAACAGCATCGGGATCTTTCTCTATGCTGTTTTTTAAATACTAACAAAACTTTAGTATTTAATTTGTATCTTGTATAGGTGCTTCTTTGTAATTTGTAAGAAGAAATCTAACCAAAAAAAACAAATGGGATTATTTACTTTTATTAAGAATGCTGGAGCCAAAATTTTTGGATCTAGAAAAAATACAAAAGATAGTTCAGCGGTTTCTGCCGCTGATAAAAGCAAAGAAGAAGAACTTGAAAATGTAAAAGCTGCTAACAAGCTAGAACAGACAATTAAGGATCTAAATCTTAAAATAGATAATTTAAAAATCCATATAAGTGGAGATATGGCGACCATAAGTGGTAAAGCGCTAGATCAATCTACAAGAGAAAAAATTATTTTAGTTGTTGGTAACGTGGAAGGTATTGCGCAGGTAGATGATAACATGGAAGTGGAGAATAAAGAACCTGAAGCAGTATTTCATACAGTAAAAAGCGGAGACAATTTAAGCAAGATTGCAAAAGAGCATTATGGAGATGCAAATAAATATCCAGAGATATTTGAAGCCAATAAACCAATGCTTACAGATCCAGATAAGATTTATCCAGGACAGGTTTTAAGAATACCAATTCTGAAGAAATAAGAATATATTAAAGACTGTTTAAAAGATTTAAGGGTGTTACATTGAGCGCAGTCGAAGTGCTATGTTATAGTTCCACAATGAAAAAAGTAGGATCAATTAACTCAACCGAACTACCTAAATAATTTTTTAAACAGTTTTTTATTTGTAAAAATTCATCTTATCCAAATAGTCCCAAACCTTCTCAGGTAACATAGGTCTAATGTTTTTCCCATCCTTAACGGAATTACGAATAAAGGTTGAAGAAAGCTGAATTATAGGCGCAGAGACGCGTGTAATTTTTGCATTAGAAGTAAATTCATTCTCCACCACGCCTTCTGAGATCCTTGGATAAACATATATAGAATATCTTTCCAGAATTACTTCATAATTTTTCCATTTATGAAAGCTTTTTAAATTATCCTCACCCATTATTAAAGAAAATTCCAGATCGGGATATTTCTCCTCCAATTGTATTAAGGTATTTACAGTATAATTAGGTTGCACAAGATTAAATTCAATATCGCTTGGTTTTAGCTTTTCATAATCCATGCAAGCCTGATAAACCATTTCAAAACGATGATGATTTTCTAGGAGACTGCTTTTCTTTTTGAAGGGATTATGTGGCGTAACAACCATCCAAACTTCATCAAGTGCAGAGAATTCTACTATATAATTCGCAATGATAAGGTGTCCGGAATGGATAGGGTTAAATGTGCCAAAATATAAACCTATCTTTTTTTTCATTCTACCTCGCTATTTGCGTCAACAAAAGTGGATACAAGATCGTAAGCTTCATTTAACGCGTCTTGCAAATTGTTATTCTCTATAATAAAATCGAATTGCGGTGCAGTTGCAAGTTCTATAGAAGCTTTTGCTACACGCATATTTATTTTGTCTTCGCTCTCGGTCTTGCGTTTCTTTAAGCGGATCTTTAATTCCTCGATACTTGGTGGTTTTACAAATACCGCAAGGGTTTGTTTTGGGTAAATGTGTTTAATATCTAAACCTCCTACCACATCTATATCGAAGATCACATTCTTTCCAGCTGCCCAAATACGTTCTATTTCTGCTTTTAGAGTACCGTAGAAATTATCTCTATAAACTTCTTCCCATTCCAAGAACTCTACATTCTTTATTTTTTGCTTGAATTCATGTAAATTCAAGAAATAATAATCTTTTCCTTCCACTTCATCACCTCTAGGCTCACGGGAGGTTGCTGAAATTGAAAATTCTAAATTCAATTCTGGTTTTGAAAGTAAATGTTGGACAATGGTTGTTTTTCCAGATCCCGAGGGCGCAGAAAAAACAATTAATTTACCAGTTTTCATTACAGCACGTTTAAAAGTTGTTCTTTTATTTTTTCCAGCTCATCCTTCATCTGAACTACCAATTGCTGCATAGGCGCATAATTGGATTTACTCCCAATAGTATTGATCTCTCGTCCCATCTCTTGAGAAATAAAACCTAATTTTCTGCCATTAGAATCGGCAGAATTTAAAGTTTCATTAAAATAAGATAAATGGTTCTCTAGACGCACTTTCTCTTCGGTAATATCAAACTTTTCTATATAATAAACCAATTCCTGTTCAAACCTATTCTCATCTACTTTTTCTTGTAGTTCTGCCACACCTTTACGTAATCGCTCTCTTACTCCCTCTATTCTATCTGGATCCATTGCAATAATATCCTGTAATAATCGGTGAATATTAGCAACTCTAAAAACAAGATCATTTTCTAAAGCCTTCCCTTCATCGTTTCTAAAAGTGTTTATCTCTTTTAGAGCTTCAGTTAGGGTAGTTTCTATTTCTTGGAATTCAGTTTCGTCTATTTCTTCACGTTCCGTCTTCATTGCATCTGGCATTTTAATAGCCATTTTCAACAATTCATCATCTTCTGCATTTGCAATTTCTCTTAATTGTTGCATATATTTTTTTACTACAACCGGATTTACACAAGCAGTGGTCTCTTCTCCTGTGATCTCTACATAAAGAGAAAAATCTACTTTACCGCGTGTAAGTGATTTAGAAATAATATTCCTTAATAAAAGCTCTTTTTCTCTGTATTGCCCAGGTATTCTGGCATTTAAATCCAAGCTTTTGCTGTTAAGAGATTTAATTTCTATGGTAATTTTTTTGGAAGGTAGTTGTAAAGTACTTTTTCCAAAACCGGTCATTGATTGAATCATGCTAGATTTTTAAAAGATTGGGCAAAGATAAGCAAATCTTAAGCAGGAAAAAGAAAGTTGAGGAAACTCTGGATTATATATGAGAAGATATAAACTGCAAAGCGCGCTCCTCGGTATAGGTTTCTTCTTTCTTCTGAAGAAAGCCAACATGCCCACCATATTTTGGAGTTTCCATAAAAAAGGATTTGTTAGCTACTGCCATTTCTGTAGGTGATGAATTTTCGGAAAGAAATCCATCATTTTCAGCATTTATCATTAAAGTTGGAATGTTGATGTTTGGAATATATTGTAGCGCGCTACTTTTTTTATAATAGTCCATAGCATCGTTAAATCCGTGAGCTTTACTTGTGTATAACTCATCTATGGCATATAAGTTTGAACAGGCAGCGATCTCTTTCTTGGAAAGTTGTTCAGGAAAATACTTTTCCCGTAACCTTAATTGCTGCTTTAGCATGAGCACAAAACGTGTTGAGTAGAGCCAGTTCTTGTTTTCATCCAATCTTTTTAAGGAGGCATATAGGTCGCATGGACTCGATATAGCTACTCCAGCTTTTAGCTCTTTGGGAAGATCATTTCCTTCTCCCAAATATTTCAGCACTAAATTTCCACCTAAGCTAAACCCGTTAACTGCCAAAATTTCATATTTATTCTTAGAAAGTACGTGAGAAACCACTTGTGAAAGATCTTCGCTTGCCCCCGCATTATAGGATCGATATAGTTTATTGATCTCTCCACTACAGCCTCTAAAATTAATGGCAACAACATCCCAAGCATTCAGGTTAAAATATCTGGCAATCCCCAACATATATGGTCTTTGTGCATTGCCATCTAAACCATGCAAAATAATAAGCACTTTGTTAGATTTACATGATTTGCTGTAACTCCAGTCCAGATCCAAAAAATCGCCATCTTCTAGGACTAAACGCTCTCTGGTTTGTGGAACCTTTGGAATCTGCCTAAATTTGGAAGCGTAAATAGTAGAAATATGATAATTTCTAAAAATAGCAGGTGGATCGTATGTACTCTTAAGTAGTGGCATATTTCGCAAATCTCGGGAATTAATTTGGGATATACTTAGCAGTGTTAACTATGCGCGCATAATAAAATTTAGTAATTTTATCCAAAATCAAAGAAAATGTACACAAAGGAATTCGAAATTAGATGGAGTGATATAGATGCAAATAGGCATTTAGCTAACTCGGCATTCATCAATTTTATGAGTCATACCCGAATGGGATATTTCATGGATAATGGATTTGATCCAAGAGAATTAGCCAAAAAAAACCTTGGCCCTGTGGTATTTCATGAGCATATTTACTATTTCCGTGAAGCTTTTATGGGAAAACCTGTTACGGTAAGTTTAGAGCTGAAGGGTTTATCTGAAGATGGGATGTACTTTGAGTTTGTTCATAATTTTTACGATCATAATGGGAAGAATTTTGCAACTTGTGAAGCTATGGGAGGCTGGATAGATTTAGTAGAACGTAAACTGGTTGGTTTACCAGAAGAACTTAAAGAAGATCTAAATAAAATATCTCATACAGATGATTTTAAAATCTTAACTAAAGACGATACTCGAAAATTTGGGAAAGTCCCTAAACATCTGGAACCGAAACATTAGTCGGTTTTGGTTTTTTAGTCACTAAATATACACCTGTAAACACTAATAATGCAGCTGTTATCTTAATTAAATCGAGAGAGTCTGCGCCCGTAGCAACTGCAAAGGTAATTGCTATTAAAGGTTGAAGGTAGATAAAGGCACTTATCGTTGCTGCACTAAGTTCCTTAAGCGCATAAATATTCATTAGATAGGTTAGAAAGGTAGTTCCCACGATCACAAAGCCCATTTTCCAAATGGCATGTGTAGGTAACTCTAACCATTCCACCTGAGAAAATTCAGAAATTGTAATAGGGAAATTTATAATCACTGCAAACAGAAATAACCATTTCATGAGCGTAAACGGATGATATTTAGCAGTTAAAGGTTTTACCAAGATCAGGTAGATCCCGTAAGAAAATGCATTAACTATAAATAACATATTTCCCAATGGAATATTTGGTGCATTTGTAGTTTTAGTATTACTGAACAATACCAAGGATAAAGCACCGGCAAGGCCTATTACAATTCCAATAGTTTTTATAAGCGTTATCTTCTCTTTTATAAGCACTGCTGCTAAAAGAAGCACTAAAATTGGGGAAACCGTAATAATTACGGAGCTATTAATTGGGGTGGAAAGACTCAGACCTTTAAAGAACATTAGCATATTAATTACCATACCAAAAATAGCACAGCATACAATCCGAGTCCAATCGCTCATTGCCACTTTTTCCTTCGGCCCCCAAAAACTGATGATCCAAAATAAAATTGCGGCTCCGGTTACCCTCAAAAAAATAAACCCATATGGTTGAATAAAAACTGGCATCAATCCCTTTGCAATGGTATGGTTAATACCATAAATGGTACTGGCTCCAGTCGCGGCTAGAATAGCTAGAGTGCGGCTATTCATTCATCGCATTTTTCGCAGCTTCTATAGTATTTTTAGAATTTCCAATAAAGATCTTGTCATTATTTATTATCACAGGACGCTTCAGAAAAGTGTAATGTTCCAAGATTAAATTCTTGTAATTATCTTCATCTAAAGCCTCATTTTTTAAATTCTTGTCTTTGTATAATTGCGCTCGCTTACTAAATAAAGCTTCATAACTACCAGCGAGTTCTTCCATTTCGTCCAATTGCTCTTCTGTGATGGCTTCTTGCTTAATGTCTTGCAATATATATGCAGAGGATGGTTCCAATTCATTCAAAATCCTTTTACAGGTAGAACAAGAGGAAAGGTGGTAGATCTTTTTCATTTTTTAAAACTAAAAAAGTAGTCGCTTTTTAGTTAAAAGGAAACTGCTTATTGATTTTTCAAATTTAAAGAAAATTAGCGAATGGCTTCAATTCTTCCAGAGTGAATTCCATTTGGATGTTCCCATCTGCATAAGATGCGATCTCATAGGCATTATATCTTAAGATCACTTTATTTTTTTTGAAACCGATATTCTGAGGTAATTGAAAAGTGTCATTTTCAAAATAGAATCCGGTGCTATTGATATCTTCAGTTGTCGGAATCTCATTTTTAGTTCTGAAGCGTTTTTCTGCGAAATCTTTAAATTTATCAGAAAATAGATCTTTGCTACTAAGTAAATTTCCTGTTTCAGGATCAAAATTAAGATAAGTAGTACTTGTATATCCATGTGCACCGCCGGTAAATAAGGATAGTTCAAATTGAATGGAGATCAATTCTTCGGTATCATGCGTAATTTCGCTTTCTACATAAGCTTCCCACGGAATGTAAAATTCCGGGAACTCGGTAGAAGTTGTTTCGTAATCTTGAATAAATTGTTGCGCTAAATTCTCTAGCGATTCAAGATTTTCTTGGTCTTGATAATCTACCAATTGAATTATATGCTGTGTGATTTGAGAATTAATAAGTTTGCTTCGCTCATCATCTCCTTCTGCCAGGGGAACTTTTAAACTAATAAATGTGCAGTTTTCTTCTTCGGATTTGCAGTTTATTTCGGAAACTTTTTCGATACTTATATCGTTAAATTTTAATTCGGCAACGTCTTTATTACAGCCAATAAGCACTAAATTGATCGCTAAGGCAAAAAACAGTTTTTTCACAACAGGATTTCTATGTTAAATTAGGGATAAAGGTACGTGCTATTTTGTAGTTCCCCAATACGAGTAATACATTTGATTCAAATATTTTTTATGAAATTTAATACGAAAACCATTCACGGAGGACAACATGATATAGATCCGGCTTTTGGCGCTGTAATGCCTCCTATCTATCAAACAACTACCTACTCACAAACTACTCCTGGCGGCCATAAAGGCTACGAGTATTCCCGAAGTGGAAATCCAACCAGATCTGCATTAGAAAGATCTCTCGCCAGTATCGAGAATGGAAAATTTGGATTGGCATTTGGCTCTGGATTGGCAGCTATAGATGCTGTTCTGAAGTTGTTCAAGCCTGGCGACGAGATCATTTCTACCAATGATCTTTATGGAGGATCTTACCGCCTTTTCACTAAGATTTTTGAAGGATTGGGAATAAAATTTCATTTTATCGGAATGCAAAATGCAGCCAAAATAGATGAGTATATCAACGATAACACAAAATTGATCTGGATAGAAACTCCTACCAACCCAACGATGAAAATTATTGATATTGTTGCGTGTTCTAAAATCGCTAAAAAGCACAACATACTTTTGGCTGTAGATAATACATTTGCAACTCCCTATTTACAACAACCGCTAGATCTTGGAGCAGATATTGTGATGCATAGTGCTACCAAATATTTAGGTGGACATAGTGATGTAGTATTGGGATCTTTAGTTGTAAAAGATAAAATTCTTGCAGATAAATTATATTTCATTCAGAACGCGAGTGGTGCCATATGCGGGCCGCAGGATAGTTTTCTAGTACTTCGCGGAATTAAAACTTTGCATATTAGAATGCAGAGACACTGTGAAAATGGAGAGAAAGTTGCAAGATTTTTAAAAAATCATCCAAAAGTAGATAAAGTTTACTGGCCTGGATTTGAAGATCATCCAAATCATAATATAGCAAAAGCACAAATGAGTGGTTTTGGAGGAATGATCTCTTTTACAACAGCAGAAAAAACCTTGAAAAGCGCTGTAAAAGTAGTAGAAAATTTAAAGGTTTTTACTTTAGCCGAATCATTAGGAGGAGTAGAGTCTTTAGCTGGACATCCGGCGAGCATGACGCACGCTTCTATTCCAAAGGAAGAAAGAGAAAAAACCGGAGTAGTAGATTCTTTAATCAGATTAAGTGTAGGGATTGAAGATGAAGAAGATTTAATTGAAGATCTAAAACAAGCTTTAGGCCAGAATGCTTATAAAATTTTTAAACCCTCATTGAGGGTTTAATTGGCCCAAGGCTAGCCTCGAACTTTTAAAAGGATTTTCCAATTCATATCTCTTGGGCTTGCCCCGAGGTTCTTGATTTAAAGCCTTTTTTTTGCTTTAATAATTTAGATAATAAATATATCCTACATTAACCCAAAACACCACATCATTAAATTTGTTTTGTGGTGCATCTATGTTAAGTCCATCTATCCAGTCTACATCGTAATACTGAAATCGACCTTCTATTTGAAGATCACTGGAAACACCTAATTTATATCTCGCTCCGGCAATGCCAACTAGGGCCCACGAAGAGCCGCCATCTAGATCTATTCCACCTACAAATGTTGGAAAAATATTGTCCGGATCGCTTAAAGGGCCAAAATCTGAATAGGCGTCTGGATTATAATTCACAAAATGAACTCCTAAGCTAACAAAGGGCATAAAAAGGTAAGAGAAAGAAGCGTAATTTCTAATGCTAAGTGGGTAATATTCTAAATGTGTTCCAATTTCTAGGGTTTGGGTTTTACCATGCATCCCTCGAAGTAGTTTTCCTCCAATTGTATTTTTATCGGCAACAGGGCCAAAATGCTCTAAATTTGTCTTAAAATAATCTAATTCGGTTCTAATTTTAAAGTGATCGTTAAAATAACGATCTACAGTATAGCAATTACACTCTGCTTTATAGGCAAAATTCATGTAGTGCACTAGACCAACTCCAAATCCTGAATTGCTTATGTTATTTTGAAGATTATAACGCTCCCCGTAATCAGTTAAAAATGAGGTAGGCCCTGCCAAAACCCCTATCTCATGCGAGATTCCGAGTTGGGCAAACCCACTTTCCTTGCAGAATAGTAGGAGGATTGAGATTAACATTATTAGTCGGAATCGCACCATTCACAACGAGTTGATGTATAAACAAATATATAAAAATGGAACTAACGAAGATAGAACATATAGTACTACTTATGTAAGCTAGTAAAATAAAGAGTTAATATTATATCAAAATGTAAAATTTCAAGCTACTTCTTCATATATAATTTATATTTGCAACTAATTACGAAAACGTTATAATTAACAATTTATCCTACATTATGGAGCAAAGTGTAAAAGATTTTTTGGAAATCGTATCTATGAGAAATCAGAACGAACCAGAATTTATGCAAGCTGTACATGAGGTTGCCGAAACGGTTATACCCTTTATAGAAAAGAATAAAAAATATCAGAATGCCATGCTTTTAGAGCGTATGGTAGAACCAGAGCGCGTTATCATGTTTAGAGTGCCATGGTTAGACGATAAAGGACAAACACAGATCAACCGTGGTTTTAGAATTCAGATGAATTCTGCAATTGGACCTTACAAAGGTGGTTTGCGATTTCACCCTACTGTTAACCTTAGTGTTTTGAAATTCCTAGCTTTCGAGCAGGTATTCAAAAACAGCTTAACCACATTGCCAATGGGTGGTGGTAAAGGTGGATCTGATTTTGATCCTAAAGGAAAATCAGACAATGAAGTAATGAAATTTTGCCAAAGCTTTATGACAGAATTACAACGCCATATTGGAGCAGACACAGATGTGCCCGCTGGAGATATTGGAGTTGGAGGTCGTGAGATCGGATTTTTATTTGGACAATATAAGCGTATTAGAAATGAATTTACAGGAATCCTTACTGGAAAAGGACGTTCTTATGGAGGTTCATTAATTCGTCCAGAAGCTACAGGATATGGGAACGTATACTTTGCACAAAATATGTTGGCTTTAAAAGGAGATACTTTAGATGGTAAAACAGTAGTGGTTTCAGGTTCTGGAAATGTTGCGCAGTATGCTGCAGAAAAAGCAACTCAATTAGGTGCCAAAGTAATCACAATGTCAGATTCTGGTGGATATATCTTGGATGAAGATGGAATAGATGCAGAGAAATTGGCATTTGTTATGGAGCTTAAAAATGAGAAGCGTGG
>JBBSVD010000002.1:0-73021 GCA_038233835.1 Flavobacteriales bacterium | reverse complement strand
GAAATACTGAAACTTTATGTGGATATGCAATGAGCAATTCATCCATCCTATTGTAATTTACAGGATTGGCCATGGCTAGTTCTAAAACATCTACAAGCTGAATAAATATTAATAATCGCCTTCTTTCAAAATTTGAATTTCCTGAAGATTTTCTGCTAGAGATTAGAATATCCCTCAGCATTTCATGATTTATATTTAGTTCAGATTGAATATCAAATAATTTCTTTTGTAATGCCTCTCGATCTGCAGATGCATCCAATAATTTTCCGCGAATCGCAAGATATTCTGAAGTAAGGATCAAGCCTTGAGACAAGAACTGTTCTGTTAAAGCTCTGGGATTTAATTTATGCCAGGCTACAGTCAATAGTAAATACCATACTCCTCCTACACCTATTAGTATTGCGCGCTCATAGATCTCTAACACATTAGAAATGTTAGCAAAACTTAAAACCAATGCAAATAATCCGGAAAAGCTTACCAACGAAGCTCTAAAGCCATACACTGAAAAATATGAAATAGCAAACATTACAACACCCAGAAATGGAATTGTTAGCCAGATAGAAAATTTAAAATAACCCCCGAGTAAGCTTGCAAATACTGCAAAAGCCGCCGACATTAGAATGCCTATATTTTTATTTCTAAAACTTCCGGAGACATCACTAGGCGAGCTTAAAAGTGCTCCTATTGCTATGGCAAGACCTATTTCTAAATAACCTAAATAAACACCTATAATTATTGGTATAGTAATTCCAGTTCCTAAAATTATAGCCTTCGTAAAGTCAGTACTTTTTAGAAAGTGAATAATTTCCTGATAGAAATCGGTTAATTTTAGGCTTAGCTTACTCAAATTATAATTATGCGCTTTAAAACAAAGGTAATTGCATTAGCTACATGGAGCGTTAATCTTTTCTGAAAAAAGTGATTTTTTTAGTCCTCAAAACTTCTATAGAAATAAAATTGAATAGCTTTATATTTCTAAAGTTCCACCGAAACTATTAGTCTTAAACTAAAGAATAATATTATGAATAAAGTAATATACTTAAGAACCAGACCCGCAGGAATACCTTCATTATCAGACTTCGAGTTAAAGGAAGAAGAGACACCAAAACCAGAAGATGGAGAAATATTGATCAAGACAGAATATATATCTGTAGACCCTTATTTACGGGGAAGAATGCGAGATGTAGAATCTTATATAGAACCCTTTAAAGTAAATGAGCCATTAGAATCTGGAATTATTGGAGAAGTAATAGCTTCCAATAATTCAAATTTTAAAGAAGGAGACCATGTGACTGGGATGCTTAAATGGAAAGAATATCAAGTTTCTTCTAGTGCAGGTTTAAATAAAGTAAATAAGAACATTGCTCCACTAACTGCGTTTTTAGGAGTTCTTGGGTTAACAGGAATCACGGCATACTTAGGATTAGAAAAAATAGGTAAATTAAAAGAAGGAGAAACTCTTTTAGTTTCAGGAGCTGCTGGAGCTGTAGGCAGTATTGTTGGACAAATTGGAAAAATTAAAGGATGTAGAGTTGTTGGAATTGCAGGATCTGATGAGAAAATAAATAAACTTATATCAGATTTTAATTTTGATGGCGGGATCAATTACAAAACATCATCAGACATAGAAGAATATATTAAGAAAGCATGTCCTACTGGAGTAGATGTATATTTTGATAATGTTGGTGGTGAAATTTTGGATGCCGCTTTAGCAAATATCAATAAATTTGGAAGGGTGATCAATTGTGGAGCAATTTCTCTATATAATGCAACTGGTACTCCTACTGGACCTAGACACGAAGGGACATTGATAAAGAAAAGTGTACTTATGCAGGGCTTTACAGTTCGAGATTATATAAAAGAGTTTGGACCTTCTATAAAGCAATTAGGAACCTGGCTGCAAGACGGTAAGCTTCAATATGCCGAAACTATAGTGGAAGGATTTGATAAAACACCGCAAGCGTTTCTAGATCTTTTTAAAGGAAAGAATAAAGGGAAAATGATTGTAAAAGTTTAAAATTTTAGAAATCTTTATCCCAGATGGAATCACCTTCTAATCTTTCCCAGATGGTTTTATCATCTATACGTTTCAATTTATTTTCGTTTAAGATCTTAAATACTAATGTTTCTTCCGGGATTTCTGGATTATTAAGAAATGTGAGGATAATGCTTTTTTTTATAACCCGGTATTCACCTCTCCAAATAATATCTGTTATAATGATCTCTGCTACACCATCCTCCATAAAATTGAGCTGAGAATGACAATTGATAAAAAAATCTGAAGTCTGAGCATCATTGCATTCTTTCTCTGTTTTGAAGTATTTGTAAATAAAGGTTGTATTCTCAAATATTATTTCTTTGCCTGGATGCTCCTCCCGTTCGCAAAAACTAACGACCAAAAATAAGCTGACGAAAAATAGTACTTTTGTTTTCATAGTTAATAATTAAAGATTTGGATACTTTAAATTACTAATTATTAGGCAATTATCATATTTCTATGAGTTAATTAATTGACATGATTTATGATTGGATTTACAACAAATAAATAATGCTACAAAAATCTAAATTCTTGTAGCATCAAATAAAATTATTAAATCATAACTTACTCTTTCTGATTGGTAGGCATGATATAAACATCGTTAATATTAGCTCTTTTAGGTTGTATTAACGCATAATAAATAGCATTTGCAATATCCTCAGCCTCTAAAGTGGTTAGATCCTTAACCATTGGTATTAGATCTTTTTTAATTTCCTCATCAGTAATAGTTTTTGTAAGTTCTGTAGAAACAAATCCCGGTTCAATTGAAGTAACGTTTATTCCATAAGTTGGTGCCAACTCTTGTCTCAATCCTTCAGAAAACATTTTGACAGCAGATTTTGTTGCACAATAAACTGCTCCACCAGGATAGTATTTTCTTCCTGCACTAGAAGAAATATTAATTATATGTCCGCTTTTTTGATCCATCATTGTTGGTAAAACGGCAGCTACACCATTTAAGACTCCTTTTATGTTTACATCTATCATTTTATCCCATTCATCTGTGTGCAGATTTTTTATATAAGATAAAGGCATTAGGCCTGCGTTATTTATTATAACATCAATACTTTTAAATTCCTTTAAAGATTTTTTAACAATTTTTTTATAATTCTCTTTGTTGGTTACATCACCTGTAATTACAATCGCTTTTCCACCATCTTTATTTTTTTCTATTTTCTTTTGTAATTCCTTCAGTTTATCTTCTCTACGAGCGGTTAATACTACATTTGCTCCTTCTTTAGATAATTTTAATGCAGTTGCTTCTCCAATTCCGCTAGATGCTCCTGTTATTATAATTGTTTTTCCTTTGATGCTCATAATTATTTTTTCTTGGTTTTAATCAAAATACAAATTCATGAACATATTTTTATCATTTAAAGTCCTGTTTAGCTTTAGTTTAACTTCAATTATAAGATCAGTTAAACTTTCTAACATAAAGGTTAGTAGATTAACGAATTTTAGATTTATCAAATATTTTAAGTAAGTAGAAATGATTTATCTGAGTAAGCCCAACGTCTATTTCCCATACCTAAGTAAAGCTGCATAAGCGTTTGGAAGTTTACTGTTTTCTATTGCTTGTGCTTCTTTTTCAATATCATATTGGAATCTTATAAATTCTACCTTTAAGGCATTCTTGTCTTTTAAAGAAAAGTTGTGGTATAAAGTAATTATAACGTAACCACCAAAAGGATTCCCATCTTTTGGTTTTCCAACAGAGCCAATATTAATAGCATTTTTAAAATTTTCACCACTTGATAGAATTTTGTGATAAGGTTTATGGGTATGCCCAAAACATAGAATATTTGCATTTGCCTCCTCCATAATTCTCAATAAACTAGTTTCAGATCTTTCTTCGAATAAATATTCATTTATTTTTCGAGGACTTCCATGCACCAATAGTAAATTAATAGATTCCTCATCATTTAGTTTGAATTTTAGATTTATATGTGAGGGTAAAGTTCTTAAGTAATTTCTTTCAGAATCTCCTATTAAACTGTTTGTTAACTTAATGTAGACAGCACCATTGGCTTTATCTTCATCTGTTTTATATGCCATTTATTTTTCTACCTATACCATAATCATAATTTCCGGCAAGACAAGGAATCTTTCGTGCTCTAATTTCGTTTATTACTTCATTGGGCCACATATTATATCCAACCAGATCTCCTAAACAATAAACTGCATCTATTTCTTTTGAATCAAGATCCTTAAAAAAGGCTTGTAAAGCAGGTAAATTGGAATGTATATCTGAAAAAAGTGCGATTTTCATTAAGCTTATTTAAATTGAGTTGCTTACAAAAATGAAAGTATAAAAAAATAACAAGTAGTATTGATTGTATTTTATAATCCAAAAATTCAATTGATAACTTCTTAATCTCTTCTCTAGATTTTCTGAATTATACAACAACAATTCCTGTTAATTTCCATTTCCTTTTTCAGAACTCAGCTTTTTTAATTGCTTAAGAATTTCAGAAATTTTCGAACGTGCTAAACCTTTGGTAATAAAAAGATCACCGCAAATTCAATTTTCTGAAGTCAACTAATTTGCAGAATTGAATTACTGGATTAGGCTTAAGTACTTTTTAAAACTTTACAAGACAAAGCTTGTAACTATGATTTAGGTGGCATAGAAGGTCTAACTTCTATTTTGCTTGGCAAGCTCCTAGAATTCATTTTTAATAGATCTACAACCAATTCTCCAATGTCTTCTTTTTGTATTTTCCACGAATCCTTATCGCTTGGTTCATGATCATTAAAATGCGTAGATACAGATCCCGGCATAATGGTGCTTACTTTTATCCCATATTCTCTTAGATCCAGCATAGCTGCCTGTGTAAATCCTGTAACGCCAAATTTACTTGCGTTATAGGCCGTTCCTCCAGCGAAAAAATTAGTTCCTGCCAAACTGGAAATAGTAATTATATAGCCTTCAGATTTTTTTAAATATTCTAAACTGGATTTCACGCTGTAAAAAACTCCAGTTAAATTAGTGTCTATTGTTTGTTGCCAATCTTCAACACTAAGTTCATCTATTGGAGCAAAATGTCCTACTCCCGCATTAGCAATTATTACATCTAAATTGCCCCATTTATCAATAACCTTTTTCACTGCGTTTTCCTGACTATTATAATCTCGAACGTCAGCTTCTAAAGCAAGCACTTCTCCCCCACCTAATTTCTTTAATTCTGAACTCGCTTTTTCTGAAGCTTGTAAGGTTCTACTGGTTATTGCCACATTCATTCCTAATTTTATAAGAGCTTCTGCCACTCCATATCCAATTCCTTTACTTCCTCCGGTTATTAATGCAACCTTATCTTTAAAATTTTTCATTTTCGTTATTTTAATAATGAGTTTAAAGCTACTAAACAGGCTAGGGAGAGTGAAATTTTTGAAACTAATTAATTGTTAATTCTTTTTTTGAAGCAGAAAATCTATTAGAAATGAGCACTTTAATTCTGCCTATAGATTCTTTTATAAAAAATAGCCAAAATGGTTTCAAAAAACCTTTAAAGCAGTAACTTTGCGATTCCCCTATAAAAGCCATAAAAATGAGCTTGCATACGGCTACAGAATTAGATAGTAACACTAAAAAAATATAAAAGTTGAAAAATCCAAAAGCTCAAAAATTAATTGATAAGATACAACGGGAACTATTGCGTAACGGATTAATTACAAATACGATAGTAGAAGATCTAAAACAATTAAGACCGTATGCGATAGAAGAAGAAAATCCACTTTTAGCGAAAGTTATACGTTTAACTTTTGAACATATAGAGGAAAATGATTCTTTTGAAATTCCTATTCCAGAAGATGAACCTTTAGATAATGAGTTAGAAGATACCAATGACGGAGCATCTGAAGCTTCTCCGCAAGAAAGTCTTGATTATTTACTTTCCTTAATGCACGATACTACTATTAAGAATAATGTTATAGATCTAAGAGAATACAGTCGAGCTCTTGCAGAATATGCTGAGTAAAAATAATTAATTTTACAGTGTTTTATTCAACTAAGTACGCAAGAATAATCACGACCTAACAAAATTAAAGAACCCATGAATGGAAAAAGAAGCGAAATCTAAAAAGAAATCGCGTGTGCGTTTGCTTCATCAGTATTATGGATATACAGGGTTTTACAGATTTGTAGGCAAAAGTGTAAAAAAAGCAATTATTCCAATTTTGGTTTTTATTGCTGCTATTTTCGCTTTAGACTATTTTGTTTTAGATCTTGATAAATTATTAGTAACAGTTACAGAGACTTATTCCCCAATAGGTATCTTAAGTGTATTCTTCGCCTCTGAATCTTTACTTGGAATTATCCCACCAGAGTTATTTATTGCTTGGGCAGGAAAATCTGAATTTCCAATATTCTTTTTATCCTTGTTGGCAGCGGCATCTTATATGGGAGGAATTGTATCCTATTTTATTGGGGTAGGAATCACCAAAATTCCTTCAGTGCACAAACAGATAGAAACAAACATGGCAAAACATATCAAAAACACCCGGAAATGGGGTGGTTTTCTTATAATTGTAGGAGCCTTACTTCCTATCCCTTTTGCCATGACCAGTATTGCAGCAGGAATTATTAGATTTCCTTTTATGAGTTATCTAATGTATGGATTATTAAGGTTTATTAGATTCTATGCATATGCTTTAGTCATCTTCGAAATGGTTTGATAATTTATCTGGTCTAAACTGAATTTCTTCCTAAATTAATATGGATTTCCTTTTCCAAAATATATGGACTACATTTCATTTTGCGATTAATGAGTGCTTTAAAAAACATTGCTAGAACTGGCTATATAGCTAAAGGAGTTATATATTCTGTTACAGGTATACTCACATTTATGGCTGCTATAAATTTAGGTGGGGAAAAAGCAGGCAAAGAAGAAGTTCTAGGATTTATTGAAAAACAGCATTTAGGAAGCACCTTATTAATCTTATTGGCAATTGGTTTACTTTGTTATGCATTTTGGAGATTTGCTCAAGCCTTTGTTGATCCTCAAAAAAGACATGGTAAAAGCAAAAATAAGGGTCAACGCTTTGCTTTATTTATAAGTGGTATAACCTATGTTAGTTTGGCCGGACTATCGGTTTTAAGAGCGGGGGGAACAGCCGGGAATTCGGGAATAGAAGATTCCAGTATATTAACTACAGAATCTGGACTTTGGATATTGGCTGGAGTAGGACTACTATTTGCGGGTAGAGGAATCTATCAGATCACCAGATTATTCAAAACTAATTTCAATAGAAAATTCGATCTGGAATACATGACAGATGAAAAAAGAAGAAGGATCATTAAGAACACGGCATATATTGGAATGACGGCAAGGGCGGTAATATTTCTACTCATTGGCTATTTTGCATTAAAAGCTGCTATCACAGCAGATCTAAATGAAATTAAAAATACTTCAGATGTTTTCTCATTTATTGAGACTTCCTTTTGGGGATCTTTTCAACTAGGAATGGTGGCTCTAGGATTTATTTGCTATGCGGTTTATATGTTTCTTTCTGCTAAATATCGGAGTTTTTAATATTTCAATTTGATCCACTCCCTGCCATTTCAATTAGTTGAAGTTTCATCCATAAAGATTGATAACCTTCACCTCCTTCTTTAAAAATCATAATTTAATTATAAAGCCATTTAAAGTTTCTTAGTTTTCTGATATATTTAGGTACCAACTAAAAAAAATCATGAATAAAAAGCTAAAAAACATCGCTCGAACCGGGCTTGTTGCAAAAGGAATTATATATGCCATTATTGGAATATTAACATTTCTAGCAGCCTTTAACATGGGCGGTCAAAAAGCAGGAAAAATGCAAGTTCTGGATTTTCTGGAAAAACAAACATTTGGGAAGATCCTATTAATTATAATAGCTCTTGGCTTAATTTGCTATGCATTTTGGAGAATGACTCAAGCCATAAAAGATCCTGAAAATATAGGAGATGATAAAAAAGCTAAAGCAAAGCGAATAGGCTATTTCATAAGTGGCCTATTGTATCTAGGATTTGGAGTAATAGCATTTCTGGATGCAGTAGGTTCAGCAAATAGTTCATCTGGATCTTCAGGAAAGAACAGCAGTTTTCTAGCAACTGATATAGGATTGGTTGTGTTAGGTATTGCTGGAGTGGTCTTGGTTGGCATTGGGATCTATCAATTTACAAGGATCAATAAAGATAAATTTGAAAAAAAATTCAGTGCTAAAGCCTTAAGTGAGAAAAAGCGGAAAAGAACGATATATAATTCAGCTTACTTCGGTCTTGCTTCTAGAGGAGTTGTCTTTTTAATATTAGGATTCTTTGCTATTAAAGCAGCTTTCACTTCAGATCCAAATAAGTTAAAAACCACTTCAGATGTATTCTCTTTTTTAGAGGATTCCTCCTATGGCTCATGGTTGATGGGTATTGTTGCTGCTGGCTTTATAGCTTACGCTATTTATACATTTATGCTGGCAAAATATAGACGATTTAATTGATCATCTTATTTTATTTTAGTGAATTTTATACCAAGTTCTTTTTCCAGTTCAAATATTCTTCTAGCCTCTTTAGGATTTACTAGAACTAGTGATAATCCTGTATTACCAGCACGAGCGGTTCTTCCACTTCTATGGGTATAATATTCAGTTTGATCTGGCAATTGATAATGAACTACAAAAGCCAAGTTATCTACATCTATACCTCTGGCAGCAACATCTGTAGACACCAATAAACGTAGGCTTTTATTTTTAAATGCTCGCATCACCTTATCTCTATCTTTTTGATGCATATCGCCTTCAAGCAAGCCTACTTCATAATTCTTAGCATGCAATTGCTTTGCGAGTATCTTTGCCGCTGCTTTTGTTTTTGTGAAGATGATTCCTCTTTGTTTTCCTTGAGATTTAAGAAAGGCAGCCAAAGTATCTAATTTATTATTGTCGTCCCCGGAAACATATTGATGTACGATTCCAGTGTTTACAGAATCATTTTTATCTATAGAAATCCTCAATGCATCTTTGGAAACATAGTTCTCTATAATTTCATTTAGCTCTTTAGGAATAGTAGCAGAAAATAACCACACATTTCGATCGCCTTTTGTGTTACTTAGGATCTTTGTAAGATCATCTTTAAATCCCATGCTTAGCATTTCATCTGCTTCATCCAGAACCAAAGTGCTAATTTTAGAAATATCTAAAGCTTTTTTATTTATAAGATCTATTAATCTACCAGGAGTTGCAACAACAATATGTGTTGGTCTTTTCAATCTGTTAATCTGAATATCTATCTTTTCTCCACCATAAACAGCTTCAGTAAATACCTGTTCAGAGTATTTTGTGAATTTAAATAGTTGTTTTGCAATTTGTTGTCCTAATTCTCTTGTTGGAGCCAAAACAAGTGCCTGAATATAATCCTTACTTATATCTACTCTTGCCAATAAAGGCAAACCAAAAGCTGCTGTTTTTCCGGTTCCCGTTTGTGCCTGACCTACAAAATCTATATTCTCTACAGATAAAACAGGTATTGCAGCCGTTTGGATCTTTGTAGGTGTAATTATCCCTAATTCCTTTAAACCTTTGTCTATATCTTTGGAAACACCAATTGCAGTAAAACTCATAATTCTTATTTGAATTTGCAAAGATACCGTTTCTTAATCAGAAATAGAATTGCTAAAGAGAAGTTATAATTAGTTAATTAATAGCTAAACCATTACGATTATTAGGAGCTAAATATCGAAGTTCTTAAATTTAAATTATAACCAATAAATTATTTCAAATGTCATTAATTACTATAATACTTAATATATTACTTCCTCCATTAGCTGTGTTTTTGAAACATGGAATTGGAACTACTTTTTTAATTAGTTTATTGCTAACTGCATTGGGATGGATACCTGGTGTGATCCACGCATTTTACGTAAATGGGAAGTAAACATAAAAAGAGAGCCACTTGAATTAAGTGGCT
This sequence comes from Flavobacteriales bacterium, assembly GCA_038233835.1. Taxonomy (GTDB): domain Bacteria; phylum Bacteroidota; class Bacteroidia; order Flavobacteriales; family Flavobacteriaceae; genus Gillisia. Next base: position 63,047 of record JBBSVD010000002.1, on the reverse strand, counting down.
CTTTTTTATTAATTTATATTCTATTATATTTCCTTTTTCTCTTTCTCTGAAACTTTCTTTTCCCATTTCCAAGCACTTTCCAAAGCTTCATCCAAACTGTGCTCAGATTTCCAATTTAATCCTAATTCTGCTTTGTACGTATCTGCATAAGCGGCAGTGACATCTCCCTCTCTTCTATCCACAATTTTATAAGGTAATTTTTCTCCTGTAGATCTCTCAAAAGATTCTATCACTTCCAGCACAGAATTTCCTCTTCCAGTTCCCAAATTGAAAACATCATAATTTTTTTCTGAAGCGTCATCCAGCAACTTTTTGAGCGCAACCACATGTGCTTTGGCAAGATCCATCACATGAATATAATCTCTTACACAAGTACCATCTTTAGTAGGATAATCGTTTCCGAAAACCGATAGTTGTTCCCTTTTCCCAATGGCAGTTTGCGTGATAAAAGGAACCAAGTTTTGAGGCGTTCCAATAGGTAATTCACCTATTTCTGTACTTGTATGTGCTCCAATAGGATTGAAATATCTAAGTGAAATAGCTTTTAAATTTGGATATACTTTACAGGTATCCATAATTATCTCTTCCCCTATCTGCTTAGTATTACCATATGGAGACATTGCCTTTTTTACTGGTGCATTTTCATTGATAGGTAAATTATCGGCTTGTCCATAAACCGTACAAGAAGAACTAAAAATAAAGCTAGCTTTTTGTTTTTTACTTAACTGTTGTAAGATATAGACCAGCGTAGATAAATTGTTCTCGTAATATAATAATGGGTTCTCCACACTTTCTCCTACTGCTTTAGAAGCAGCAAAATGGATTACACCTGAAATATCCTGATGTTGTTCAAAAAAATCGATCACCTCTCCTTTGTGGCGAAGATCAATATTTACAAATTCTGGAGTGATATCGGTAATTTTTGTAATACCTGCCAGCACATCTAAAGAGGAATTGGATAAGTTATCTATAATCACAACATCAAATCCTTGTTGCTGAAGCGCAACAACAGTATGAGACCCTATAAATCCCAGACCACCGGTAACTAATATTTTAGATTTCATTTATATTTTTTCTAAGAGCTTGCAAATTACTTCAATTTGCAAAAAATGAAGTTACTTATTGATTTTTATCGTTTAAATTTTAAGAATATTTAACATGTTCACTCAAGATTACCGCTTATAAAATGGGGTTTTTCATCAATCTTTAATTTTTAAAATTATCTTTGCAAAAATTAATGAAATTGGAAAAATCAACTAAGGTCAAAATTTTTAAAGGAGTAAGTATATTAGAAGCAGTTTCCTTTCTATTGCTGTTATTTATAGCAATGCCATTAAAGTATCTATTTAACTCACCAGCAATGGTAGGTTTTGTTGGAATGGCTCACGGAATCTTATTTATATCTTACCTTGTTGGCGCAATCATAATGTACAGATTGCTGAATTGGAAACTTGCTACCTTGTTTTTGGTAATAGTATGCTCTGTACTCCCTTTTGGACCTTTTTATGTAGAAAAAAAGATATTATAATATGTTTGAAGATATAATCGATTTAAAATTTGTTAGCTGTTTTCTTGAAGACTACTTTATTAGTCAAGGAATGAATACTGAAGCTGCTGCATATTTAAATCTTGCTATAAATCTTGCTGCACTTTTTGGAATGGTTCTTATTATAAATTACGTATTAAGAAGGTTTGTAATAGAATCGTTTAAAGCATTTACCAATAAAACAAAAACCACTTTCGATGATTTCTTGATAAAAAGCAACTTCCCAAAATATGTGGGAAGAATCATCCCTATTCTACTTATCTACGCTACTATTCCTACCATTCTAATTGATCATCAATTTATATTAAGGGGAGTTTTATTTGTAACCAATATCTATATAATTATTCTGGTTATTTGGATCTTCAGAAGTTTACTTAGAACAAGCAAAAATTATTTAAAAACAAGGGAATCTTATTTTGATAAGCCCTTAGATAGTTATATGCAAGTGCTCATGATCTTTATTTGGATCGTGGGGCTAATGTTTATTTTCTCGGAAATTTTCAACAGATCGGTAATGAGTTTTGCAATTTCTTTGGGAGCTGCTTCAGCGGTTATCTTATTGATCTTTAAAGATACCATTATGGGATTTGTTGCCTCCATTCAAGTCTCTGTGAATGATATTGTAAGAATTGGAGATTGGATCACCTTCAGTAAATATGGCGCAGATGGTGATGTTACAGAAATAAACCTTGCGACAGTTCGTGTTCAGAATTTTGACAATACTTTTACCACCATTCCAACTTATAGTTTAATTGCCGATTCTTTTCAGAACTGGCGAGGAATGCAGGAATCACCGGGAAGAAGAATAAAGCGAGCTATCAATATTAAACAAAATTCTGTGAAATTTGTTACTTCTAAAGATCTTGAAAAATTTAAAGAAATAAGTCTTATTGCTCCATATGTAGAGCATAGACAAAAAGAAGTAGATAAGTACAACAGGACAAACGACATTAATACTTCACTTCCATTAAATGGAAGAAATCAAACCAATCTGGGGATCTTTAGAAAATATGCAGATGCTTATTTGCATAATCATCCAGCCATTAATAAAGAACTATACTTAATGGTAAGGCATTTAGCGCCAACACCTCAAGGTATTCCTCTGGAAATTTTATGCTTTAGTAAGGATAAACGCTGGGAGAATTATGAATACATAGCAGCAGATATTTTTGATCATTTAATTGCCGCATTGCCATATTTTGATCTTAAACTATTTGAATCTCCTTCTGGAGACGATTTTAGAGATCTTGGAATTAAAATTAATACTTCTGAATCAACTAAATAAATTTCTTTTAAATTAACCGAATTAACCATAACTAACCAATGAAATTGAAACCCTTTCTTCAAGGCTTTGGCCTCTTTGCTGTTTTATTAACGCTTATCCCTCTTGCTGCTGCAGATTTTTGGTGGATTAGAATGTTCGATTATCCACATATCCAGCTTACTATTTTAACCTTTGTAGCAATTGTAGTTTATTTTATAGAGTTTGATATTAAGTGGGCAGAAGATTATTTATTCGTTGCAGTATTAATGATGTGTTTTAGCTTTCAGATGTACAAGATATTTCCATATTTACCACATGGAAAACACGAAGTAGAAAAAGTTTCAGAAAATATAGATCAGGCAGATGTGCTAAAGTTTTATGCTGCTAACGTTTTACAAAAGAATACTAATCCAAACTTATTGATCAAGGAAATTGAAGATAAGGATCCCGATATTTTATTACTTACAGAAACCAACACACGTTGGATGAATGACGTACATGATGCTGTTGCAAAATATCCATATCGTGTGGAAGTTCCTATAAATAATACCTACGGAATGCTTCTTTATTCAAAATTTGAAATGAAAAATCCGCAGGCAAGATTTTTAGTAGACGACAGTATTCCATCTATTCATACTGTTTTAGTATTAAGATCTGGAAAAGAGATCATGCTACATGCAATACATCCTACTCCGCCAATGCCTCAGGAAAATCCAACCTCTACAGATAGAGATGCAGAAATGCTGATGGTTGCTAAAATGGCATTAGAAAGAGATTTACCAACCATAGTAGCAGGAGATTTTAACGATGTTGCATGGTCGGCTAGTTCTTCTTTATTTAAAGATGTGAGTACCTTATTAGATATTAGAAAAGGGAGAGGTTTCTTTAACTCTTTTAATGCAACTAGTTTTATAATGAAATGGCCATTGGATCACTTTTTTGTTTCTGAAGAGTTTAGATTAGTTGAAGTTAAGACAGGAGAAAACATAGATTCAGATCACTTTCCATTTTATATCAGTTTAAGTTTGGAGCCAGAGAAAGCAGCAGAACAAAAAATTGAAGGCCCTACAGAAAAACAATTGGAAAAAGCTAATAAACAAATTGCAGAAGCTAAGAAATAACAAAACGAAAAGAAAGCAAAAGGAGAATAATAACATGTAAGTTATTGACTGATAAGTTTTTAACAGTCAATAATTTAGCTAAAAATTTCATTAATTAAACTCTAACAATGGTTTAATACAGTTCACTTTTAAATTTATTTATATTTCATAAAAATTAAATCGATGCAAGATACTTCCCAAGACCAAACAACTATAGGAGAATCATTCAATCAGTTTTACGACGGATTTATAGATCAACTTCCTGGTATTGGTTTAGGCTTGTTAATTATTATTTTAGGGGTATTAATTGGAACATTAATTGGAAATTTTGCAAGACAACGAATTTCCAAGCGTACCAATGATCCTTTGATGAGTAAGTTTCTTGGGAAAACAATTAAAATTATTGCCTTAATAATAGCAATAATGTTAGCTTTAAAAGCTGCAGGTTTAGGAGGTATTGCTACCGCAATTCTTACAGCTGCTGGTGCGAGTGCGGTAGTTCTTGGCTTTGCATTTAAGGATATTGGAGAAAATTTTATAGCGGGTATTATACTAGCTTTCAATAGACCTTTTAACATTCACGATACTGTAGAAATTGGAGAAAACTTCGGTAAGGTAAAGGCATTGGAATTTAGATACACCAAGCTAAAAACCTTCGATGGAAAAGATGTATATATTCCAAATAGTGATGTTTTAACCAAGCCAGTTACAAATTATACTGAAGATGGTTTCTTTAGATGGAGCTTTATAATTGGAATTGCTTATGAGGATAATATTGAGGGAGCTAAGAAAACCGTTATGGAGGCTCTAAGAAAACAACCCAATGTTATTGAAGATGAAGAGCATGAAAATTTTGTAATAGAAGATGAATTAGCTACAAGTACTGTTAATTTAAAAGTATTCTTTTGGGTAGATACATTTGATTTTAGAAGGATGGCACTTATAACAAAGGGAAATGTTGTTAGAGCTGTAAAAGAAGCACTAGAGGATAACGGATATTACATGCCGGCAGATATTCAAGAGATCAAGATATATGGAGGTAATAAAGACGTGGATCTTCCAATAAGATTATCCAATCCGCCGAAAAATGAAGGTGAAAAGAAAAAGCTTAATCCTTAAGTCTGTCTTTTACAAACTCTATTTCAGATTTTCCATGAGCTTTGGGTTTGCCATTGGCATCCAGACTAACCATTACAATATTTTCTATGGAAATAATAGTTTCCCTTGTCATTTTGTTTCTTACTTCACACCTTAAAGTTAAAGAGGCATTTCCAAACTTTACAACATCAATACCTATTTCAATAATATCACCCTGACTTGCGGAACTCTGAAAATTTATTTCACTCATGAATTTGGTTACCACCTTAGGATTCTCCAATTGGATAATAGAATATAGCGCACATTCCTCATCTATCCATTCCAATAATCTGCCTCCAAATAATGATGCATTTGGATTAAGGTCCTGCGGTTTTACCCATTTTCTAGTATGAAATCTCATAAAACTGATTTAAAAATTTATTAGAATTAGGAATCTAAATCTTATTGCTCATTAACCAGAACTTAGCGTCTCCTACTATTTCATAATGATGAAAAGCTAATTCTGGTAACTCATCAATATCGAACCATTTTGCTTCCAGAGCATCATCAGCTGCGGTTACCTTTTTTTGATCTTTTATATTAGCAATAAATGCGATAGAAATGGTTCTTCCTCTCGGATCACGATCTATTGCTCCATAAGTTTTTAACTGATGTAGTGATTCAATTTTTAAACCTGTTTCTTCTTCCAGTTCTCGTTTTGCTCCAACTTTTAAAGATTCATTTTCTTCTAAAAAACCTCCCGGAATTGCCCACTTATTTTTAAAAGGATCATTCTTTCTTTTAATTAGTAACACTTTTGTGTTACTTTCTTTTAAAAATAAAATTACTGCATCTACTGTAATAGCAATTTCTTGTCTCATCAAAATTTATTGAAATATACCGTTTTCTTATTCAAAAATTCATGGATACCATGACTAGAAAGTTCTCTTCCATAACCTGAAGTTTTAGTTCCACCAAATGGAAGTCTAGGATCACTTTTCACTAATTCATTTATAAAAACAGCGCCATCTTCAAACTGAGGAACCAGTTTCTTTGCCAGTTCCAGATCATGTGTAAAAATAGAAACTCCAAGTCCAAAATCCGAAGCATTTACCAGTGAAACAGCTTCAGCTTCATCTTTAAAATTTGTAACGGATAAAACAGGTCCAAAAGTTTCCTCTTTAAAAATGCTCATTTCCCTTGTTACATCAGTAAGGATAGTCGGTTCAAAATAAGTCCCATCTCTTTTACCGCCAAGAATAATTTTTGCTCCTTCCTTAACCGAAGCTAAAACTTGTTTTTCCAGATCCTCCGCGAGATCTTCTCGTGCAAGTACTCCAATATAGGTTTCTTCATCCATTGGGTCTCCACTTTTTAATTCTCTTACTTTTATAGTGAAAAGCTCTAAAAATTCTTCGGCAATTTCATTTTGAAGCAGAAGTCTTTTCCCTGCAATACAACTTTGTCCAGTATTCTGAAATCTTGCCTGAACACATACATCTACTGTTTTTTCCAGATTAGCATCCTTAAAAACTACCAATGCATTGCTTCCACCAAGCTCTAAAACTGTTTTCTTTATTTGCTCTCCTGCTATGGAAGCAACAGAACTTCCAGCTGGTTTACTGCCTGTTAAGGTAACTGCCTTTATTCTCGGGTCTCGAATTACATCTTCCACTTTTTTGCTTCCTATGGGTAGATTTTGAAAACAACCTTTTGGAAATCCAGCTCTTTCAAATATCTTCTGAATATTCTCTGCAGATTGCATTACGTTACTTGCATGCTTTAAAACTCCAATATTTCCTGCCATAAGTGCGGGAGCTGCAAACCTAAATACTTGCCAAAAAGGATAGTTCCACGGCATTACAGCTAGTACTACTCCAATTGGTTCATAGGACACATAACTGTTGCTGGCATCTGTCTTTATAACCTCATTCGCTAATTGTTTCTCTGCATTCTCTGCATAATATTTACAAACCCAGGCGCATTTTTCTACTTCTGCAATTGCCTGATTTATGGGCTTTCCCATTTCTAGTGTAATGGTCTTGGCATATTCAGCCTTATTTTTCTCTAATTCCTTAGCTGCAGCAAGCATCAATTTAGATCGTTCTGCAAAACTTGTATTTCTCCAACTTTTAAATCGATTCTGGGCTATCTCTAAGGTTTCATTTATCTCCTTTTTAGATAGTTCCTTGATACTCGCTATCTCTTCCCCGCTATATGGATTTCTTGAAATGATCATAATTTTAATTGAATTTTCTTAAAGGTAAAAAGAAGCCCTTAAAAGCTTGGGGCGATTAAGACACTTTTAACGCTAGTCTATTTGTTTATAAATCGGTTTAAAAGTCTAGAGAACATTCACTATTAAAGCTTTAATATTTCTTAAATTTAAGAAACTCCATACCTATGAATGAACGAGAAAGTGATTTGATTAGCCTTAGACCAGAAATTCCTTCGGCAAGAGTTTCAGACAATATGAGTCTAGATGAGCAATTTCAGAACAAGACCCTCCGCCCTATTGTGAAACTTCAAAATGAGCTTCTGATTGAAGTCTTTAAAAATTACATCAAGAAGTACAAAAATGGCTACTATTCTTTTTCGGTAGAGAAGAAATTAAGTTTCATTGAAAATGCAATTCAAAGAGATATTAAATTCAGAAATAGCTTGAAGGGAATAATCATGGGGCAATTTACTGTTGAAGAGTATTTAATTTATATCGATAATTCTTCGGCATTAAATAAGCGAATGATGAATATTGTAAAAGAGCGAATGTTCAGCAATATTCAATTATTAGAACACGAGGTAGCGTACTAACAAACCTAAGAGTATTGTTATTGTGAAACTTATAAGAGTTCCAATTAACACATATTCTGTTTGTTTACGGGCTCCAGATTCTGACTTGTCGCTGAATCTTAAAATAGATTTTGCAGCGATCAAGAATCCTATAGCCGAAAAATTTGAAGTAAGAATAAAGGTTAGGACCAAGATCCTTTCGAAAATACCTATATATCTTCCGGCGTCGTCCAAACTGTTTTTCTTATGAGCGTCTTCAATTTCATTTTGCCACTTTTTTGTTGCCTTTCCTATTAAAAATCCTACAGGAAATACAACAATGAGATAGGCTGAAAGCACCACAAGAATATATGGCGAATTAAATAGATAGGTCAAAAACGGCAATATTTTGGTAAAGCCCTGAATTATAAAAAGCCAAACAATTAATAGCAGCAAAAGGTGGAAGAATTGATCTAACAAGAAATATTTTAGATTGTCTTTTTTCTGATTTAATTTCCACCAATCTATCAAATAGTGGCTTCCTGCAACTATGCAGCCTGCATACCAATACTCCAGCTTCTGCAAGAAAACAACCGTTAGAATTCCTGCAATTAGTGCATGAAAGACTAAAATATAAGATCTGAACTTATATTTCTTTTTGTGCTGTATCCAACTATTTGGCTGTAATACAAAATCTGTAAGAAGATGCGCGAGCAGTAGTTGGATCAGGATTATTAAACTATCTTTCATGGAGAACTCTATTAAGGATCACTTCTTTATATCTATCTAATAAAACTGAAATTGCATCCCAACCAGCTGCTTTTTTACGCTGATTTACTGCAGATTGGCTAATAGCTATAGCTGCAGCAACTTCGCGTTCTTTTAATCCTTTTAAAAGGTAATACACAACTTCTGCCGAAGCTGTGCTCCATTTATCTGTTATGGTATCTAGTAAAAATAAAGAGGTATTAAATTCAGAGTTTATATTTTCAAGATCGGTCTTTAATCTTGTCTTTCTGTTCTCATTTTTCATTTCATCTAGCGTGCGACCGGAAAATTGAAAAGCAGGACCATTAGATTCTGAAATTGCTTCTCGATCAAGATCTACCGCTCCAATTCCAATAGCGATCTTAAAATCGGCGATCTTAGAATAGGCTTTACTTTTTACCGTTTTCTTCAAATGGATCCGGTTGATGGCAGTTTTTATCTGTAGCGCTAACATAAGGGCATCTTCAGGATTTTTAAGAATTCCTTGAAAACTATCTCCTCTATAGATCTGAAGTCGGACTTCATCTTCTGGATATTCTGAGCTAATTGCCTTAAACTCTATCTTAAGAGTATCAAGAACTTTATCCAGAACTTCATCTTCATATAAAGAAGAATCTACTAAATCTGCCGTTAGAACTGCTATCATAGCTTCAAATGTAGTAAAATTATTAGTCTATAAGCTTATAATATATAAATATTAGTCTCTAGACTTATAAATTATATATATAAGTCTATGGACTTATATTGAATTAGAAACAGTTTGCATTTAAATATTAATTTTTTGTCAAAAATTATTTCAGAAAAAAAGTGTTTCCTACTTTTAAAGTAAACAAAACATTATGGTACCAAATAAAACTGAATTATTTCTAAAATGCTTAGATGCAATTAATAAACAAATAAATCGCTATAAAGAGGAAATGAACAATATAAAAGAATCTATGGTGGCAAACGATGTTCATACAGATTATGATGAGGAGGGTAGTAAAGGAGAGCTTCTTGGCGATTTCGAAAAATATGCAAAATATTTAGATACTGCTCAAAATTTGAAACTCACTTTGAATAAAGTAGATCGTGAACACTATAGTGAAAATGTAAAATTTGGAAGCGTTATAGAAACCGAAAAGAATTTCTACTTTATTGCCTGTGCATTAGGAAATATAAACATGGATGATGGAAGTTTAGTTCATGTAATTTCTACTGAAGCTCCGATATATGAAAAGATTAAAGATAAAAAGGCAGGAGACAGTTTCCAGCTAAATGACAAAGAAGTAGAGATCTTGGAAGTAAGATAACTATTCCGGGTATTCTACCCTTAAGTGAAAGATATTCTTTAATTTTTGCTTGAGTACCTTTTTAATAAGTTGGATCTCTTTAAAGGTAATATTAGCATTAAGGAATTGGCTCTCGTCCATTTGCTTGCTTATAATTTTCTCAACAAAATCATCGATCTTCGCAGTAGTTGGTTCTTTTAAACTTTTACTAGCAGCCTCAACACTATCACACATCATTAAGATTGCTGTTTCTTTGCTAAAAGGAATTGGTCCTGGATATCTAAAATCTCTTGCAGATACATTCTCATTCATTTCCTTTTCCTTCATGTAGAAGAAATAAACCAAGGTAGTTCCATGATGAGTTCTAATAAAATCTATTACTCTATCTGGAAGGTTATTTTTTCTGGCAATCTCTATCCCTTGAATTACATGATCAATAATCACTTCAGCACTTTCTGCTGGAGAAAGCTCATCATGAGAGTTTACAGAACTGGTTTGATTTTCTGAGAAATAAGTTGGATTCTCCATCTTCCCGATATCATGATACAATGCTCCTACCCTAGCTAACATGGCATTTGCTCCAATTTCATTAGCAGCCGCTTCAGCAAGATTTGCAACATTTAAAGAATGATGAAAAGTTCCCGGAGCTTTTTCAGCTAATTCCTTTAATAATTTCGAATTGGTATCAGATAATTCTAATAAAGACATATCAGAAACTAACCCGAATAGCTTTTCATAAATATAAATTAGCGGTTGTACAAAAAGCGTAGCAAGTCCACCTAAAATAAAAGTGAGAAACATTTCTGAATTAAGATCTTGAATATTCCCTTCCTGAATAATGGTAAAAGCAAAATAAACCAAGATGTAAATAAAGGTGATCTGCCCAACAGAGATAAATAAATTAGCTCTTTTATATAACTCAGATACTGTAAGTATAGTAACAATACCCGCAATAATCTGCAAGAACATATACTCGTAACTATTTGGCACTACAAATCCCAAAATCAGAACTGTAATAACATGGGTGAATAAACCCAGTCTGGAATCGAAAAATGCTTTGAGTGTTAGTGGTAAAATACATAATGGAACGATGTATACATATTTTGCATCGAACCTAACTATTAAAGTGGTTAGAAAAACCATTAGCAAGAGGTTGAAAAAAATGAAAGAAACCTTTACATTATTATCAAAAATATCCCTCCTGTTCCTTCTTATGAATAACAAAAGCATCAGCAAAGCAAGACAAACCAAAATGCTATAGCCAAAAAGAATCCAATTATAGCTGGAATCACTCCACACCTGAGATTCATATTCAGCCTTCAAGGAGATTAAAATATCTAGTGTTCCCCCTTCTACAATTTCCCCTTTGGATATTATAATTGTACCACGTTCTATACTACCTCTTGTGTAGGAAATAGCATTTAACTTACTATCCAGTTCTTTTTGAGTTAGGGCAGAATCAAAAGTAACGTTGGGTTTTATTATATTATAGAATAGTTCTAAAAGGTCTGGCTTAAATGCCGAAAGCTTATTCGAATTTATTTGAACATTTAAATATTGCCGTATTTCTTCTTGATGCAATATTTTGTCATAATTGATCTCAAAGGCTTCATTCCCCCTTTTTAGATAAATAAGTTTATTGATATCTGCAGGCTTTGGTTCCTGTAATATTCCATTTTCATAAATTTTATCGAGAGTTCTATCAATAAATGAAGAGAGTTGTCGTTTTCTTTTTTGAAGGATACTATCTGGAAAAATCTTAACTAATTGCTCAGGAACCTTAGCTTTTATTTGTTTTACAACATCATCATTAAAGTTGTAATAAGGAATATGATTGCTATTTATCTGAAGCTTTTCTTTTACAATCTCTTCATCGACCTTTAAAATAGCAAAGTCGAAGGGAGCGTATAAATTTTCATATTGCCAAGGTTTCCCCTTAGTAATTTCATATTTAAATTTCCCTGCTTTGGGTAATAAGTAAACAATTAAAACAGCAGTAATTATAAACAGAAAGATCTTATAAAATAATGCTTGATTTTTATAAAAGTTATTTATGAAATTGTTCATGAAAGTAGATAGTATTATTCAAATGTAGTAAAAAAACATGGTGCACTCAGAAGCCTTGGTTTGTTCTTTATAAAATCACTAAATTCGCATTAAGAGAAATAAAAAATTTTAAGCTATGAATAAAGAAGTTGTAATTGTAAGTGCTGCTAGGACGCCCATTGGTAGTTTTTTAGGAGGACTATCTACAGTACCTGCAACAAAATTGGGATCTATCGCAATTCAGGGAGCCTTAAATAAAATAGGATTAAAACCAGAAATGGTAGATGAAGTTTTAATGGGAAACGTGGTGCAGGCTGGTGTAGGACAAGCTCCTGCTAGACAAGCAGCAATTGGTGCGGGAATTCCAGATACTGTTCCCTGTACTACCATAAATAAAGTTTGTGCAAGTGGAATGAAGGCGGTAATGCAAGGTGCACAAGCAATTATGTTAGGAGATGCAGATATTGTTGTTGCAGGTGGAATGGAAAATATGAGTTTAATACCTCATTATCTATACCTAAGAAATGGACAAAAATTTGGACCAGCTACTATGATAGATGGAATGCAAAAAGATGGTTTGGTAGATGCCTATGATCATAATGCCATGGGAACTTGTGCAGATCTTTGTGCTACAGAGCATAATTTTAGTAGAGAAGATCAAGATGCATTTGCTATTCAATCTTACGAGCGATCTGCCAAAGCATGGAAAGATGGAAAGTTTGATAATGAAGTTGTGCCAGTTGAAGTTCCACAAAGAAAAGGAGATCCAATAGTTATAAGTGAAGATGAAGAGTTCAAGAATGTAAAAATGGATAAGATCTATTCTTTACGTCCAGCATTTTCCAAAGACGGTACTGTAACTGCTGCTAATGCTTCCACTATTAATGATGGAGCTGGAGCAGTAATTTTAATGAGTCGTGAAAAAGCAGATGAATTAGGATTTAAGGTTTTGGCTAGTATTAAAAGTTTTGCAGATGCAGCGCATGAGCCAAAATGGTTCACTACTGCCCCATCTAAGGCATTACCAAAGGCGTTAGCTAAAGCAGAGATGACTAAGGAAGATATAGATTTTTTCGAATTCAATGAAGCTTTTGCAGTTGTTGGATTGGCGAATATGAAATTATTAGGTCTTACAGACAAAAACACCAATGTTAATGGTGGTGCTGTTTCTTTAGGACACCCGCTAGGATGTTCTGGTGTTAGAATTATAATAACCTTATTAAATGTATTGGAACAAAACAACGCCAAAACAGGAGCTGCAGCTATTTGTAATGGTGGTGGTGGTGCCTCTGCAATTGTTATTCAAAGAGACTAAGTTAAATTAGCAAGTGTATATTAATGCAATACGGAATATGTAACTTAAGCATCGTGCCGGTTAGAAGCCAACCGGCAGATGCTTCTGAAATGCTTACCCAGATTCTTTATGGGGATCATTTTAAAATTCTAGAAGAACGTGGTAAATGGAGCCGAATTCGTATTGCATTCGATTCTTGTGAAGGTTGGTTAGATAATAAACAATTCTCTAAGCTCGATGAATCTGAGTATTTTAATTTGAATACCGAAGAAAGAATTTATTCTGCTGATCTTATCGAGTATTTAACTGATGCATCCGATAATCTTACAGCTATACCAATGGGCGCTATTTTAAATAGCAATAGCCTTCTTAAAAATACCTTTGATGGTGCCTATATTACTGGTAATAAGGGAAAGACCAATCTAGTCAAAACTGCGTTACTCTACTTAAATTCTCCATATATGTGGGGTGGAAAAACCCCTTTTGGAATAGACTGTAGTGGTTTAACTCAAATGGTATACATGCTTAATGGATATTCTTTATTAAGAAATGCAGCCCAACAAGCCACACAAGGTGAAGCCTTAAGTTTTATAGAAGAAAGTGAACCAGGAGATTTGGCCTTTTTTGATAATGCTGAAGGAACTATTACACATGTTGGGATAATTATGCATGATAATTATATTATTCATGTGAATGGTAAAGTTAGAATAGATAGGTTAGATCACTCTGGAATATTCAATTCTGAATTGAAAAGACATACCCATCAATTAAGGGTGATAAAAAAGATAATTTAATCTTAATTATAGATATTAAAAAAGGCGGTCAGAAATGACAGCCTTTTTATTATTTAGAAATCCAAAATTTTAGTTTTTCTCTGCAGCAGTAAGCTTAGCTTGTAAAGCATCAGCTTTCTCACTTTCTCCTAATTGGTAGTAGATATTCATTGTAGTACGAATTGCTTCCATGTTATCAGCATCATTTTCTATAACAGTTATTAAGTAAGGAAGTGCTTTACGATAGATCTCTTTACGATTTTCAGCTAACTCATCATATTTCTTAGCATCTGCATTACTCATTCCAAGCTTGTTCATTTCTTCAACAATTTTAGCTTCTTGTGAAAGAATTGCAGCTGCAATATTTAAACGAGCTTCTGTCATTTTAGGATCAACTTCTAAAGCTTTTTCATAATAAGAAACAGCTCCGTCGTTATCTCCCATTTCAAATGCAGTTACTCCAAGGTTATAATATAAAGTAGCATTTGTTGGATCTTTAGCTACAATAGCTTCCATCAACTCCTTATATTTATCCTTTTTACCCATTTTATAATACATATCGGCTTCGGTTTGTAATAAACTAGCGTCATCTGGATTAGCCTCTTTTGCAGCTTTTAAGGCACTAACAGCATCATCTTCTCTACCTTGCTGAATATAAATTAAAGCAATGTTCTTAGTAATCTCACCAGACTTTGAAGGTGCTACTCTATCTTGAGGCTTAACATAATCTCCAGTTTTCACCATAAGATCGCGCTGAACTTTAGACATTGCTTCCTCTTCACCTGTAGTTTTGTTTACCGCTATATATTCAGTTTCGATTCCTGTATATCCAAGATCTTTAAGATTCTCATAATACTTAAGTGCAGTATCATAATCTTTAGCGGTAACAGCATTAGAAGCTGCGTAGTATAGATACACGGTATCTTTTTCATTCAATTGAAAACCTGCATACAATTTTTTTGCTGCCTCAGAATATTTCTCAGCATTCTGATCCTTGATCGCGCTTTGAATTAGACTGTTGGTTACATTGTCTAAACCTGCTTTTGCATCTTCGTTGCCTAATTCCTGAGCCTTTTTAAAAGCTTCAGAAGCTTGCATAAGATCTGCAACAGAAGTTCCCTCACCTGTACCTAAATAAGCTTTTCCCTTGTAAAGGTAAAAATCTGCTTTTAGATTATCATTTGCTTCTCCTATTAAGGATTCAGCTTGCGTCAATAAAGTTTTTGCCTCAGCATAACTTCCTTTATCGATTGCTTTTCCAGCGTCACGCACTTCTTTCTTTTGTGCAATTGCAACTACAGATAGTAATGATAATCCTATTGTTATAACATTCTTTTTCATTCTTAAATTGGTTTTTATTTGTTTATTCTTCATTACTATCTGCAATTGTTGTGCCATCTGAAATTTCGTCAACGTTATTAGAGTCTAAATCCTCTTCTAACGCCTCTTCTACTTCTTCATCTTGCATCACTTTTGCAACTGCCGCAATTGCATCGTTGCTTTTTAAGTTAATAAGTCGAACCCCTTGTGTAGCTCTTCCCATTACTCTTAAATTTTCAACGCCCATTCTAATTGCTAAGCCTGATCTATTGATGATCATTAGGTCATCGCTATTAGTTACGTTCTTAATTGCAACTAACTCCCCCGTTTTATCTGTAATGGAAATAGTTTTTACACCTTTTCCCCCACGGTTTGTAATTCTATAATCATCCAGTGGAGAACGTTTGCCGTAACCATTGGAAGATACTACCAAAATGTCAGTTTCCATATCATCTACCGCGATCATCCCAACAACCTCATCTTGGTCATTAGCTAAGGTAATTCCACGAACTCCAGAAGCATTTCTACCCATTGGTCTGGTTTTTTCTTCTTCAAATCTAATTGCTTTACCACTTTTTATAGCAAGCATAACTTGACTTTTTCCTGTGGTAAGCTTAGCTTCTAACAATTCATCATCCTCGCGAATAGTAATGGCGTTTATACCATTTATCCTCGGTCTGGAATATTGTTCTAAAGCTGTTTTCTTAACCTGACCTTTTTTAGTGGCCATGATCACGAAATGATTATTAATATATTCCTCGTCTTTAAGATCTTGTGTACATATAAAAGCTTTCACTTTATCATCTGGCTCAATATTGATTAAGTTTTGAATTGCTCTACCTTTTGAGGTCTTGCTTCCTTCCGGAATTTCGTAAACTCGCATCCAGAAACACTTACCTTTCTGCGTAAAGAACAACATGTATTGGTGGTTAGTTCCAGAGAATAGATGTTCCAAGAAATCTTCACTTCTTGTAGTAGAACCTTTTTGTCCAACTCCTCCTCTATTTTGTGTCTTATATTCTGTAAGTGAAGTTCTCTTGATATATCCTGCATGAGAAATGGTAATTACCACTTGCTCATCTGGGATCATATCTTCTATACTAAGATCTCCTCCTGCATATTCTATAACAGATCTACGTTCATCACCATACTTATTCTTAATTTCTAATAACTCATCGGTAATAACTTGCATACGACGTTCTTTTCTATCAAGAATATCTTTAAGATCTACTATAGTTTTCAATATTTCGTCGTATTCAGAACGCAATTTGTCTTGTTCAAGACCAGTTAACTGTCTTAATCGCATTTCTACGATCGCCTTAGCCTGAACGTCTGAAAGCTTGAAACGCTCTATCAATTTAGAACGAGCTTCATCTCCATTACTGGAAGAACGAATTAAAGCAATTACTTCATCAATATTATCTGAAGCAATGATCAATCCCTCTAAAATGTGTGCTCTTTCTTCTGCTTTGCGCAACTCATATTTGGTACGTCTTACAACAACCTCATGACGGTGATCCACAAAATGACGAATCATGTCCTTTAAGTTTAACATTTCAGGACGCCCTTTAACAAGTGCAATATTATTCACACTAAAACTTGTTTGAAGCGCTGTATGTTTAAAAAGTGTATTTAATACGATGTTTGGAATAGCATCTCGTTTAAGTATGTAAACGATACGCATTCCATTTCTGTCAGACTCATCACGTATAGTTGCAATTCCATCTATTTTCTTTTCATTAACAAGATCGGCAGTTTTCTTGATCATGTCTGCCTTATTCACTTGGTAAGGAATTTCTGTAACAATAATTGCTTCTCTTCCACCTACTTCTTCCAAACTAGATTTAGCACGCATCATCACTCTACCTCTTCCTGTTTTGAAGGCTTCTCTTACTCCATCATAGCCATAGATTATTCCACCGGTAGGAAAATCTGGAGCTTTAATGTGTGTAATAAGCTCATCTATATCAATATCGTTATTCTCAATGTACGCAACGGTACCGTCAATAACTTCAGAAATATTATGAGGAGGCATATTGGTGGCCATACCTACAGCTATTCCACTTGCTCCATTTATTAAAAGATTGGGAACACGAGTAGGTAAAACAGTTGGTTCTTCTAAGGTGTCATCAAAGTTTAAACGATGATCTACTGTTTCCTTATCAATATCTGCCAACATATCCTCGGCGATCTTGCGCATTCTGGCCTCTGTATATCGCATTGCTGCTGGACTATCCCCATCTACAGATCCAAAGTTACCTTGACCATCTACCAACATATAACGCAAGCTCCATTCCTGAGCCATACGCACCATAGCATCGTATACAGAAGTATCTCCATGAGGGTGATACTTACCTAATACTTCCCCTACAATTCTAGCAGATTTCTTGTGAGCTCCGGTAGCTCTGATACCTAATTCATGCATCCCGAATAAAACCCGTCTATGAACTGGTTTTAATCCATCACGAACATCAGGTAGCGCACGTGACACAATGACCGACATCGAATAATCAATGTAAGCCGATTTCATTTCATCTTCAATGTTGATAGGAATTAACTTTTCTCCTTCAGCCATATTAAATAGTTTAATTTAGTTTCAAAATATAACGTGCCAATTTACGGATTTTGCAGTTGTATCTCGTGGTATTAGCCCGGGTTTGTCCAAATTTTATTAACAAATATTTAGCGAGGCTTCGTTAATAAGTTACTTATCTTATATTTTGATTATTAAAAGTAATTTTGTCAATTAGCTAACGACACATTAATAGGTACAATTTTTGAATCTACCCAATATGTGTTAATAATAAATTTAGAGAAAGGAAACTAAGATGGATGATAATTTTTCTCCCAAAGTAAAGGATGTAATAGCCTATAGCAAGGAAGAAGCTTTAAGGCTGGGACACGACTTTATCGGTACAGAACATTTGATGCTAGGGTTGTTGAGAGATGGAGATGGTAAAGCCATTAATATACTTAATGCCTTAGACATAGACTTGAGTCATTTAAGACGAAAGGTCGAAATATTAAGCCCTGCAAACCCAGAATCATCAGGTATTTCTAATGAAAAAAAGAATTTGCACCTTACTAGACAAGCTGAAAGAGCCCTAAAGACCACTTTTTTAGAGGCAAAACTATTTCAGAGCACTTCTATTAATACAGCGCACCTATTGCTATGTATTTTACGAAATGAAAATGATCCTACTACTAAACTATTGAATAAATTGAAAATAGATTATGATGGGGTTAAAGATCAATTTAAATATATGATTACAAACGACGATGATTATTTAGAAGTTCCTAGAGCAGAATCTTTCTCAGACGAAGATGCTGCCAGTGACGATACTACAAAAGATAACCCTTTTTCCAATACAGGAAAGACCAATAAAAAATCTAAGACTCCAGTGTTAGACAATTTTGGACGTGATCTAACTGCGATGGCAGAAATAGATAAGTTAGATCCTGTAGTTGGACGTGAAAAGGAAATTGAGCGGGTAAGCCAAATCCTTAGTAGACGTAAAAAGAACAATCCTCTTTTAATAGGAGAACCAGGAGTTGGGAAATCTGCAATTGCAGAAGGACTCGCTTTAAGGATCGTTCAAAGAAAGGTTTCTAGAATACTTTTTGATAAACGTGTGGTAACCTTAGATCTTGCAAGTTTAGTTGCCGGTACTAAATACCGCGGACAGTTTGAAGAGCGTATGAAAGCGGTTATGAATGAACTTGAAAAGAATGATGATATCATTCTTTTTATAGATGAAATTCATACAATAGTTGGTGCCGGTGGTGCAACTGGAAGTTTAGATGCCAGTAACATGTTTAAACCTGCTTTAGCGAGAGGTGAAATACAATGTATCGGTGCTACTACCCTGGATGAGTACAGGCAGTATATAGAAAAAGATGGTGCCTTAGAAAGAAGATTCCAAAAAGTGATCGTAGAACCTACCACGGTGGACGAAACTCTAGAGATCTTAAATAATATAAAAGGTAAGTACGAAGAACACCATAATGTTAGCTATACTCCAGAAGCAATAAACGCTTGTGTAAAGTTAACAGCCAGATATATCACAGATAGATTTCTTCCGGACAAAGCTATAGATGCTTTAGATGAAGCCGGTGCTCGAGTTCATATCACCAATATTGAAGTTCCAAAACAGATCTTGGATCTTGAGCAGAAATTAGAAGCTGTTCGAGAAAATAAGAATGCCGTTGTTAAGAAACAAAAATATGAAGAAGCTGCAAAGCTTCGAGATGATGAGAAGAATCTTGAAAAACAACTAAGCATTGCTCAAGAGAAATGGGAAGAAGAATCTAAGTTACACAAGGAAACAGTAACAGAGGATCATGTTGCAGATGTTGTTTCTATGATGACTGGTGTTCCTGTAAATAGAATTGCTCAAACCGAGATCATCAAACTGGCAGAATTACCAAACAGGATTAAAGGAAAAGTGATTGGTCAAGATGATGCCGTAAACAAAGTAGTAAAGGCAATTCAGAGAAATAGAGCTGGACTTAAAGATCCCAATAAACCAATTGGATCATTTATATTCTTAGGTCAAACAGGAGTTGGTAAAACACAACTAGCAAAAGTTCTTGCAAAACAATTATTCGACAATGAAGACACTCTAATCAGAATTGACATGAGTGAGTATATGGAGAAATTCGCTATTTCAAGATTGATAGGTGCACCTCCTGGATATATTGGATATGAAGAAGGTGGACAACTAACAGAGAAAGTTAGACGTAAGCCTTATGCAGTGATCCTTTTAGACGAAGTTGAAAAAGCACATCCAGATGTATTTAATATGTTGCTTCAAGTGTTGGATGACGGTTACTTAACAGATAGTTTAGGTAGAAAGATAGATTTTAGAAACACTATTATAATAATGACCTCGAACATTGGCTCTCGAAAACTTAAGGATTTTGGACAGGGAGTTGGTTTTGGAACAGCTTCTCAAAAATCTCAGATAGACGAAAATGCAAGAAGTGTAATTGAAAGTGCTCTTAAAAAAGCATTTGCGCCAGAGTTCTTAAATAGGATAGATGATGTTGTGATCTTTAACTCTCTAGATAGAGATGATATTCATAAGATCATAGATATCGAGTTAGAAAAGTTATACAACCGCATCGGTCTTATTGGGTATACTTTGAAGTTAAGCGATAGCGCAAAAGACTATATTGCAGACAAAGGTTTCGATAAAGATTTTGGAGCAAGACCCTTAAACAGGGCTATTCAGAAATATATTGAAGATGCTTTAGCTGAAGAGATCATTACTTCTCACTTAACCGAAGGTGATACAATTTACATGGATCTAGATGATGCTAAAGAAAAACTTACTATAAGAATTGAAAAAGCAAAGAAAGAAAAAGAAGTTTAGGTACCAATAATAGTATAAAAACTAATCCGCTATTGAATTTAATTCGATAGCGGATTAGTTTTTAAAATGTCTTAAAATGCCTCATTTAATTATTCCGTTTCTTAATTAAAAAACATTTGCTATTGACACCGAAATTCTTAAATTTGAATTCATATTTTCCCCTAATAATTTATGATAGAATCTACCCTAAAGCTAGAATTTGGCACTGTTACCTTTTTAGAAAATATTCTTATAGCCGAATTAAATGAAGGAATTATTTTTGATATACCCCATAACAGAGAATTGCTAAAGTTAGGAAAAGAAAATTTTCATAATGAAGCTTATGGTTATATCTCTAACCGCACTAACTCCTACTCTGTAAATCCAATGATTCACTTGGAATCTGCTAATGTTGAAAATTTAGTTGCAATTGCAGTAGTCTCTACTAATACAGTGGTAAAGCAGAATACCATTATAGAAAAACAGTTTTTTAGACATAGTAGCTCTTTTGAAGTTTTTGACACTTTAGAAAAAGCCGTAATCTGGATGGAAAGTCAATTAAAGCTAGTCAAACAATAAGCTGTGTTCAATTTCAAAATCATCAATAAATTTCTTAGCAGCTTGAATGTGGGTTGCCATGATCTGATCTTCCCTTAATATAGGCACCACAGTTCTAAAATTATAAAGCACCTCCTCAAGAAATTCTGATGTTTTCTGGGGTTCTCTATAATGAATTGCTTGAGAAGCATTAAATAGCTCAATAGCTAATATAGTAGATATATTATCTATAACCTTCAATAATTTTGTAGCTCCATTAGATCCCATACTTACGTGATCCTCCTGTCCATTGGAAGAAACTATAGAATCTATACTCGCAGGTGTTGCATATTGTTTATTCTGACTAACAATACTTGCAGCTGTATATTGAGGGATCATAAATCCGCTATTCAAACCTGGGTTTTCTACTAAAAATGTAGGCAAGCCTCTTAATCCAGATACTAACTGATATATTCTGCGTTCAGAAATATTCCCGATCTCCGCCATTGCAATAGCCAAGTAATCTAATGCTAACGCTAGGGGTTGTCCATGAAAATTGCCGCCAGAAATAATCTTATCTGCTTCAATAAAAATATTCGGGTTGTCGGTAACAGAATTGATCTCGGTCTTGAATGTTTTACGAGCAAAGGATAGTGTATCCTTTGTGGCACCATGAACTTGGGGAATACATCTAAAAGAATATGGATCTTGAACACTTTCTTTTTCGATAATTGCAATTTCGCTGCCAGATAAGAATTCTCTGATTCTCTCTGCAGTTTTTATTTGCCCTCTATGTGGTCTTACCATATGAACTAGCTCGTCATAAGGGGACATATTGCAATTGAATGCATCTATAGAAACCGCACTAATAACATCTGCTAAATAGCATAATTTATAAGATTTCAGTAAGGCATAAACTCCATGAGCACTCATAAACTGAGTTCCATTTAATAAAGCCAAACCTTCTTTAGATTGTAATTTGATTGGCTGCCAGTCAAATTTTGCTAGAACTTCAGAGGCATTTACTTGCTCACCTTCATAATATACATCTCCTTTACCTAGTAATGGTAAGGACATATGTGCTAAAGGAGCCAGATCTCCAGAAGCTCCCAACGAACCTTGCTCATAGATCACTGGCAAGATATCTTCATTATAAAAGTCGATCAAACGCATCACAGTTTCTAATGCTACCCCACTATTTCCATAGCTCAAGGATTGAATTTTAAGCAAGAGCATTAATCTTATAATGGGTTTATCTATCAAAGCTCCCGTACCACAAGCATGAGACATTACAAGATTTTCCTGCAGTTGTGTTAAGTGCTCGCTAGATATCTTGACATTACACAATGATCCAAATCCTGTATTTATTCCATAAACAGGTTTATCGCTTTGTTTAATCTTTTCATCAAGATATTTTCTAGATTTTTCTATATTGACCCTGGATTCCTCACTCAATTCCAGTTTCATTTTATATTGAAGGATATCATGAATAACTTGCAAATCTAATACCGCAGAACTGATATAATGATATGAATTCATAAACTATGAGGCATTTTTAAGGAGAAAAAAGTAATCAATTTGCATATAATCCTAATTGATGTATTCTTAATAAAATCGAAGTCTTAAATCTTTCAATTTATTAAACAAGTGCTAAAATAACTGAATTTTCTTCAATTCCCTTCAGATTGCATTTCCTTTTTAAATAAATCCAAAAAAGACAATCCCATATTGTTTGCTATATCTCCGGAAATCAAACCTTGATAACTAAATTTTTCAGCCATGATATCGCCAGTTCTTCCGTGTAAATAAACACCTAATACAGCAGCAATTAAAGGTTCGTATTTTTGAGAGATGAGCGAGGTAATTACTCCAGAAAGCACATCTCCACTTCCAGCAGTAGCCATTCCTGGGTTTCCGGTGTTGTTGATATAGAGATCTTCCTTAAAAACAGTAATGGTATGAGCACCTTTAATAACTACAATTACTCCATATTTTTTACTGAATTTTTTAACCTTTTCAAGTTTTTCAAAATCATCTTTCCACTTCCCTATCAAGCGTTCTAATTCCTTTGGATGTGGAGTTAAAACAGTGTTTTCTGGCAGTTCCTTTAAAAGGGATTTTTCTTTAGATAATAGATTGATACCATCTGCATCTATCACCATTGGTGTTTTAGTATTTTTAAGTAAATTGGTAAAAGCTTCCTTGGTTTTCTTAGAGGTGCCAGCGCCCATTCCAAAACATATTACATATGGACTTATTTCAAAATTAATATTTGTTAATTCCTCATTACTTTCATCGGTAATCACCATTGCTTCTGGTAAGCCAGTTTGAAGAATGTTATACCCGCATTTAGGTGAAAAAATAGTGACAAGCCCTGCACCTGTTCTTAGTGCAGCAGTAGCTGCTAATAAAATGCTGCCTATCTTACCATAACTTCCACCAATTATAAAGCTGTGTCCATAATCTCCTTTATGAGAAATAGTTGTTCTTGGTTGATAAAGCAACAAAGCTTCAGGTTTCCCAATTAATTGGTTATGTACTGGTGTTTTTGAAAGGTATTCTCTATCCAAGCCTATTTCCAAAACCTGAAGATCACCAATATAACTGGCAGCCTGAGGCAGGAAAAATATTAATTTTGGAGATTGAAATGTAATAGTCACATTTGCTTTGATCACATGGGCTTCATCTTCTGGCATTTTATTAGCAAACATTCCAGAAGGCATATCTATGGATACTATAAATGCTTTAGAATTATTAATATGGGAAACCAGATCACCAACCCATTTCTCTAAAGGCCTGTTTAATCCAATACCAAACATGGCATCTATAATAAAATCTTTTTCAGATAACTCAGGAAAATCATCTTCTCCTTTAATTTGAATTGGCCATTCCTTACTTACTTCTTTAATTCTGTCATAATTCAGTAAAAAATCTTGAGTCCTGGTCTTGCTATAATTTACTATACAAACTATTACTTGATATCCATGCTCAATTAATAATCTTCCTACAACTAAGCCATCTCCCCCATTATTTCCTATTCCGCAAAAGATCTTGATTGGGATTTGTGCTCCGTTAAGTTTGGAGTGAATATCATTAAAAACAAGGGTTCCCTCCCTTTCCATTAACTCTCCTTCTTTTAGTCCTTGCTTTTTTGCGGTAATTTTATCGGCTTCTGCTAACTGTTCTATATCAAAAATCTTCATTTAGATCGAATGTTTTTCTATGTATTACAAATATAAAATTATTACCACTGCAATATTATATTAGATGCCTATTCTTAATAATTATGTTTATTTGCACAACTAATCAAATCGATTTAAATAAATTTGCGAAAATCTTAAAACAGATGAAGAAAATAGCCCTTAACGATATACATGAATCTTTAAATGCCAAAATGGTTCCTTTTGCTGGTTTCAATATGCCCGTTTCTTATGAAGGAGTTAATGTAGAACACGAAACAGTTCGTAAAGATGTTGGTGTTTTTGACGTTTCACATATGGGGGAATTTTTAATATCTGGTGAACATGCTTTAGAACTTATTCAAAAAATTAGTTCTAACGATGCTTCCAAGTTAATAGATGGGAAGGCTCAATATGCGTGTATGCCAAATGAAGATGGCGGAATTGTGGATGACCTTATTATATACAGATTCAATGCTGAAAAATATATATTAGTGGTAAATGCTTCCAATATAGAGAAAGACTGGAACTGGATAGCTCATCACAATACGATGGATGCAACTATGAAAGACCTTTCAGATGAATATTCATTGTTAGCAATTCAAGGCCCTAAAGCTGCAGAGGCTATGCAATCTTTAACCAAAGTAAATTTAAAGGATCTTAAATTTTACACTTTTGAAGTTGCAGAATTCGCTGGAGTGAAAAATGTAATAATTTCTGCTACAGGTTATACAGGAAGTGGCGGTTTCGAGATCTACATTAAAAATGAAGATGCAGAAGCTATCTGGAATAAGATATTTGAAGCTGGAGCCGAATTTGGAATTAAACCTATTGGTTTAGCCGCAAGGGACACACTAAGATTAGAAATGGGATATTGTTTATACGGAAATGATATAAACGACACTACTTCTCCAATTGAGGCAGGATTAGGTTGGATCACGAAATTCGATAAGGAATTTATAAATTCTGAAGCCTTAAAAAAGCAAAAAGAAGAAGGCCCAATAAGAAAATTGATCGCGTTTGAATTGGATGAAAGAGGTATTCCAAGACAAGGTTATGATATAGTAGATTCAGAAGGAAAGGTTATTGGAAATGTTACTTCCGGAACCATGTCCCCTTCATTAGATAAAGGAATTGGAATGGGTTATATCCCTACAGAAATGGCAAAGGCTTATGATAAGATCTTTATTCAAATAAGAAAAAAAGCAGTTCCTGCCTCTTTAGTGAAATTGCCTTTCTATAAAGGATAAATCCATTGGAAAAAGTACTGATTTTAGGAGCAAGCGGCTTTATAGGGAACGCCCTGTATAAGGAGCTCTGCTCCTATTTTGATACTTATGGAACCTATCATACCGATTCTAATTTCTTCGAGAACAATCAGAAATTCTACGAATTTGATATGGAGACCGAGTATATTCAGATCCTGCTGGAAAATCTTCGGCCTACCGTTATAGTTTCTGCCCTTCGCGGAAATTTTGAAGCACAAGTATCTACGCATTTTTCAGTTATAGATTATATACTTCGGAATAAATGCAAGCTTCTGTTCATCTCCTCAGCAAATGTTTTTGATGCCTTTACCAATTATCCATCTTACGAATATGACAAAACCTTGTCCCAAAGTATTTATGGAAGATTCAAAATAAAGATTGAAAATGCCCTTTTAAGACTGCCCAACAACAAGTATAATATTCTAAGATTACCAATGGTTTTTGGAGCCAACTCTCCAAGAACGGTTGAGATTAAGAATAAGATTGAATTTGGAGAAGCGATAGAGGTTTTTCCAAATGTAGTAGTTAACGCAACCGATATTCTTAGTGTTACGCAACAAATTCATTATATCATCAATCAGAAAAAACAGGGTGTTTTTCATTTAGGAAGCGAAGAACTAACGCATCAACATGACCTAATTACAGATATTGCCTTGGCTTTAGGATATAAAAATCCTCTTCTAAAGCAAGTATATGACTCTAATTACGATAGGTTTCTGGCTGTATTACCTAAGGATAATCTCTTACCAAAAAATCTACAAGTTTCCCTTCAAGCGGTAATAAATTCTTCCGTTGTAATTTAAAATTGTTAAGCTTTCACTAAACTAGAACACATTTTTTAAAGAGTTCTCTGCTATTTAGTAACTTTAGAGAAACCATAAAAAATGAATACACCAAAATTTAAAGATCTGAAGGCTATTTTTATAAACTCCACGCTTAAAAAATCTCCAAGGCAAAGTCACACCAGAGGGCTTATAGATGTTTCAAAAAATATTATGGAGAAAGAAGGTGTTGCTGTAGAAGTAATTCGTGCTGCAGATTATACGTTACCTAATGGAATTCAGCCCGACATGACCAAAGAAGGTGAAGAAAAAGATGATTGGCCTAATTTATTCGAAAAAATTATCGCAGCAGATATTTTGGTGCTTTGTACCCCAATTTGGTTGGGTGAGAAATCTTCGATTTGTACTAAAATTATTGAAAGATTATATGCTATGAGTGCTAAGGAAAATGAAAAAGGTCAGTATATTTTTTATGGAAAAGTTGGTGGCTGTTTGATCACTGGAAATGAAGATGGTATAAAACATTGTGCAATGAGTATGCTATATTCACTTCAGCATATAGGCTATTCCATTCCACCTCAAGCAGATGCCGGATGGATTGGTGAGGTTGGTCCCGGACCAAGTTATTTGGACGAAGAATCTGATGCAGCCGACAACGATTTCACAAACAGGAATACTACCTTTATGACTTATAACCTAATGCATTTAGCAAGTATGCTAAAGCAATCTGGCGGATATCCAGCATATGGAAATTTACCTGAGGAATGGAAAAACGGTAAAAGATGGGCTTTTGAAAATCCTGAATACCGCTAATATTTTAAAAAATTATTATGAAAAAATTATCTGAAAAAGAAATAAACGAAAAGTTAGAATCATTAGAAGGTTGGTCTTACGTAGATAACTCCATTCAAACCTCCTTCGAGTTCGAAAATTTTAAGGAAGCCTTTACTTTGATGACTAGAATTGCTTTTGAAGCTGAAGCGCAACAACATCATCCAGATTGGAACAACGTATACAACCAATTAGAAATTACGCTTTCAACTCATGATGCTGGAGGAGTTACAGAAAAAGACTTTAAATTAGCTAAAGCGATTGAAGCAATTGTAAATGCTGAATAAATAATAATTATTTTAAATTGCCGTTCCATTTTTTTAGATAGAAATGGAACGTTTTTTTTATTTTTACACCAGATTTTAATATTTATGGGAAGAGCATTCGAATTTAGAAAAGCACGAAAAATGAAACGTTGGTCTGCAATGGCTAAAGCCTTTACCAGAATTGGCAAGGACATAGTAATGGCTGTAAAAGAAGGCGGTCCTGATCCAGATAGCAATTCTAGGCTACGCGCCGTTATTCAGAATGCTAAAAGTGTGAATATGCCTAAAGATAACGTTGATCGTGCAATTAAACGTGCGAGTGATAAAAGTCAAGGCGATTATAAAATAGTCCTTTTTGAAGGTTATGCACAACATGGAATTGCTGTTTTAGTAGAAACTGCAACAGATAATAACAATAGAACTGTAGCAAATGTGCGTATGCACTTTAGTAAATCGGATGGTAATCTCGGAACTTCTGGTTCGGTAGAATTTATGTTCGATCATACGTGTAACTTCAGAATTAATGCTGAAGGACATGATGCAGAAGAACTAGAATTAGAATTGATTGATTTTGGAGCCGAAGAGGTTTTTGAAGATGAAGATGGAATTTTGATCTATGCTCCATTTGGAAGTTTTGGAGCTATTCAAAAAGAATTGGAAAATAGAAATATAGAGATTTTATCTTCTGGATTCGAGAGAATCCCACAGATAACTAAAAAATTATCTTCTGAAGATGCTGCCGATGTTGAAAAATTACTAGAGCGCCTAGAGGAAGATGAAGATGTACAGAACGTATATCATACAATGGAAGAAACCGAAGATTAAGTTTTTTAATTTCTAAAATTTGTTCGGGAATTTCCCTACTACTCCATTATAAAAATTCTGCATCTGTGGAAGATCTTCTTCTATAATTCCAGTGGTGTAAAAAGGTTCAGAGAACTTGATCATTTTGCTACCATAATCAAAAGCTACCATAATAACTGGTACTTGTGCTTTTTCTGCTATATAATAAAATCCGGTTCTCCAACGATCGGTTTTCTTTCTAGTCCCTTCCGGAGAAAGAGCTAATTTAAAAATTGGTTTTTTTTCGAATAATGCTGCAATGGCTTCCACTTTGTTTTGCTTGGAGACTCTATCTACCGGTGAGCCACCCATGCATTTAAAAAACCAACCAAAAGGAGGTTGAAAAAGCTCTTTTTTACCCACAAAATGCGCATCCATATCGATGATCCTTCGGATTAATAGTCCCAAAAGAAAATCCCACCAACTAGTATGTGGCGCAACTATAAAAATACATTTTTTATTTCTGGATTTGGGATTCCACTTACCTTCCATCCCATTAACTTGAAGTAAATCAATCTGGCAAGTAATATCATTATCCCAAATTTACTCCCTATTCCCTTTTGTAGGTTCGCCTTTTCTTCTCTTTTTCTCTTCGATTAGCAAAGCCAACTCTCTTCCGGTTTGACCCTTTACAGAAGTGTTTTCCTGAGCTCTTCTAATTAAATACGGAACTACATCTCTAACAGGTCCAAAAGGAACTAATTTAGCACTGTTATATCCCTTTTTAGCAAGATTAAAACTAATATGATCACTCATTCCATATAACTGACTAAACCAAACTCTGAAGTCGTTTATAGCAATATTTTTATCTTCCATAATTTGTAATGCCAAATAGTTACTCATCTCATTGTGAGTTCCTATAAAAACAGAAATATCTTCGATATGGGCTAAGCAATAAGCTAATACGCCATTAAAACTAACATCTGTAGCTTCTTTATTTTCACAAATTGGTGTTTGATATCCCAGTTTTCTAGCACGCTCGTTTTCCTTTTCCATATAGGCTCCACGAACTATTTTAGCCCCAACTTTAAAACCTTCAGCTTTAGCTTTTAAATGTAATTTTTGCAAGTATGCAAGTCTGTCCCACCTATAACACTGAAGCGTGTTGAAAACTATTGTCTTCTCTTCATTGTATTTCTGCATCATCTCTACCATAAGATCATCTGCTGCATCTTGCATCCATGTCTCTTCTCCATCGGCAAGTACGCCAATGTTATTTTTAAAAGCCGAGGCGCAAATTAGATCTACTCTATTTTTAACTCTTTCCCACTCCTGTTTTTCTTCTTCGGTGAGAATCGATTTTGCAGAAACTTTTTCCCATATCTCAAATCTTCCAATTCCAGTTGGTTTAAAAACAGCATACGGCAATTCCTTTTTCGATGCGGCAAATTCTATGATACTAATCTTCTTTTTCATGGCAGCATCAAACTGTGTTTCCTCTTCTTTACCTTCAACAGAATAATCCAGAATGCTATGAAGCTTTTTGGTATACATTTTATTGATAACCTTCATGCAGGCTTCCATAGTTTCACCGCCACTAAATTGTTTAAAAATGGTGCTCTTTATAAGTCCTTCAACAGGTAAATGCAATTTTAGAGAAATATTGGTGAGATAAGTGCCTATTTTTACTAAAGTAGGTCTGTTAATCATGCCAAAAAGGAACAACGCCCTATTTAAATCTTCGGTAGATTTTAATTTAAAAGCAGTTTCTGTATCGTTAAAGATTTTTTGTGTGATCATCTGTAAATATTAATGCGACAAATATAATTATTGAGTTAGGAATATTTAATTATTTTCTGCTTATTTTCGATATCTGTTAGATCAAACAAAACCTCTCTAAATATGACTGTTTTAGCCACCCAAGCTGCTATTTATTATGCAGAAAATGGATATTCAAAATTAATTGATTTTCTAGCTGAAAATAATCCTTCTATTTTATTCATTTTGGTGGACAGCAATACGCATGATCATTGCTTGAATTATTTTCTTCAGAAGCTAGAAACCACTGCTACAATTGAAGTAATTGAAATGGAGGCTGGCGAAGAGCATAAGAATATTGAGACCTGTTCTGGGATTTGGAGCAGCCTTTCTGAATTGAAGGCAGATAGAAAAAGTCTCTTAATTAATCTAGGCGGTGGCGTTGTTACAGATCTTGGTGGATTTGTTGCGAGTACTTTTAAAAGAGGTATTACTTATATAAATGTGCCAACAAGTTTATTAGCGATGGTAGATGCCTCGGTTGGTGGAAAATGCGGAGTAGATCTAGGGAATTTAAAGAACCAAATTGGAGTGATAAATCAGCCAGAAATGGTTTTAATAGACTCCTATTATTTAGGTACGCTTCCAGCCAATGAAATGAGAAGCGGTCTTGCAGAGATCTTGAAACATGGACTTATTGCCAGTGAAACTTATTGGAACAAAGCAACGAATTTAGAAGCTTTAGATCTGGAAGATCTGGATGGACTTATTTTGGAATCTATTCAAATAAAATCTAAAATTGTTACCGAAGATCCCACCGAGCAAGGGATAAGGAAAACTTTAAATTATGGGCACACCTTGGGTCATGCCATAGAATCTTATTTTTTAGCTAACCCAAATAAGGTAAATTTATTACACGGTGAAGCGGTTGCTGCAGGAATGATAATGGCTACTTTTCTTTCCAATAAAATATGTAACTTCCCTTTAGAGAAATTAGAAAAAGTTACCAAAAGCATCAATGCTATCTTTTCTAAGATAGATCTTGACAACAAGGATTATAAAACTGTACTTGACTTGCTTAAATTCGACAAAAAGAACTCGCATGGCAACATAAATTTTGTTCTTTTACATGATTTTGGGGAACCAAAAATTGATGTTGTGGTCTCAAATGAACTGTTAATAAAGGCCTTGGATTATTATCGTGAAAATTAATTTAAAATTAATTGGAACGCTTGTAAATAATGCTAATTTTATTATAATTGCATCATCAAATCATAGTTATGAAAAGAGTCATTGTAGATTACAAAAAGTTAACTCCTGAGATCTTAAGCCTGTTGGTAGAAAAATATCCCGATGGTTATGATGATGATCAGGTGATCTCATTCAAAAATGCCAAGAATGAAACTGTAGAAGCCGTAGAGGTGCGCACAGAAGATTCTATATATCTGGTAAAAGTAAGTACAAGATTAGAGAATACAATGGCAAATTACGACGAAGATGATTATGATGATGCCGACTTTAACGAACCAATCGTTGAGATCCCAGAAAAGAATACTGGAGATGAAGAAGATGATGATGACGATCAGGATAAATAATACTTAGAAATAAAAAAGCGGTCTATAATTATTACAGACCGCTTTTTTATTTACCTTATTTTAAAATTAGGCATGCTGTTGTTCGTGTTTACCTTCTTTAATCTCTTCTATCAATTTTGCATTGAATGCTGGAAGATCATTTGGATTTCTGCTAGTTACTAAGGCTTCATCTACCACTACTTCTTCATCTACCCAATTTGCTCCGGCATTTTCCAAATCTTTACGTAAAGATGGAAAAGAAGTCATTTTTCTACCTTTCACCACTTCGGCTTCAATAAGTGTCCATGGTCCATGGCATATTGCAGCAACTGGTTTCTTTTGTTTAAAAAAGTCCTTTACAAATGTTACTGCTGTTTTCTCTCTTCTCAATTTATCCGGATTGATTACTCCACCTGTAAAACCAAGGCATTGTAATCTTGCGCGCTAACTTCGCTTAAAGTTTTATCTACATTATATTCTTTAGACCAATTTCCATCTGCCCAAGCTTTTATTTTACCAGAATTTAAACTAACTATATCAACGTCAAATCCTTCCTTTTCCATCGCTTCTTTAGGCGATTTCAATTCACTTTCTTCAAATCCATCTGTTGCCAAAATGGCTATTCTCTTTTTCATAATTGTTGGTTTTAGTATTAAACTTTCAATTATAATGAAGATACCATTCAAGCTTCTTAATCTATATTAAGGAGTTTATAAAAGATAAAAGGATTACGTTAAACCTTTGCTAATCCAAGGGTTCAAATATTAATCGGTGTTAGGAGAATTAGATTCCAAATCCTTCATAATTTTATCGTCTTCCTTTAATTTTTGTTTTCTCTCTTCTAATTTTTCTAATTCTTGGTGAATTGCAGACTCACCAAATTCTGTAGGAGTCACTTTTTCCTTTATATGCTGTGCATATTGAACAGTAAACTCTGCTCCAAAGAACATAATTAAGCAAGTATAATTTACCCATAATAAAATGAGAACCATAGAGGAAGCTCCTCCATAAACTGAAGCCGGATCTGTTCTACCAAAATAGATTCCAATAAGATATTCTCCTATTAAGAAGAGTATGGTTGTTAAGGCTGCGCCATAAATAGTAACTTTCCATCTAATCTTGATATCTGGCAGTAATTTAAATATAGAAGCAAAAAGTAAGGTAATAAATACAAGAGAAAGAAGTGAATTCACGATTTCTAAACCTAGATCAGTTATAGCAGGAGCATATTTTTTTATATAATCGCTTAACATTCTAATGATTGCAGAAACAATTAATCCCAAAAGCATTAGAAATCCTATAACTAAAATCATCCCAAAGGAAACTACGCGATCCATGAACATTCTAAAATAAGTATCCTTCTTTTCAGCTACATTCCAGATATTATTCATCGCTTTTTTGAGCTGAAAAAACACTCCTGTAGCTCCAAAAATTAGCATTGATACCCCAAAAATAACCGCAAAAGTAGAATTACTGCTCAAGGCAGCATTGCTTATCATATCTTCTACAATGTTTGCCGAATCCTTACCAATAAATTCCTCTATTTGGCCAGTAATCCTACCTTGCACGGCCTCTCTTCCAAAAAAATAGCCTGCAATGCTTACTACAATTATAAGTAAAGATGGTAATGAAAATAGGGTATAATACGCAATAATGGCACTTCTTGCCCACGGATCGTTACCATTCCAACTTACGTATGCCTTTTTCAAAAGTTTCCAAAAGGTCTTCAGTTTTTTCATAATCCATAATGGGATTTAAATAATACCAAATGGTGTTTTTGATGCCCTGCAGTAATAAAACCAGCAGCACGCGGGCTCAAATGAGATTTACTAGCTTCCCCTACTTTACTTAACATTTCTTCATCAAAACTTTCAAAAAGCGCGATTCCTGCGTTTCTTACCGCTTCAAATTCATTTATAAAACTGGGTATGGTCCTTTTTTCAGCTTTGGAAACTGGCACATACGCATCCTGATCGAATCCAGCAAGCGGTGTTAGATCTTGTCTAGCTAAAGTTAATGCTCGATACTGGAATATTCTTTCCGTATCTATTAAGTGTTGTAAAGATTGAGCTACTGTCCATTTTCCATCTGCGTAGCTATGAGTAAGATATTCTTTTTTTAAAGAATTTAAAAACTCAACAAATTCCTTCTTTAAATCTTTAAGGATTGTTATAAGATCTTCATTTGGAAGCTGATCTATATAATTTTTATAAAACGGATGATATTCTGCCTCAGTAGGTTTAAAAATATTCATGATGGATTATTTAGTTAAAAAAGCGAAGTTATAAAAAAACCCTTTAGAGCTATTAAGTCCAAAGGGTTTTTAAAATGATTATTTAAATTACTATATTTCCTTGAAGATAGAATGCATTAAACGTTTTTTATCGTTCATACTTTCTTCTAAAGAGATCATAGTCTCAGTTCTATAAACACCTTCAATATCGTCTAATTGAAAGATGATATCTTTAGCGTGTTGTGTGTTTTTAGCTCTTATCTTACAGAAAACGTTAAATTTACCAGTAGTTACATGAGCAACAGTTACAAAAGGAATATCATTTATTCTTTCTAAAACAAATTTAGTTTGTGAGGTATTTTTAAGGAATATCCCAACATAAGCAATAAACGCATATCCTAATTTTTCATAATTTAAGGTTAGGGTTGAACCCAAAATTATTTGCGCTTCTTCCATCTTTTTCACTCTAACATGCACCGTACCAGCAGAAATATTCAATTTTTTAGCAATATCTGTAAACGGAGTACGAGTATTCTCGATTAACATATCCAGAATTTGATGATCGGTTTCGTCTAATTTATATTTTGCCATAATTCTTAATGTCTTTTAATGAAATACAAAATTAATACAAACTAACCAAACTATTAGCAATTATTTTCAATTTTTTTCATAATTTATTATTAAAATCTCATTTTTGCAAAGAATTTTGTCTACTATATCGTTTTCGGCAATTGGTGTTTGATCGCGAAGAGTTACGGAATTTTGTTTACAATCGATTTCTCGATGTGCATAGAACGCCAAATTAGGGGCAATATTTTCTACAATTCCCTGAAAAATAATCTTTCCATCTTTTAAAATCTCTTGATATTGAATTGCAACATCTACATTTTCATTATTTACAATGGCATTTCGTAAAATAACATCATAAAACAGCTTTTCGTTTTGAGGGATATTAAAATATTCTGAAATAGAATGAAGTTGATAAGACTTAGAAGAAATAGCGAATAATCCAGATAATAATGCAGCAAATACATATTCTCTGGTTTTTTCCCGCTGATAATCAAAATCATTATGCCCGGCTTCAAACAAAATAGTTGGAACTTCCAAGCTTTGAAAAGTATCTCCCGTACAATTAGGATTATAACCATCGTCATACCTGCCAATTCTATTTGGAATTATTTCGTAAAGGTCTTTACTTATAGCTGCAATAACCTTCATGGAGATCTCTCTAGAAGGCGTAATGCTCCTCTCGGGATCCATAGATGGAGTTAAAAAAGATAGCGTGGCGGGAAATTCAGCATTTCCAGCACTAAAAATACTTCGCTGATCATGTAAATTAAAACAAAAGTCAGGTTTAAATTCATCAAAGACTTTTCTTAATAATTTACTTTCAACTTCCGTTAGATCTTTAGCATCCCTATTAAGGTCTATTTCATTTGCATTTACTCTTGTATAAGCTTTTGCTCCGTCAGGATTTAAAATGGGAATAATATAAAGACGGCAACTATTTAAGATGTCATTTAAAAATGAATCTTCATTTGAATTGTAGAACGCATTTAAAAGATCGAATACCGCTTTTGTGGTGGTAGATTCATTTCCATGCATTTGAGACCACATTAAAATTTTTGTTTTTCCAGATCCTAATTGAATAGAATAAATAGATTCTTTCAAACTAGATTGGCCAATTATGTTTAACTCAAACTTATCCTCCAAATTTTTAAGCAAGGGCATAATATGATCTGTTGTAATATATCTCCCTGTAAGAGTTGTCTCCTTGAATTTAGAGTAGTGGTTTAAAATTGCGTAGTACGTAGATATGTTCTTAGTCATGTTTACAAAAGTAAATAATCAATAATTTACAATTGTAAACACCAATTTAAATCAACTCTGTTTACATATGTAAACATTACTAAGACAACATCCCAAATCGAAATAGGAGAATTTCCAAGTGTTACTATTTTAGTATTCAATTAATTTATTTTTAGTTAGTTACAATCGATTATTTAAACAATTAGTTACATAAAATATAACTAATTTACAATTGTAACTTGTTATTATCCCTACTTTGTTTTACATTTGTAAACAACTTATCTAGTCATATAAATTACAATGGTAAACAGTAATGAGTTTTCAAAAAGGCTTCAAATAATACTAGATTTTTATGATATTTCCGCTGCAACTTTTGCAGATAAGATACAAGTTGGACGCTCTTCCATCTCTCATATCTTGTCGGGTAGAAATAAACCCAGCTTAGATTTTGTATTAAAAATTGTAGAGAATTATTCTGAAGTTGAATTGTATTGGTTACTTAACGGAAAGGGAAGATTCCCTAAATCGGAACAAACTTCCAATCCTGCACCAGCAAAAGTTGCTGAAAAATCAGAAAAAAAATTAGATTTGTTCTCAGAGAAAGAAGAACCAAAGTTAAACCAACCTGAAAAGGAGGTTAAATTTTCCAGTTCTTCAGCTAAAACTATAAAAAGAGTGGTTTTATTTTATGAAGATGGTACTTTTGAATCCTTTGAAAATTGATATTCTGGCATTATTGTCATTATTTTGCAAGATGAAACAATTAATGCTTGGTATTTTTATTCTCTTCACAATTTACTCCTGCTATTTCCCCGAAAAGGATTGCAAACAATTTCACACCGGTACATTTGAATTTGAGACGTATTTGAATGGAGAATTAGTAACTTCTTCCTTTAAACGTAGTGAGGATTTGGAAATAGATACTTTTTTAGGGCAGACAGACACTTCATCTGTTCGTTGGATAAACGATTGTGAATATGTGATAACCAATCTCCATCCTAAGAATATGGCCGAGAAAAAACCATTGCATATTAAGATACTTACGACAAATAAAGACTCTTACGTCTTTGAATATGGCTTAGTAGGCGACCCTAAGAAAAAAAAGGGAACTGTCCGTAAAGTAGCTGATTAAGCCCCTCTTTTGCTGTTTTTAAGAAGCTCATTCTGTTCTTGCATTAGTTCCGCAAGATCTGAAAGTAACTGAATTTCCTTTGGAGTTTCCACTGTCTTATCTTTGGGATCCTGGGCTTTTCTTCGGAAACGATTCATGAATTTAACCACTAAAAATATGGTGAAACCAATGATCATGAAATCTAAAAGAACTTCAATGAAAGCTCCGTAACCAATAGCTATTTCTATTACTTCTACTGCTCCCGGTGTACTTGCATCAATTCCATCCCGTAAGATAATCCTTCTGTCTGCAAAATTAATCCCATCGGTGATCAACGAAAGTGGCGGCAAAACAACCTGTTTTACCAAAACATCTACCACTTTATTGAAGGCGGTACCAATTATGATACCCACCGCCATATCCATCATATTGCCTTTTACGGCAAATTCTTTGAACTCCTTAAAAATCCCCATTATTCATCAAATAATTTAGTCTGACTTTCATCATTCTTTTTCTTCTCCTTCAGCTCACTTTCAGATATAATTATTGATTTGCTATGTATAGAATTTACAACTTCCTCGTCTTCTACTTCCAAGTCTTCCAGCTCAACTTCTTGAGCAAAAAAAGCAATAGGGTCTAATAAATTTATCTGTTTAACTTTATCTGTAGTTAACTGATTTCCAAGAGCCTTAACACCTTTTACCGAAATAAACTCTTCAATATTTATTATTTGATTTGGTCTAGGTTCTTTTCCTCTCAATTTTGCAAAAATTAGTTCAACCTGAGGAATATAATCTGTAGATACAAGTTCTAAATAGGACTTTTCATGCTCGCCTATAAATTGTTCTTCCTTTTCTTCGTTTTCCATTAAGAAGCGCTTCACGTAGTAACGTTCTTTTTCGGCTTCCCAATAGATGACCGAAATTGGTTTAATAGGAACCCATTTTTCAAGAACTATCAATTCGTCATCAAATCTGGTTGTAAGCTCAGGCTTTATTGTTTTGGCAGTACCATCTTGAGTTACAATCAACAATCTATCGTCACCTTTAAATTCGCCTAGCAATTCTCCCCGCTCATCTACATTCAATCGTTTTACGCTATCATCAAACCAGATTCTTCTAGGTTTCAAGGTAGAAACTCCTTCTTCCTTCAATTCGATCTTTTTAACTGCATATTTGGTAACGATATTTCCTTTCACATTTCGGCCTTTAATAGCCATATCTGCAAAATCTACTTCAAATTTCAGCTTTTTAATGCTTCCCACTTGTCTTAGATAAACCGTAACTACTTCTGCCTCTCCATTTGGATTCGCAGAAAAATATAGCACTTTGGAATCCTTTTTATCTTGGGTTGCAGGATATTCTCTATCTCTAGTTATGGAAGTAACAGAAAAACGTTTAATATAAGAGGAACCACCTTTGCCGTCTCTATAAATCATATTGTAGATGGTACGCTTATCCTTCTTTTTAAATACTGCAACATGAATAATGTCTTTTCCAATAAAGGTTTTAGCATCTACCTTTGTCACCATCATTTTCCCATCTTCGGTAAAACAAATTATATCATCTATATCGGAACAATCGGCTACAAACTCATCCTTCTTTAAAGAAGTCCCTATAAAACCTTCTTTCCTATTCACATATAGCTTGGTATTGTGCATAGCCACTTTAGAAGCCTCAATATCTTCAAAAAGTTTAAGCTCGGTTTGGCGCTCTTTACCTTCACCATATTCTTTTTTCAATCTTGCAAAATAAGCGATTGCAAAATCTACTAGATGCTCTAAGTGATGCTTTACTTGAGCTATCTCATCTTCCAGTGAATCAATCTTTTGCTGCGCTTTATCAATATCGAATTTAGAGATTCTTTTAATCCTTATCTCAGTTAAACGGGTAATGTCCTCTTCTGTTACCGCGCGCCTTAAATGAGTAATATGTGGCTTTAAACCATCGTCAATAGCTCTTATAACTCCTTCCCAGGTTTCTTCCTCTTCAATATCACGGTAGACCCGATTTTCTATGAAAATTCGCTCTAGAGAAGCAAAATGCCATTGTTCTTCAAATTCATCTAACCTTATCTCGAGATCACTTTTCAACAACGCTAAAGTATGGTCTGTAGAACGCTTCAACATTTCCGTCACTCCCAGAAATATGGGTTTGTTATCTATAATTACACATCCTAATGGAGATATTGAATTCTCACAGGTGGTAAAAGCATAAAGTGCATCAATAGATTTATCTGGGGAAACATTGGGTGGCAAATAGATCAAAATCTCCACATGCTCTGCAGTGTTATCTTCGATCTTTTTAATTTTTATCTTTCCCTTATCGTTCGCCTTTAATATAGACTCGATTAAAGTTGTTGTTGTTGTCCCGAAAGGAATCTCGGTTATTGCCAGCGTATTTTTATCGTATTGCGAGATCTTAGCTCTAACCCGAACTCTACCTCCACGCATTCCGTCGTTATAGTTAGAAACATCTGCTTCTCCACCAGTTGGAAAATCTGGAAATAATTTAAAGCTCTTCCCTTTTAAATGCTTTATAGAGGCATCTATAAGTTCGTTAAAATTATGCGGAAGTATTCTGGTGCTTAAACCAACAGCAATACCTTCAGCTCCTTGAGCTAATAACAAAGGAAAACGAACAGGAAGATTTATGGGTTCTTTTTTTCTTCCATCATAAGATAGCTGCCAATTGGTTATTTTAGGATTATAAACAACTTCTAAAGCAAATTTGGATAATCTTGCTTCTATATATCTGGGTGCTGCTGCTCGATCCCCGGTGAAAACATTTCCCCAGTTTCCTTGCATATCTATAAGCAGCTCTTTTTGACCCACCTGCACCATAGCATCTCCAATACTCGCATCCCCGTGAGGGTGATACTGCATGGTATGGCCAACTATATTTGCAACTTTATTGTACCTACCATCATCCAAATCCTTCATAGAATGCATGATCCTTCGCTGCACAGGTTTAAAACCATCTTCTACAGCTGGAACGGCACGTTCTAATATTACGTAAGAGGCATAATCAAGAAACCAATCCTTGTACATTCCTGTAACACGAATAAGTTTTTCTTTAGACTGCTCCAATTCTTCTGAAGCAGCTTCCTGCAAATCATCTTGATTTTCTAAATCCATTAAGTGGTAACTTTATTTTTTTCAACTACTTTTCTTAAAGATTCTTTCATTCCTCTTTTCTTTTTCCTACTCAAAAATGTAATATTGAAGGTATATGTTCTGGGACCCTTTTTTCTTTTACTCTGAATTATAATTTTAAGGCTGGAAAAAATGCCAAGATCTAAAATGCTGAAATCTATAAGTTTTCCCTTCGGAAATTCGGCTCTCTTCACACGATATTCCATAAATTTTGAAAAGAAAACTCCATTATTCTTAAAATTCAGGGTTTCTCCATCGCTGTCGAATTCAAACAACTGCGCTATTCTATGAAAATATATTCCGAAAACGATTAAAATAATATTTGGTAGAAAATGATTCCAAGAAACTTCAGTTTGATTGTCTGAAGCCATTAATTCTAAATTCACAAATATGTTTGTAACGAAAGCCGCCACGATGATCATATAAATAGAAGGAACAATTTTAATTTCGTTAGTATTTTTAAACCTCATAGGCTATTCTTCTATCAAATCAAGTTCAACTTTAAGATTATCTATAATAAACTCTTGCCTATCTGGCGTATTCTTACCCATATAAAAACTAAGCAATTCTTCAATAGACATCTCTTTGTCCAACATCACAGGATCTAATCTAATATTATCGCCTATAAAATGTTTAAATTCATCGGGAGAGATCTCCCCGAGCCCTTTAAATCGTGTTATTTCCACCTTTCCGCTAAGTTTTTCCATAGCCATTTGTTTTTCTAGCTGACTATAACAATAAACAGTTTCCTTTTTATTTCTAACCCTAAATAAGGGTGTTTGCAAGATATACAAATGATTTTCTTTGATAAGTTCTGGAAAGAACTGAAGGAAAAAAGTGATCAATAACAATCTAATGTGCATTCCATCTACATCGGCATCGGTTGCAATTACGATATTGTTATATCTAAGATCTTCTATAGATTCTTCTATATTTAAAGCTGCCTGCAATAAATTGAATTCTTCATTCTCATATACTATCTTTTTAGTAAGTCCGTAACTATTCAAAGGTTTTCCTTTTAAACTGAAAACCGCCTGCGTATTTACATCTCTGGATTTTGTAATACTACCACTCGCAGAATCTCCCTCGGTTATAAATAAGGTAGATTCTAAATAACGT
This sequence comes from Flavobacteriales bacterium, assembly GCA_038233835.1. GTDB lineage: Bacteria > Bacteroidota > Bacteroidia > Flavobacteriales > Flavobacteriaceae > Gillisia. Next base: position 22,061 of record JBBSVD010000002.1, on the reverse strand, counting down.
TCCTTTTTGCTGTCTCCTAAATGGATCCTACAGTCACGAAGCTTTTTATTGTGTACACTAGACTTTTTCGCTCTGTCCTTTGCAAGCTTTCTAATTCCGGATAATTCCTTTCGCTCTCTTTCCGCTTGCAAGATCTTTCTTTGCAACTTTTCTGCAGTTTCTGGATTTTTGTGAAGATAGTTATCCAGGTATTTTTTTAGAAAATCGTTAATGTGTGTTCTTACCGTTGGAAGATCTCCTCCCATATCTGTAGAACCTAATTTGGTTTTGGTCTGACTTTCAAAGATAGGTTCCATTACCTTGATGCTAATTGCTGAGACTACAGACTTTCTAATATCTGAAGATTCATAATTCTTTCCGAAGAATTCCCTGATAGTTTTCACCAAAGATTCCCTGTAAGCTGCTAAATGGGTTCCTCCCTGAGACGTATTTTGACCATTTACAAAGGAATGATATTCCTCTGAGTATTGAGTTTTACTATGAGTTAGCGCTAGTTCAATATCTTCACCCCGAAGGTGAATAATTGGATATAATTGATCGTCTTCACTAATACTATCTCCAAGCAAATCCTTTAATCCATTTTCTGAATAAAATTTTTCTCCATTAAATAATATAGTGAGTCCCGGATTTAAATACACATAATTCTTGAGCATCTTTTCGATATACTCATTACGATATTTAAAGTTTTTGAATATAGATTCGTCTGGAGTAAAGGAAACTTTAGTTCCTCGACGTCTGGAAGTTTCTTCTAATTCCTCTTCATTTATTAAATTTCCTTGCTCAAATTCCGCCGATTTAGATTTTCCATCTCTAGTAGATTCTACTTTAAAATTAGAAGATAAAGCGTTAACGGCTTTGGTTCCAACTCCATTTAATCCTACAGATTTCTTGAAAGCCCGAGAATCATACTTCCCTCCGGTATTCATTTTAGAAACTACATCTACAACTTTTCCAAGCGGAATTCCACGACCATAATCCCGAACTATAACCCGCTGGTTTTGTACAGATATCTCAATGGTCTTACCCGTACCCATCACAAATTCATCTATACTATTATCTAAAACCTCTTTAAGAAGTATGTAAATACCATCATCTGCGGTGGAACCATCCCCAAGTTTACCAATATACATTCCGGGGCGCATTCTTATGTGCTCCTTCCAGTCTAGGGAACGAATATTATCTTCGGTATACTTGGTTTCTTCGATCATAAATAGGTTGTGCCGTTTAGTCGCTAATATAAGGTTTACGGTAAAAAATTAAAACAGGTATCCAACAAAGTAATTAACAAAGAAATTAAGAATATTTTAATACTATTAGAATTTATATTTTTTGAAGATTTTTAAGTTCTAAAAAACTTCATCTGCTAATCATCTAAAAATAGAAAAATCTCACATTGCTGCAAGATTGATTTTCTGAATTAATATATAAAAACTATTTACACGTTAAATCTAAAATGCATTACATCTCCATCTTTAACTATATATTCTTTTCCTTCCACCTTCATTTTACCTGCTTCTTTCACTTTAGCTTCACTTCCTAAAGAAACAAAATCTTCATAGGCAATTACTTCAGCACGAATAAAACCTTTTTCAAAATCGGTATGAATAACACCAGCAGCTTGAGGCGCGCTAGATCCAACAGGAATTGTCCAAGCTCTCACTTCTTTAACTCCCGCCGTAAAATAGGTTTGCAAGTTAAGAAGTCTATAGGCGCCGCGTATAAGTTTGGCAGATCCCGGCTCGTCTAAACCGATATCCTGAAGGAACATTTTTCTTTCTTCGTAATCATCTAGCTCTGTAATATCAGCTTCAGTGCCAACAGCAAGTACTAATACCTCAGCATTTTCGTCCCTTACTGCTGCCTTCACTTTATTCACAAAGTCGTTTCCTGAAACTGCAGCTTTTTCATCTACATTGCATATATACATTACAGGTTTATCTGTAATAAGTTGCAAATTATTGATGAATTCTTCTCTTTCAGATTCCGTAAGTTCGGTTAAAGCACGTACAGATCTTCCAGCTTCTAGGCCTGCTTTTACTTTTAGTAAAGCTGCCTCTTCTTTTTGAGCTTCCTTATTTCCAATTTTTGAAGCACGCTTAACTTTATCCAATTTTTTATCTATAGTCTCAAGATCTTTTAGCTGAAGTTCCATATCAATGGTTTCTTTATCTCTAACAGGATCTACAGAACCATCTACGTGAACTATGTTATCATCTTGAAAACAACGCAAAACATGCAGTATAGCATCTGTTTCACGAATATTTCCCAAAAATTGATTTCCTAAGCCTTCCCCTTTACTTGCTCCTTTCACAAGCCCTGCAATATCTACAATATCTACCGTAGCTGGAAGCACACGCTCTGGATTTACTAAGCTTTCTAATTTCTGTAAACGCATATCCGGAACATTTACCACCCCTATATTAGGTTCTATGGTACAAAATGGGAAATTAGCACTTTGTGCTTTTGCGTTAGATAAACAATTAAAGAGCGTCGATTTTCCAACATTAGGTAATCCTACAATTCCGGCTTTCATAAAATATAATTTAATGCTATGTTTTTGCGGCTGCAAAGATAGGTTTTAATCTCTTAAGTTTAAAGTGTGTGCTTGCCAAAGAATTAACTTGTGCTAACTTATTAATAGCATAGTGCTTTTCTTTATTTTTAGAATCTCTTTAATTAAATATTTAGCAAATCCTAATGCTTAATTTTTTTATCTGATTATAAATTTCGTTATTCTTGTTTTAAATTGAAAAAAGTCACTAAATTCAAGGTATTTAACAATTATTATTCAGTTATATTTTAAATTTAAACAATTTTATTACTAACCTTTCAAGTAAATTAATACTATGAAGAAAATTTTAGTCATATTTATCCTTTTATGTGCCCCAGAGTTTCTCATGGCACAACAGGTTACAGGAACTGTAACAGATGATTCCGGCGTGCCACTGCCAGGTGTAAACGTTTTCGAAAAAAATACTGAAAATGGAACCACCACAGATTTTGATGGGAATTATGCCATCTCAGTGAATGGAACTGCAACTTTAGTATTTAGCTATGTTGGTTTTGAGCCAACGGAGGAAGCGGTTAATAATAGATCAACCATTAACGTGAAATTAGCAGATGGTGTATCCCTTGGTGAAGTTACACTGGTAGGTTCAAGAAGCCCAAAACGTACTGCAACAGATACTCCGGTGGCAATAGATGTGATAGATGTAAGTTCTGTTACAACTCAAACAGGACGTATTGAAGTAAATGAATTGTTGCAATATGCAGCACCTTCTTTCAATGCTAACAAGCAATCTGGGTCTGATGGAGCAGATCATATTGATCCTGCCTCATTAAGGGGTTTAGGTCCAGATCAAACCTTGGTCTTGATAAATGGTAAAAGAAGACACCAATCTTCTCTTATTAATATATTTGGAACACGAGGAAGAGGAAATACAGGAACAGATTTAAATGCAATTCCTGCTTCAGCAATTAAAAGAATTGAGATCTTAAGAGATGGTGCCTCTGCACAATATGGATCTGATGCTATTGCGGGAGTAATTAACTTGGTTTTGAACGATCAAGTTGGAAAATTCACCGGAAATATAAATTACGGATTCTACAACACCAATGCAGAAGGAGATTTTCCTGAAGGAACTGCTAATACCGATGGAAATAGATTAGATACGGAAAGAGATGGAAACCAAATTGGAGACGATAAATCTTTTGATGGTGGTTCTGTAAAAGTTACTGCAAATTATGGTGTGGCTATTGGAGAGGAAGGATTTGCTAACTTCACTACAGAATATATTAGCAAGAATAAAACCTTAAGACCTGGATTTGATTTTAGAAGAGGTTTTGGAGAAGCTGCAATAGATGGTTTTAATTTCTTCGGAAACTTAGCCGCACCATTAACCGACAATTCTGAATTTTATGCCTTTGGAGGTAGAAATTACAGAGATACCGATGCGTATGCATTTACAAGAAATAATCCTACAGCAAGAAACATAACAAGTATCTATCCTGATGGTTTTACACCAAGGATCACTTCTATAATTACTGATAATTCAGTTGCGGCAGGATTTAGAACTGAAACTGAAAGCGGCTGGAAAATCGATGTTAGTAATACTTGGGGGAAAAACTTTTTCCATTATTACATTAAAGGAACCCTTAACGCTTCGTTAGAAGAAAACTCTCCAACTAATTTTGATGCTGGAGGACATAGCTTAAGTCAGAATACGATAAACTTAGATTTCTCCAAGTACTATGAAAATATTTTGGAAGGGGTAAACTTTGCATTTGGAGCCGAATACAAAACTGAGAATTTCGTGATCTTCGCAGGAGAAGAAGGTTCTTATGGAACTTTTGATGAAGATGGTAGAATTATCACCGATCCTAATACGCAAGTTCAACCAACTGTTATTATAGATGAAGAAGAAACTGCAAGACCAGGAGGTTCTCAAGGTTTTCCGGGATATGGACCAGCAAATGAGGTTGACAGAAGTAGATCTAACGTTTCTTTTTATGCAGATTCAGAATTTGAACTTACAGATAGATTTTTAGTAGCTGCTGCTGCAAGATTCGAAGATTATAGTGATTTTGGAAGCACCCTGAATGGGAAATTAGCGGCAAGATTTAAAGTTACAGATGCCGTAAACCTTAGAGGTTCAATAAGTACAGGATTTAGAGCACCATCTTTAGCACAAATCTATTATAACTTAAAATTCACCAATTTTGTGGGTGGAGAGGCTTTAGAATCTGTGTTATCTCCTAATAATAGTCCTGTAACCGCATCTTTTGGAATTGGACCTTTACAAGAAGAAACTGCCTTCAATGCCTCTTTAGGGTTTACAGCTAATGTTGGAAGTTTTACTGCTACGGTTGACGGATACTACATAGAAATTCAAGATCGTATAGTTCTAACAGGAAATTTTGACGCACCAGAAATAGAAAATGTGGAGGCAGCACAATTTTTTGCAAATGGAGCAGATACGGAAACTTATGGATTAGATATTGTTCTTTCTCATAAGACACAATTAGGAGCAGGTACATTTACTTCTAGCCTTACTGGAAATATTAATAATATGACAATTACCAATGTCAAGAATGGAGCTTTAGATGAGCAAACATTTTTTGGAGAACGTGATAAGGCATTCTTACTGGCATCTGCACCAGATAGCAAGTTTATCTTGAACTTGAATTATGATATTAACAAGTTTAATGTGGCTATAGGTTTAAATAGATTTAGTGAAGTGGAATTATTAGACTTTCAAACATTTGAAGACGTAGCAGATTATGGAAGTTTTGAAAACCAAATCGCTGCAGCTACAGATACTTATAGTTCTAAAATCACTACCGATTTAAATTTAGGTTACGATATAAGTGATAACCTAAAATTGAATGTTGGTAGTAACAACCTTTTCAATGTATACCCAGATCAACAAGATGACTTTAGTGAAGGTGGAGGATATTGGGATTCTGTACAAATGGGATTTGGTGGAGCATATTACTATGCAAAATTGAATATTCAATTCTAAATAAACACTTCCATATTAAGTTTAAAGGCGATTATCAGTGGTACTCGCCTTTTTTTTTGAACTTAAACCAACCTTTTTTCGAAGCTATAATTAAATCCTAAAGTCTCATCTCATTTATAACAAACCAGTTTATTTTTATAACTTTAAGATATAAACATTAGCTATGAAAAACAAAGCTGCTGGACTTACTTCACTTCTTATTTCTATATTATTACTTTTTACATCCTGTAATCTGCCTAAAGACCCAAAATCTAGTTGGGAAAATGCAAAAAAAGAAGGTCTTAGAGTTGGGGTGATAGATAATCCTCCTTTTACAAATACAACTTCAGAATCTTTTTCAGGAACCGAAATGGAAATAATAAATAATTTTGCTGCTTCTAAGAATCTAGAAGTTTCGTATTTAAAGGGAAATGAAAGCTATCTCATAGAAAAACTTGAAAAATTTGAGATCGATTTGGTAATTGGTGGATTCACCAAAAAAACTGTCTGGTCTAAAAAGGCGGGAGTTTCAAAACCTTATGATAAGAAACACGTGTTTTTAGTACCTAAAGGCGAAAACAAATTGCTGGTTAAATTAGAAGAATATATTCATCAAAATCTGGAATATGAAAAATCCTGAAGCATTTGAATTACCTGAAAATCTTTTAAATAAATTTGCAAAAGCAAAAAAATTAGAATGGATAACCATAGGCTATTTAATTTCTACCATCATTTTAATGTATTTGGTAATGGGATCTTCTCAAGCCATGAAAACGGCTTGGCTAGAAGATGCTATGGGTTTAATTCCTGCCATTTCTTTTTTAATAGCCTCCAGAATAGCTTATAAAAAACCAAATCTCAAGTTTCCTTATGGTTATCATCGTGTTTTTAGTATCGCTTATCTGGCTGGAGCAGTCGCATTATTTGCAATGGGATGTTTTTTATTAATAGATTCAGCTACTTCCCTTTTAAAAGCAGAACACCCAACAATAGGAACTATTATACTTTTTGGAAAACAGACCTGGTTAGGATGGATCATGATTTTGGCCTTGATTTGGGCATCTTTGCCTGCCGTAATAATTGGACACAAGAAACTACCGCTCGCAAAAAAACTCCATAACAAAATTCTTTATACCGATGCCGATACACAAAAAGCAGATTACACTACAGCCTTTGCTGCGATGCTTGGAATTACAGGTGTAGCATTTGGATTTTGGTGGGCAGATTCTGCCGCAGCACTCTTTATCTCTTTTTCTGTATTGAAAGATGGATATACCAATCTAAAAACCGCAATTTTAGATTTAATGGATAGACATCCGGTTCATGTGGACAATCAAAAAAATGATGATCTGGTAGAAGATATTAAAGCAAAAGTTAATTCCTGGGATTGGGTAAAAGAAGCCGATGTTAGATTTAGAGAGCAAGGTCAGGTTTATTTTGGAGAAGTTTTTATTGTACCAAATCATGGAGCAGATATCACTCATGAAATAGAAAATGCGTTAAAGATCCTAGAAGATTATAATTGGAAAATTTATCAGGTAAGTATAATGCCAGTTAAATCTTTATCCGAAAAATAATCTTTGAGAAATAAATTTAATATATCTATATAAATTTTTGCTTTCTTAAAATTCTATTCAACTATATACATTTCATTAGAAGCTCTTATATAATCTTGCGGATTAAAAGTAGATTCAAAGCTGTTTCTAACTAAATTCAATTTTAATTCCAACTGAGTAACTTCGTCTTTTAAAAATTCATCTTGTTCATATTTATTGATAAGCGTTTTGTATTTATCCAGATTTTCCAGTATTCTAAAAGTAATGGTTCCAAATCTGATCTTTAGATTTTGTACACTCACCATTTGGTTGTAATAGGATTGCTTCCAGTTCTCTCCATTTTTATTTTTAGCATCTACAATTTTATCTTCAGCAATTTTCGAAATATCTAGGATATATTGTGTTCTTTTCTTAGCATCAGTTTCATCTGTAAATCGTTTTTTGAACTCAGTTTTATTTATTCCTAAAATGCTTACAATATTATCTTCCATAGCTTTTTGCTGAAGTTCTTTTAATTCGTCCAAACTCTTTGCAATTGCATTCCACTCAGTTTCAATAAGATCTTTATCATGAGTGAATTGCGAAACAGAGGTAGTTAGCTTGAACATTTTCATGCTCTTTTCCCTAAGATCTTTGTCCTTTTTACCCAGGCTATTGATAAAACTTCCTATTCCTTCGAATAAGCTCCCGGCAAACATTCCAGTAAAGGGTGTTCCTTCAGCTAAATTCCCAGTAACTTGTATAATATGACTCAAAGCATCAAGTCTGGCTTCGTCTTTCTTATTTTCTTCAATATATTTTTCAAATTCCTTGAACCAAGCAGCATAACCGGCATAATTCATAGGATTGCTCACTTTATCTAAAGTGGTATAAAAATCTCTGGAACTGTTGAATAGATTGAGTGGCTTTATCTCTCGTTCCATGGAAGCAAGGTTTAAAACGGCTGAGCTATAATTATATTTGTAAACACTTATTACGTTCTTATCCAGTTCTTGCTGTTTCTCTTCCAGAATTTGAACTCGTTCCACCAACTTATCAATTTTTTCTGAAGAGGAACTGGTATTTCGAATACTTTCATCCAGATTGGTGATTTTAGCATCCATTAGCTTGATCCTATTATCCACATTTTCCTTGAGTAAAGATCTTTCTTTATTAAGTTGATAAAGCACAAGATCTGTTACTGATTTATTATCGCTGGAAGATTGACAAAATCCCAAAATGGGAGTTATAAAAATAATTATAAGAAAGGTCTTAAAATAGTTGTTCATTCTTAGTTTATTAGGTGATAATTAAGATTATAACGTGCTAATTGCAATCATATTACAACATATGGATAAGCTACTTAATCAATTAATTTCAAAAATAATACAACATAACACCCATATAAGGAATAATATTTATCTAGAAGAGTGTATTTCATCGATTAAATCATACTTTTTATCAGATTATTAAATTTTTGTATTATTTTTAACACTTTACATTTAATATAAAACCAAATTATTTTCGATTAACCAAATCAAAAATCAAGCATTATGAAAAAAAAACTACTTAAATCCTTTCTCTTATCTACAGCCTTTAGCTTAGTTGGAGTTTATTCTTTAAGCGCTCAAACAGTTATTACCGATGTAGCTGTGCAAATTCACGAACCGGGTATTCAAATACATGAACCAGGTATCGAAGGGCATGAACCGGGTTTTCTTATTCACGAACCTGGATTTAACATACATGAACCGGGTTTTCTAAATCAAGGACCCGGACATAATAGTGCAGATAAAATACGTATGCAGCTATATCCTAACCCAACTGCAGACTTTGTAAATATTTCTAGTGACCATTACGTATTAAGAGCATTCTCCATTTACACAAGTACCGGTGAGCTATTGGTAACTGGTCATTTTGAAACGCCAGATCATTCTGCCCAAATAGATGTAACTGCGTTAGCAAAAGGAACTTATATATTAGTTGTTGAAGCAAACCAGAGACAAGTTGCGGTTAAAAGATTTGTAAAGAAATAAGGAGTAACTAATTTCTATAAAGGATAGGATAGATTTAATCTCTCCTATTTTTTTTGTTCCAATCCAAAATAACAATACACCACTCCTCACCTTCCGCTGATTTATATTTAAATATTTCTTGAAAGCCATTTTTTATATGCGCCTGCAGGGAACGTTTATTTCTCACAGCTATTTCAGTAATAGCAAAATCAAAATTGTTTTTATATCTGCTTAAATAAAGTTTATATAGTTTATACAATACCCCTTGGCCTCTATATCCTTTTGCTATACACACTTGGCCAACCACTAAATAATTATACATCGAAATGGGTTTTCCTAGATATTCTACTTCATTGAATATTTGGAACATCGATTTTAAAATTAGCATATCTTCTGAAGCTTCAGAAGTCATGGTAAGCAAATATCCTATTATTGAGTCATTTTGAACCGCAATAATATGTGCCGCAGCATTATTCCACTTTTTTAAAAGCTCATAATTATGCTCACAGGTTAAAAAGCCCTCCTTCTCACTTTCTTCAGGAGAAAGAGAACTAAATAGATTGCTTTTCTGTAACTGCAAAATCCCTAATAATTCTTCCTTAGAACTACAGGCTTTATAATTTATTTTCTGGCTTGTTTCCACGGGTGAAAATTAATTTCATTAATTATTAGATATTGAAAATCCGGATTCTAATAACAATTAGTGATAAAATTTATATCCTCAACTCGTTCATAAATTATAAACCATTACTAGGTTAAACTAAATTATAAAAAATTCAATATCTTAGATAGCGATCTATTTTGATTTGCAATTAAATTATTTGCTATGAAAACAAAATCTCGAATACCAGTAAAAAATTCTACTATACTAATAATTTTGTTATTGATACTATCATTAGTTCCACTTTCAACTTTCTCCTATATATTTCAGCAAAATAGGAATTCTGCTAATTTACAACATCTAGATTTCAAAGGAGAAGTTGTAGATGCTAGAACTGGAGATGCCATTAGCTCTGCACAGCTCACTGTAGAAGGAAGCAATATTTCTACAGTTACTAATAGTGAAGGAGAATTTTCTTTAAAGATACCTTCAGACCTTATAAATTCTAATGTTAAAGTGACTTTTTTAGGTTACCAGAGCAAAAGCATTTCACTTAATTCTTTTAATAAAGATTTTACCACTATAAGCCTAAATGAAACTATAGAAGAACTTTCTGAAGTGAGCATATTTACAGCAAAAGATGCCCAGGCATTGGTTTCTACAATGCTAGAAAAAAAAGGAACTAATTATTTTGAGCAGCCAACTAAAATGACTGCTTTTTACAGAGAAACAATTAAAAAAAGAAGAAAAAATGCATCGCTATCTGAAGCGGTTATAAATATTTATAAACAACCAAATAGTTCTAAAAAGAAAGATCTGGTTTCAATTTATAAAGCAAGAAAAAGCACCGATTATGATAGATTAGATACCTTGGCTATAAAATTAAGAGGCGGACCATTTAATACGCTTTATATTGATCTAATGAAATATTCTGATTTTGTGTTCAATACTGAAAATATCAGTGAGTATAAATTCAAATTCGATCAGCCTACAAAATTAAATAATAGATACGTTTATGTGGTAGATTTTGAAGAAGTCGATAAATTGCTTCCGTGGTATTATGGTAAACTTTTTATAGATGTTGAAACACAATCTTTGCTAAAAGCATCTTATAAATTAAATGTAGATGATAAAGAATCTGCCGCAAAGATGTTTGTAAAAAGAAAACCTAATAATGCAACGGTCTATCCAATAGATGTAAATTACCAAATAGATTATTTGCAAAGCGGTGGAAAATGGTATTACGGATATGGAAATGCGCTTCTCGAGTTTAAAGTGAATTGGGATAAAAAACTCTTTAATTCTCGCTATACCTTAAACAGTGAAATGGTGGTTACTAATTGGGAAGCTTATGGAAATGAAGATCCTAAAGTGAGTCAAGACTTTATAAGACCTTCAGTAATAATGTTAGATGATATCTCAGGCTTTGCAGATGAAAATTTTTGGGGAAATAACAATATTATAGAACCTGAAAAATCTATCCAGAATGCAATAGAGAAAATTCAGCGGCAATTAAAAAAAGATTAGGCTTTAAATAACAAACCCCGCAAAACTGCGGGGTTTGTTATTTAAAGATATTGAAAGACAAAGTTACTCTTCGTGCATAAAACGTTGTTTCCCTAAGAGCTCTTCTACCGTTTCTACATGACTATCATCTGGAACACAACAATCTACAGGACATACGGCTGCACATTGTGGTTCTTCATGAAATCCTTGGCATTCTGTACACTTATCTGGTACTATGTAGTAGATCTCATCGCTAATTGGCTCCTGCGCTTCATTGGCATCTGCTTTTTTACCGTTAGGTAAAACAACATTCCCCTCTAGGTCTGTACCGTCTGCATATCTCCAGTCATCTGCGCCCTCGTAAATTGCGGTATTTGGACACTCCGGCTCACAAGCACCACAATTTATACATTCATCTGTTATTATAATTGCCATTGCTATTTTATTTTTAAATTGTAATCAATAAATCAACAGTGATTTGGATTCAATTTTTCACTGATTTGTAGACGATTTTAAATCTATAACTTTTAATTTCGCCAGCACAAATTTAAACCCAAAACAATTCATAACCAAATAAGCCTTATGACAATCCAAGAGCGAAAATCACATTTTTTAGAATTAGGGAAATTTTTAAACCAATTTAGAAGAGATGGGATAGAACCAAATAGCGATGTTAGAAATAATGCTGATATCTTTAAAGGTTTTAAAGAACAAATAGAACGTGCCATTCATTATAACGGCTGGTTTACCCCAGAAAATATTTTATTCAATTTAGAAGGCTGGAGTAAAGCTTTAACTGAAGAAAATCTTGATAAATGGCTAGCACCATATAATTTTGATAATACAAATTCTAAAACCGTTGGTATTATTCTGGCTGGGAACATTCCTTTGGTTGGTCTTCACGATTTTATTTCAGTTTTGATCTCTGGCCATAAAGTGTTGGTAAAGCAATCTTCTAATGACATGAAGCTGTTGCCCATCCTTGCAGAATATTTAATTGCTTTAGATCCTTATTATAAATCAAAAATCGAATTTACAGATGGACGAATGAATAATTTTGAAGCCGTAATTGCCACCGGTAGCAACAATACTTCTAGATATTTTGAATATTATTTTGCCAATAAAGCTGCGATCATTAGAAAGAATAGAAATTCTGTTGCAGTGCTTACCGGAGATGAAACTACCGAAGATCTGGAGAATTTAGCACATGATATTTTTAGATATTTTGGATTAGGCTGTAGAAGTGTATCTAAATTATATGTGCCAGAGAATTACATTTTTGATTCATTCTACAAAGCTATTCAGCAGCCATGGTCTTCTTTGATGAATCATGCAAAATATGCTAATAATTATGATTATAATAAGGCTGTATATCTAATGAGTGAATTTAAGATGTTAGATAATGGCTTTTTAGTTTTGAAGGAGGATGCAAGCTTCGGCTCCCCTATTGCAACACTTTTTTATGAGACCTATTCAGATAAGGAAACACTAAAATTAATGTTAGAAGAAAACAAGGCGAATTTGCAGTGTGTTGTCGCAAAGGACCTCTTACCTTCAGAAATTGAATTTGGGCAAACTCAGTTTCCTAAGTTATGGGATTATGCCGATTCTATTGATACCTTGGCATTTCTTCAAAAAATTTAAAAAATCTGCAGATATTATTTTAGAAATTTCGAAAGTTAAAATGATACCTCAAATAGAATTTAATCAAAGCGCTGGCAGCGGCAATTATAATTTTAATAACACAAATTAACAGGAACTTTTAGCATCTTTGCTACAAACCATATTTTTATGAAAAAACACAATTTTAGTGCTGGCCCATGTATTCTTCCTCAAGAAGTTTTACAAGAAGCTTCTCAAGCCGTTTTAGATTTCAATAATTCTGGATTATCCATTTTGGAAATCTCTCACAGAAGTAAGGATTTTGTAGCTGTTATGGAGGATGCAAGAAACCTTGCATTGGAGCTTTTGGGATTAGAAGGAAAAGGATATAAAGCATTGTTCCTTCAAGGTGGGGCAAGTTTAGAATTTTTAATGGTTGCTTATAATCTTATGGAGAAAAAAGCGGCTTATTTAAATACCGGAACATGGTCTAGTAAAGCCATAAAAGAAGCTAAGATGTTTGGTGAGGTTAATGTGGTTGCATCTTCAGAAGATAAGAACTTTAACTATATCCCTAAAGGATATATGATTCCTACAGATGTAGATTATTTTCATTGTACTAGTAACAACACCATTTTCGGAACTCAAATGAAGGTCTTTCCAACTACTCCAAAACCTATGGTTTGCGATATGAGTAGTGATATATTTTCTCGCGTTTTAGATTTTTCTAAATTCGATTTGATTTATGCTGGTGCACAAAAGAATATGGGTCCAGCAGGAACAACATTAGTAATTGTGAAAGAAGATCTTCTAGGAAAAGTTAACAGACAAATTCCATCTATGTTAGATTATAAAGTACACATAGAAAAAGATAGCATGTACAACACTCCTGCTGTTTATCCAGTATATGTATCTTATCTAACTCTAAAGTGGTTAAAGGAAGAAGGCGGAATTAAGGCTATTGAAGAAAAGAATGAGAAAAAAGCAGCATTGCTTTATTCTGAAATCGATATTAATCCATTGTTTAAAGGCTATACTGCAACCGCAGACAGATCTATCATGAATGCCACCTTTAATCTTACTAATGATTCCTTGAAAGATGAATTTGATGCAATGTGCAAAAAAGCAGGAATAAATGGATTGAATGGTCATAGAAGCGTTGGAGGTTACAGAGCTTCAATGTATAATGCATTACCATTAAAAAGCGTTCAGGTTTTGGTAGATGTTATGAGTGACTTGGAAAGAAAAGCATAAAAATATTTCCTTTTTTGAATATTTGAAAAGTATAAATTAGAATAAAAAGCATGAAAGTATTAGCAAACGATGGTATTTCTCAAAGTGGTGTAAAAGCCTTGAAAAAAGCTGGTTTTGAAGTGATCACTACAAAAGTGGCTCAGGAGCAACTTAAGAATTTTATCAATGAAGAAAAAGTTAAAGTATTACTGGTTCGCAGTGCTACGCAAGTTAGAAAAGAACTTATTGATGCCTGCCCAAGTTTGAAAATTATTGGTCGTGGTGGTGTAGGAATGGATAATATAGATGTTTCCTATGCCCGTAGCAAAAACCTAAAAATAATAAATACTCCCGCTGCTAGTTCAGGCTCTGTGGCAGAATTAGTATTTGGACACCTTTTTGGAGGCGTACGTTATTTACACGATTCCAATAGAAATATGCCACTTTCGGGAGATTCTCATTTTAAAGATCTAAAGAAAAATTATTCTGCTGGAACAGAATTGCGCGGAAAAACTTTAGGGATCATTGGATTGGGAAGAATTGGAACAGAGGTTGCTAAATTAGCACTGGGTGTGGGCATGAAGGTAATTGCTAGTAACAAAGAAGTAGGTGAAGTAGCTATTACTCTTAATTTTTATAATGACCAGACTATTACTATTCCAATTAAAACAGAACCGGTTTCTGAATTGATCAAACATGCAGATTTTATTACTATTCATGTTCCTGCACAAGCTAGAGCTATTATAGGAAGAAAAGAAATAGAGCAAATGAAAGATGGTGTTGGAATTATCAATACTTCGAGAGGTGGGTTAATTAATGAAGATGCTCTTTTAGAAGCTTTAGAGAAAGGAAAGATCTCTTTCGCAGGATTAGATGTATATGATAATGAACCCGAGCCTGCGCTTAAAGTACTGATGAACGAGCGAATTTCTTTAACTCCACATATTGGTGCTGCCACCTTGGAAGCACAAGATCGTATTGGAATTGAACTAGCAGAACAAATTATTGAATTAATGAAAGAGGAAAAAGTTTAAAAATTATTACTCTCTATTATAAAAAGAATCTTCTAAAATTAAGTTTTTAGAAGGTTCTTCCAGTTATAAGCGATCCTTTTATTATAAATTAAATAGCAAAAATCACAATTTCTGCTATACAGGATTATACCTTCTAAATTATTGAAGTATATTGTCTAAGGAAAGCCTTGGGAACAGTCTTTGAGGTTATTTTAAAAATATAACTCATGAAAAATTTACTATATATAGTATTTGCTGGATTACTAATCTATGGATGTGGATCTACCAAGGATAGAGATTTCTCAAAAAAAGAAGTCACTGCAACGGCTAATGATACTGTTCGAATTGCAAATGATAGTTTAGAATATGAGATCATTATTATAGAACCTGGTTTCAACCTTTTCGTCAATAGTATCGCCAAAACTCGTGGCTTTTATTCACAATCCTATTTAGAGAGTAAGAATAAATTTTTGGTTCAAGAATACAATAGCAGAGTAAGACAACCTTTTACTTACAACTCAAATTTATATATTCAGGAAATAAATTATGATAATTTTGTAGACTATGGATATGAGGTAAATTATATGCTATATAATTATTTTGTTTTCTTTTCACGAGAATATAACCAACGATTTTCCGTACCTACTCGAATATAATGCTACATTTTTTTTAATTGATGTGCTAAGTGATATATTTGCAGCATGAATAAATTAAAGGAACGTTGGGGAATAGATTCTAATTTCCAACTTGTTATAATTTTTATAGTTTTCGCTATAACGGGTTCTTCTGCCACCAAATTGGCCGCGCCTGTATGCGAATTCTTTGGAATTTATAAAAAAACATCTCCTTGGTATATTTACTGGAGCGTTCGCATTGCTTTAATATTTCCTATTTATCAGCTTTTACTTGTTAGTTTTGGTTGGTTATTTGGTCAATTTCAATTCTTTTGGGCCTTCGAAAAGAAAATGCTTACCAGAATTGGTTTATCACGATTTCTAAATCAAGATTAATTTGAATTTAATTCAGAAATATGGTCTTATTGGTTTAACAATCGCATTGTTATTTCCTGCATTTTTTGTTAATAGCCATGTTTTTGCCCACGAATTTAAATTTGGATGTGATAATAATAGCACTACTCATCTACACCAATCTGCATTAGATTGTAAAATCTGTAAATTTCACCCTGCTCCTATCGTTGGTTTAGATTTTGCTAGGTTTGTGTTATTCCAAAATAACATCATTCATCAAGCATTCCCAGATTCTTATTTTTATTTAAATGATTTTCAAAAATTATCATTTCAGCTAAGAGGTCCTCCAACCTCTTGTTTAATATCTTGATTCTTTGTGGTAGCAATCTTAAGTGCTACTTATATTAATTACTTTTTTTTCAAAAAATGATAAAAACAATCCTTAGCATACTATTGCTCATTATAAGCCTATCTGCATTTTCTCAATCAACTATTAGCGGTCAAGTAATTGACGAAGTCACTGGTGAACCATTGGCGGGAGCTAACATTTATATTTCAAAACTGGAAAAAGGAACTATTACAGATTTAGATGGTAATTTTCAGTTAAACAATCTTCCGTTAGGAAAACATATCATACTTATTTCCTCTCTGGGTTATACTACAAGAACAGATCTTATTAATGTCCCAAATAACTCAAAGATCATTATTAAACTGAGGCCTTCAGCAATAGAAATGGAGGCGGTTATAGTATCTACACCTTTCCATAAATTACAAAGTGAAAATGTAGTAAAAGTGGAACGTGAAACTTTAGAAAATTTGAAGAAAACAGGAGCTATTACTTTAGCTGAAGGGATCACACAAATTGCAGGGGTAGAAAGTATAACCACGGGTGCAGGAATAGGTAAACCAGTAATTCGCGGATTAAGCTCTAATAGAGTCTTAGTTTATGCACAAGGCGTACGTCTTGAAAATCAGCAATTTGGAGATGAACATGGCTTAGGTGTTAGTTCAAGCGGTGTTGAGAGTGTTGAAGTTATTAAAGGCCCAGCGTCACTTCTATATGGTAGTGATGCCTTAGGTGGAGTGCTCTATTTAAATCCTGAAAAATATGCTGATGCAGATAGCACTTCTATAGATGCAGGGCTTACCTACCACACTAATTCAATAGGAACTGAAGCAAATCTTGGTTTAAAGACTTCTATGCAACGCTGGAAATATTTAGTTAGAGGTAATTATGCAGCACATAGCGATTTCTTCACGGGGAACGATATTAGAGTAACCAATTCTCGCTTTGAAGAAAAGGATCTTAAAGCTGGAATTGGCTATCAAGATCAAAAATATAGAGGAGATCTTCGGTATAATTACAATAATACACATACTGGTATTCCTGAAGAAATTGGAGTGCAAACCACATCTAAAGAAATAATCGCGCCTTACCAGCAGTTGGATAACCATATTCTAAGTTTAAGCAATAAATTATTTCTTAAGAATTCTAGCTTAGACTTTAAAGTAGGATACCTTTTTAATGACCGAAAAGAATATGAAGAAATCGAAACTGCTATTCCAGCTTTAGAAATGCATTTAGAAACTCTAAATTATGATCTAAAATATTATGCACCAGATTTGGGCAATTTTGAAACTATTATTGGGTTACAAGGTTTGTTTCAAACAAATAAGAATTTTGGTGAGGAAATATTAATACCTAACGCCTCTACAACAGATATTGGAATTCTTGCCACTACCCATTATCATTTAGATTGGATAGATCTTCAAGGAGGAATTAGGTTTGATACCAGAAATATTAACACTACTGCTTATGGAATTGACGGAGAACAGGATTATTTTGCTCCGGTAGAACGTGACTTTTCGAGCTATAACGGTTCCTTAGGAGTAAAATTCAACATGTTTAAAAATTTAGTTACAAGAATAAATCTGGCAACAGGATTTCGTGCGCCCAATTTAGCAGAACTAACTTCAAATGGAACCCATGAAGGGACCAACCGCTATGAAATTGGAAATGCTGATCTGGAGAATGAACAAAATATCCAGCTCGATCTTTCTCTTGAATATAGGAATGAACATTTTGAGTTATTTGGAAACGGATTTTATAATAAAATAAATAAATACATTTTTATAGCTCCAACTAATGTGTTTATAAATGGAGATCCTGTATTTGTTTATACACAGGAAGATGCCAAATTATATGGTGGTGAGGCTGGAATTCATATTCATCCACATCCTATAGACTGGCTGCATTTAGAAAGTAGTTTTGAATTGGTAATTGGAGAAAAGGACAATGGAGACTATCTTCCTTTAATTCCTGCTACTTCATTTACTAATACGCTGAGAATTGAATTGAAGGACGGAAAATTATTGAATGATAATTATTCGTTTTTAACCGTAAAATCTACTGGATCCCAAAATAAAATAAGTGCTTTTGAAACAAATACCAATGGTTATTCTTTAGTTAACGCTGGATTTGGAAGCACCTTTTACTTTGGAAAGCTCCCATTAGAAATTAGAGTAAGCGGAAATAACATTTTTAATAAAAATTATATAGCTCACCTATCCAGATTAAAGGCAGATGGAATTGCTAATATGGGAAGAAATTTCTCCATAGGTTTGCAAACCAAGTTTTAGGTATTAAAAAAGCCATCAAGATTGACTTGGAGGCTTTCTTATTTTAAGTTTTAAATTTCACTAATTACACAACTTCAGCTTCAATTATATACTCATTTTGAATTGGTTTTTTACTCCAAACAAAAGTATAGAGCCACATTAAAGTAAATGTCGGAATTACATCTGTAAAGGGAAGTATTTCTTCAATAAATACCAAAACAGAAGCTATTTTACCTTTTTTACCAGGATACATTTCAGTCATTTTATTAGCTGCGTAAGGAGCCCAAACAATATCCAAGAATGGACCTATTAAAGGAACTGCCATAGTTGCCATACCAATAGCATCATATATTAATCCTTTAATTAGTAATTTATTTTTTAAGATTTTCATCGGTTTTTAGTTTTATATACTGACTAATCCAAAAAATATGCCATTTATTTAAGGTCAGAACTTATAAGCTTTAAGAATTCATTCCGGGTTTCAGTTTTTTCGAACTGCCCTCGGAAACCTGAAGTAGTAGTTACGCTATTCTGTTTTTGAACGCCTCTCATCATCATACACATATGTTGTGCCTCAATTACCACTGCAACTCCTTGAGGTTTTAAAGTGTTATTTAAACATTCCAATATGTTATGCGTTAAACGTTCCTGCACCTGTAATCTTCTGGCAAAAACATCTACAACTCTTGGAATTTTACTCAACCCCACGATCTTTCCATTTGGTATGTATGCAATATGTGCCTTTCCAAAAAATGGCAACATATGGTGTTCACATAAAGAATATACCTCTATATCCTTAACAACAACCATTTCATCATAACTCTCATTAAACATAGCATCTTTTAAAATCTTCACAGGATCTGCAGAATATCCTTGTGTAAGAAATTGCATAGCTTTAGCTGCACGTTCAGGAGTTTTTAAAATACCTTCACGCTCAGGATCCTCACCCAAACTTGTAATTATCCTTTTGAAGTTATTGGTTAGATCTTCTGTCACCTCTTCGTTATACTCTTCGAAAAATCTATACATCCTACTAGTGGGTCTTTTTTAATTTGTCTGAAAAAAGTTGTTTTAGTTTCTTGATCTTTGGATCTATAATCACTTGGCAATATTGCTGTTGCCTGTTATTGGAATAATATTCCTTATGCTCTACTTCAGCTTCATAAAAGGGAGCTGCTTTAGTGATTTCTGTAACTATAGGATCATTAAAAATTTTATTAGACTCTAATTGCTTAACTACAACTTCTGCTATTTCTTTTTGTTCTTCAGTATGATAAAAGATAGCACTTCTGTAATGCGTTCCAGAATCATATTGCTGCCTATTTAGGGTTGTAGGATCATGAGTGCTAAAGAAAATTAATAATAGTTCTTCAAACGAAACTATATCAGAATTAAAATGAATTTCAATAGCCTCGGCATGACCAGTTCTACCTGAAGTAATTTCTCTATAGGCTGGATTTTTGATCGTGCCTCCCGTAAATCCGGGAATAACCTTAGTAACTCCCTTTACCCTTTCAAATACTGCTTCGGTACACCAAAAACAACCTCCAGCCAAGGTTGCAATTTGTTCTGTTGTATTTTCCATATAACTACAAATGTTTAACAAAAATAACTAATTATTGAACAAGATTTAATTTTTAACTATTAATTGGGTTCTATTGAAAATTCACTAATTCTTTTGTAATGTTGCAGTTGACTAAATGTCTTAGATTTTACAGAAGAATTTATTTATGTTACTCAAAAAAATAATTATCCTTTTTGTCTGTTTTGGGATTCCAAAATTACATGCTCAAATCAGTCCGCAGTCAAAAAATATCCAAAAGACCTATAAAACTCAGAGAATTTCTGAAGCTCCATTAATTGATGGTAATTTAGATGATGCCGTTTGGAATTCTATCCCAGAAGCTACTAATTTTGTAATGGCGCAACCTGGGGATGGAACTCCAAGCCGGGAAACTCACCAAACAATTGTAAAACTAGCTTACGATGATGAAGCAATATACATTGCAGCATCCATGCTGGATAATGAGCCATCAAGAATTTTGCGTCAATTTACGCAACGGGATAATATAGAACAATCAGATTTTTTCTTAGTTGATATCAACACCTATAATGATGGCGAGAACCAAACCAGATTTGTAATTACTTCTGCTGGCGCCATTGCAGATGCTAAAATGTCTGGGAATAATGAAGATTATAGCTATAATGTGGTTTGGGAAGGAGAAATTTCTTTTGATGACAAAGGTTGGTATGCGGAAATAAAAATACCCTACGCAGCTTTAAGATTTCCAAAAAAGGAAGAACAAGTGTGGAGTATCCAATTTGGCAGGAATATACTGCACTTAAATGAAGTTTACACTTGGAATTATATAGACAAGTCTATTGGCAAAGACACACAGTACAACGGACTTTTAACAGGTATAAAAAATATTGATCCTCCGGTTAGATTAAGTTTTTATCCTTATGCCTCTGCTGAAGTTGATAATTTTCGTGGAAATACCGAAAGTAACTTCAGCGCTGGACTCGATTTAAAATATGGTATTTCTGATGCTTTTACATTAGATGCTACATTAATCCCAGATTTTGGACAAACGGCATTCGATAAAGTTGAATTGAATCTAGGTCCTTTTGAACAGGCATTTGGAGAGAACAGGGCTTTTTTTACTGAAGGGACAGAACTATTTACAAAAGGAAATCTCTTTTATTCAAGACGTATTGGAGATACTCCTCTCGGTTTTAATAATGCACAAGCTAACTTATTGGATAATGAGGTTATAGTAGATAACCCTGAAAAGGCAGATCTCTTAAATGCTGTAAAAATATCAGGAAGAACAGGTAACGGATTAGGAGTTGGTTTTTTTAATGCCATTACTAAGAAGACTGAAGCTATCATTGGGGATACAATTTCCAATATTAATAGAAAAATTATAACCGAGCCTTTAGCCAATTATAATATCTTGGTCTTGGATCAACAATACAATCAGAATTCCTCCATCACACTTATAAATACCAATGTTATTAGAAGTGGGCATGCAAGAGATGGAAATGTTACAGGATTTCTATTTGATATCAATAACAAGACAAATTCTTTCAATTATTTCGGTCAGGCCAAGATGAGCAATGTGAATAAACCTGAAAAGAACAAAACTGGTTTTGCATCAGAATTTTCTATAAATAAAACAAAAGGAAATTTCAGGTATGGAATAGATCATGACTTTGCAAATGAAACTTACGACATTAATGATCTAGGGCTTAATTTCAGAAATAATTTCAATAATTTTGGAGCTAATATCTCGTATGAAATTTTTGAACCTACCAATTTCCTTAATAAATTTAGTATTCGAATTTTTGGAGATCATCGAAGAAGGTACAAGCCAAATGTAGAAACAGAAAGTGCAATTGGAACTAACTTTTTCGCAGTTACTTTAAAAAGATTCGCCTTTGGAAGTTATTTAAAATTTAATACAG
>JBBSVD010000001.1:0-116538 GCA_038233835.1 Flavobacteriales bacterium | reverse complement strand
GCTGCGGCATCCATTATTTCGGCACGACCAACGACTGCTGCAATGGGCAGCCCAGACCCCATCGATTTGGCATAAGTACTTAGATCCGGCTGCACATTGTAATGTTGCCAGCTTGCCCAATGACCTGTTCGACAAAAACCGCTTTGTATTTCATCCATAATTAAAAGGACTCCATGTTCATCGCAAAAGGATCTTAAGCCTTCCAAATATTTTTGTGGAACTGGATTGAATCCACCTTCACCTTGAATGGGCTCAATAATTATCGCCGCCACAGAGTTGATATCTACAATACTATGAGCGCTATCCCAAAGTCTGGCAAGTTCGGTTTGCACGAACCCATCCATTTCCTGATTACCATGAAATTTATAAAAATTTGGAAAAGGAATTCGGTATACTTCAGGAGCAAATGGTCCGGAAGAGAATTTGTAATTCACTTTACTCGTAAGGCTCATCGCCATTAAAGTACGTCCATGGTAAGCTTCAGTAAAACATAGAATAGCGGGTCTTTTTGTTGCCTGCCTAGCAATTTTTATCGCATTTTCAACAGCTTCTGCACCGGTACTTATAAGCATCGCTTTTGTCTTTTCCCCATGCGGAAGTATTTCAGCCAATTCTTCACATAATTTAATATATGGTTCATAGGTGACAACATTAAAGCTTGTATGCAAATATTTCCCTGCCTGCTCCCTTATGGCTTCCACCACAGGTTCGGGACAATGTCCTGCATTCACTACGCCTATACCACCAGCGAAATCAATAAGTTCACGACCATCCAAATCGGTAATCATTGCACCTTTTGCGTGATGTACGGTTGCTGTATTAAAAACACCTACTCCATTGGCTACTATATTTTTTCTTCTATAAAGAAGTTCTTCAGATTTGGTTTTTTGTTCGGTCATATAAATAATTAGATTGTAGAAAAAAATTAGGATTTAAAAATCCTGAAAAATTGCAGAATAAAAAGTAAAAGGGGTAGTACTTTAAAAATTGCCAGTGTCTTAAGATACACTATTTTTTTTATTATACCGAATTAAAAACGGCCGTAGACACCATAGAGAGAAGGAAATAGACCAAAATACACATAAAGTTCTGTTAAAAGAATCGGAAATACTATTGCACAATATTTTTGGTAATAGGTTAAATACCAACAGATTGGAAACTATTCTTTAACTGATAGAAGTATTTTACAATGGCAAAGCAGTAGTGCTTTTCACCGGACTAATTATAAAAGTGCTTTGAGTGCTTCCAATATGATCCAGGCTAGTAAGTTTGTTTAGCATAAATTCCCTGTAGGCCTCCATATCCTTCACCAAGATCTTCAGGATATAATCATATTCCCCACTTACATGATAACATTCCAGGACTTCGTTTAATTGTGCTACCTCCTTCTCGAATTTAATAACATAAGATTTGGTGTGTTGCACCAATTTTATATGGCAGAAAACCATAAAGGACTTGTCTACCTCTGCAGGCTTTACCAAGGCAACATAACTGGAAATCACTTTATTACGCTCTAATCTTTTTATACGTTCAAAAATCGCAGTTACCGATAGGTTTAATTCTGAAGAAAGCTTTTTATTGGTGATCTTACTATCGCATTGCAGCTTTTGAAGGATCTTTCTATCGATTTCATCTAAGTTCATGCTGAAAAATTTTCGGTTTGGAAGATTGAAAGTAGGTGTTTTGAAATTAAATATCTAAAATAAATGGTTATTTCCGATTTATAAACTGAATTTATCTTTATCTATTGACAAATGATCTATTATTCACTTATTTTGAAGTATATCAAACAACAACTATCATGAAATATAAACCAGCAAATCATATTCAAGACCTTCAATATTTTGGTGAATTTGGAGGAGTGAATCCTTCTATTTCAGATTCTTCTACTTACACTTTTCTTTCAGCAAAGACCATGTTCGATACTTTTGAAGGAAATCAAGATGGTTGTTATTTATATTCCAGGCATTCTACCCCTTCCAACCTTTATCTTGGAGAAGCTCTAGCTGCCATGGAAGGAACCGAAACTGCAAACGTAGCTGCCTCCGGAATGGGTGCGATTACGGGCGCTCTTTTACAACTCTGTAAAGCAGACGATCATATAGTTTCCAGCAGAACCATTTACGGAGGTACTTATGCCTTTTTAAAGAATTTCGCGCCAAGACTTAATATCAAAACAAGTTTTGTGGATATTACAAAACTAGACACTGTAGAAGCGGCAATCACCACTAAAACTCAAGTTTTATACTGCGAGTCTGTTAGTAATCCATTATTGGAAGTGGCAGATATTGGCGGACTTTCCAAGATCGCTAAAAAACATGGACTTACTTTGGTAGTAGATAACACCTTCTCACCACTTTCTATAACTCCAACAGAATTGGGTGCAGATGTGGTGATTCACAGTTTAACCAAATTCATAAATGGAAGTAGTGATACTGTTGGTGGTGTAACTTGTGGAACTCAGGAATTTATTAACTCCCTGAGGAGTGTTATAGATGGAGCTAATATGTTATTAGGGCCAACAATGGATAGTTTGCGTTCTGCTTCTATTTTGAAGAATATGAGAACATTGCACATCCGGATGAAACAGCACAGTAAAAATGCGATGTTTCTTGCTGAAAAATTTGAAGCCGATGGCTTTAGAACTGTTTATCCAGGATTAGAATCGCACCCAAGTCATAATCTATTTAAATCTATGATGAATGAAGATTATGGGTTTGGAGGAATGCTGACTATTGATGTTGGAAGCTTAGATAAAGCAAATGAACTGATGGAGTTGATGCAAGAGCGAAATCTTGGATATCTTGCAGTTAGCTTAGGTTTCTATAGAACCTTGTTCAGTGCACCTGGATCATCCACTTCTTCAGAAATTCCTGTAGAAGAACAAATTGAAATGGGACTTACAGATGGGCTTATTCGTTTTTCTATAGGATTAGATAACGATATTGAACGCACCTATAAAATGATGAAAGATTGCATGGAAACAGTAGGCCTTTTTGAAAACATCAGCCTGAATTAAAAGTTTTTTATACCTGTTTATAAGAATGTCTGATAGAATGAATTTTCTATCAGGCATTCTTTTTATGGATTAGTTTTATCTTAGAGACTTTTAAAACACTTATAAAATAGTATCCTCTTTATGAAACCTATTAATTCTTATATAGATCACACCTTACTTAAATCTACTGCGACAATAGACGATATCACAACTTTATGTAATGAAGCTAAGACCTATAATTTCTTTTCGGTTTGTATAAATGGGTACTATGTGCCTTTAGCGGAAGAACTTTTAAAGAATTCAAAAGTGAAGATTTGCACGGTAGTTGGATTTCCTTTGGGAGCAATGTCCTCCAGAGCTAAAATATTTGAAGCAGGAGACGCTATTGGGTATGGAGCAGATGAAGTTGATATGGTAATGAATCTTGGACTCCTTAAATCTAAAAAATTGAAGCTTTTAGAAACCGAAATCGCTTCAGTTAAAAACACAATTGGTAGAAAAGTATTGAAAGTTATTATTGAGACCTGTTATCTTACTTCTGAAGAAATAAGCATTGCTAGCAAAATAGTTGAAAATGCAGGTGCCGATTATGTGAAGACCTCCACTGGTTTTGGTTCTAAAGGAGCCAGCTTAGAAGTGGTCTCAGAAATAAAAAAATCAATTTCATCTGAAATGAAGATCAAAGCCTCTGGTGGGATCAAAGATTTTTTGACCGCTAAAGCTTATATAGATCTTGGAGTATCCCGTATCGGGACTTCTTCTGGTATTGCCATTCTCAATGAAAAAAAGAGTTTGTTGTAAATCATTAGTGTCTGCTGAAAGATTGAGACAGGGTGAAGATACTGGTTTTAACTTTCGTCATGCTGAACTAGTTTCAGCATCTTTCATACGTCAATTTCCTACGCTAGATAAAATTTTTTATCACGGGTCTATCATTGACGTAATTTAGTAAATATTTGAATATCAAATAATTAACTTATTCCTTTAACAGTATCTTTTTTCATTTTCTTTGTTCGCCCAAAGAAAACGAAACAAAAGAAAAGGCGCTTTTTCCAGAGGTATTTTTCAGCAAAGCTGAAAACCAGTTTTGTTTTGCTAAAATCTTTCCAAAGCTTCAAGATTTTTTAACGCAAAACAAAACTTATACTGCGCAAAAAGATTTCAAAGCGCTGCTTTGGAACGTCAACGCCACCGTTTGTCAAAGTTTTTGAATAGGGTCTCAGGATTACACAGTCATCTCAAAGAGTATAAAAAGCATAAAACTGTAAAACAGATTTCCAATTCTCTCCTTGAGAAAATTCTTTAATTTATTCCTAGCAAATTTCAAAAAACCTTCAGCAAAAAGCCTGGAAATATTAGGCTTGCAAAATATGCCTTAAAATCGTAACATTACGAACCAAAAAATAACACATAATGGAAGGCTCTACAAATCACCAAGAAAAAGACCCAATTATTATAAATAGAGAATTGAATATTTGGGAAGCACTTATCCCAGTTTTTTGTTTGATTGGAATGCTTGCCTTTAACGTTTATGTTTTTGGAGATGATGCGCTTAGCGGATCTAATCAATTTATTCTTTTATTAGGAGGTGCTGTTGCTGCAATTGTGGGAATTTTTAATAAGGTGAAGTTTGACACCATGATGGATGAGGTTGCTAATAATATACAAAGTACGGCAGGCGCAATTCTTATCTTGCTTATGGTTGGTTCGCTGGCTGGAACCTGGATGGTAAGTGGTATTATTCCCACGATGATCTATTACGGACTTCAAATTTTAAACCCTACTATATTCTTACCTGCTACCGTTATTATATGTTCTATAATATCTGTAGCTACAGGAAGTAGCTGGACCACCTCTGCCACAGTTGGTATTGCACTAATAGGAATTGCAAATGCCCTAGATATCTCTGTAGGAATGACAGCTGGGGCTATTTTATCTGGCGCTTACTTTGGAGATAAGATATCTCCATTGAGTGATACTACAAACCTTGCACCAGCAATGGCCGGAACCGATCTTTTTACTCACATAAAATATATGATGTTAACCACCGTGCCAACAATTATTATTACCATTATTATTTTTGTGATCATAGGATTGAATCTGGATGTATCTGGAACTACAGATACTTCAGCAATATTAACCACTATAGAGAACACCTTTACAATAACACCTTGGTTATTTGTAATTCCAGCAATTGTAATCTTCTTAATAGTAAAGAAAACATCTCCGCTTATTGCCCTATTAATAGGAACTTTATTAGGAGCAGCAGCTGCTGTTATCTTTCAGCCAAATATCTTATTGCAGATCTCAGGCGTAGAAAATCTGGATTTTATTTCTGGGTATAAAGCAATTATGAATGCCATGACCTTAGATACTGCAATTGTAACTGATAATGAAAACCTAAATGATCTGTTCTCTTCAGGAGGGATGGCAGGAATGATGGGAACCATCTGGTTGATACTATGTGCCATGGTTTTTGGAGGAATTATGGAAGCAATTGGGGCCTTGGCAAGGATTAGCACGGCGCTATTGAATCTTTTCCATACAACGTTCGGCCTATTTGCTAGTACCGTTTTTAGTTGTTTAGCATTAAATGTAACTGCTTCAGACCAGTATCTGGCTATTGTAGTTCCAGGGAAAATGTTTGCAAAGGCTTATAGAGATAAAGGATTGGCTCCAGAAAACTTAAGTAGAACATTGGAAGATTCTGGAACGGTAACTTCTGTTTTGGTGCCTTGGAATACTTGTGGAGCATATCACAGTGGAGTACTTGGAGTACCAACCTTAAGTTATGCGGGTTATGCTTTCTTCAATTATATAAGTCCGTTCATGACTTTATTATTTGCTGCTTTCAGCATTAAAATAAGACAATTAACTACACAAAAGGCTCAACCTCAAACAGCTAATACTTAATAAATAGAAATTATCTATACATAGTTCGATTCGCTATAGCTAAAATTTATAATTAAATAAGAAATTAGAATTTCGATAGCTCGCAACCGCGGGCTATTTTTCTATTTTTGCATCAGAAAATTAATAACAAAAAATATAATAATATGGCATTAGTAGGAAAAAAATTTCCAAATTTAAGCGTAAACGCAATGAATGAAATGGGCGATACCTTCAAATTAAATATTCTTGAAGAAGCTCAAAAAAACAATAAAAAAGTATTGCTGTTCTGGTATCCAAAAGATTTCACATTTGTATGCCCTACAGAATTACATGCATTTCAAGCTGCATTAGCAGATTTCGAAAAAAGAAATGTGATGGTAGTTGGAGCATCCTGTGATACTGCAGAAGCACATTTTGCTTGGTTAAATACGCCAAAAGATAATGGAGGAATAGAAGGTATAACCTATCCAATTCTTGCAGATTCTAACAGAAACCTAAGTTCTGCACTTGGGATCCTTGATATCACTAACGAAGAGTATAATGAAGAAACTGGAGCAATTACTGTAGAAGGTGATAATGTGACTTACCGTGCAACTTATCTAATAGACGAAGAAGGAACTGTATTCCATGAAGGGATCAACCATATGCCACTTGGAAGAAATGTACAGGAATTCCTAAGATTAGTAGATGCCTATACGCATGTACAAGAAAAAGGGGAAGTATGTCCAGCAAATTGGGAAGAAGGAAAAGAAGCTATGACGGCAGATCGTGAAGGTGTGGCTTCATATTTAAGCTTAAATTAAGAAGTAAGATCATGGTAAAGGAATTAGAACAAGATAATCTACAAAATATAATCGCAGAAAATGGAACTGTATTGGTACAATACATGGCCGGATGGTGTGGTAACTGTAGGGTGATGAAGCCAAAATTCAAAAAATTGGCTGGAGAGAATGAGAGCGCTACCTTTTTAATGGTGGATGCAGAGAAATATCCTGAATCAAGAAAGTTGGCTAATGTTGATAATTTACCAACCTTCGCCTCTTTTAAAGACGGGAAATTAGTGAACCAAGTTCAAACCAATAAATTTGAACTGCTTAAAGACCTAGTAAATGAAGTTACCAGTAATTAGACATCTGCAACGTAATAATGATGCTGTAAAACTGCAAAATACCATAGACGTATTAGAAAATTTTACAGAGCATAGATCTGTTTCTGATGAGGAAATGGATGTGATTGGAGAATTGATCACCAATCTATGTGGGGCAGTAGAAGTACATCAAATGATTAAAAATGGCGAATCTGAAATAGATGCAGCTAACAATTTTGTTAAAAAAGTGATGGGCTCTATAGACCGATAATTATTACTGATAAAGATTAAAGGGTGTTGATTTAAAATTTAAATCGGTACCCTTTGTTTTTATGATAATTTTAATAAATCCCTATTTCTTATGCATTAATTTTAACTTTCAATAAAAATGAAAAGGAAATATGTCACAAATTACATTAAGAGAGAATAAAATAAACACCTACGGTAATTTACCTGAAAAAGGGGAAAAGGCTCCTTACTTTGAATTAGTAAGAACAGACATGTCTAGAGCAAATCTGAACGATTTTAAGGGAAAAAGACTTATTCTCAATATTTTTCCAAGTATAGATACCAATGTTTGTGCAACTTCAGTTAGAAATTTCAACGAAAAAGCAACTAAACTTAATAATACTGAAGTGCTTTGCATCTCTCGTGATCTTCCTTTCGCTTTAAAACGCTTCGTAGATGATGAAGGATTGAATAAAGTAACTAATCTATCAGATTTTAGACAAGGAGATTTTGGTAAGGACTATGGTGTAGAAATGTTAGATGGACCGCTGGCCGGATTGCTTTCTCGTGTGGTTATTGTTTTAGATGAGGATGGTAAAGTGATTCATAGTCAACAAGTTGCTGATATTTCTGAAGAACCCGATTATCTTTCAGCTCTAAAAGTTTTATTGTAGTGAGGGATAGTTACCTAGTAAAAAGAATTCGAGGAGTAGGTTATGCAATAAAAGGCGCTTGGACACTGATAAGATCAGAACCAAGTATTCAGGTTCAAGTGGTGATCGCAATTTTGGTCACGATTGCCGGATTTTATTTTGAAATTACCAAAGTCGAGTGGATGTTCCAGATCATTTCTATTGGTTTGGTATTAAGCACCGAAGGAGTAAACAGTTCTATAGAAGGAATTGCAGATTTTGTTCACCCAGATTTTCATAGTAAAATAGGTTATATAAAAGATGTTGCCGCCGGTGCAGTCCTTTTTGCAGCGTTGACTGCAATTGTTATTGCATGTTTTATCTACTTTCCCTATATCTTTTCATAAAGAGAAATCTATATTTAGAAATTTGATTTTTTCGCTAAATTGATTTTAAAAAGCAAACGCTGCTTTCTACATCTTTATATTGTCCATAATTTTCTATAACCTCATAGCCTGCATTATTATATAAACCTAAAGCATCTTTAAAGCTTGCACCCGTTTCCAGTATACAATTTCGGAATTCTAATTCTCTTGCCCATCTCTCCAATTCAGCCAGTACCTTTGAAGCTATCTTCTTACCTCTTCCTTCAAACAATACAAACATCCGCTTTATTTCTGCGGTCTCTTCATCATACTTCTTAAAAGCTCCACAACCAAGTGGTTTCTCATTTTTATATGCAATAATTACATGGTTAATAGTATCAATTTTATTGAATTGTGCAAAAAAAGCATGTTCATCTCCATCTCTAATTACCAATTCTTTATCCAGCATGTTATTTAAATATATAAAATCCTTATTTTTAGAAGTGGTTCTTTGCAATGCTATCATATTTCAATATTAATTAGGTGCTTAGTTTAATTCTCTCCCGAAGGTTCTTCAACTTTAAAGATCTTGCTAAAGGCATCATAAACTGCAAGATGTAACGCATCACCGTGATCTTGATCTGGGAAGAAACTAAAATTTAGTTTGGTTTCTGGGGATAGTCCGGCTTTTAATTTAAGTTCTAATTCCTGAGCAACACGTTCCATTATTGGCCCTTCTTTTCCAACACCTATATAAATAGCATTTACATTTTTCAAAACCGGAGTTTCTAGTTTTAGTATAGATTCATCGTCCCACCACAAACTCGGACTTACAATTATATAATTGTTGAATAAGGATGACTGAATTAAAAGAATTTCTGTTGCTAACAAACCTCCAAGAGATTGCCCTATGATCGTCCTTTCTTGGGTATGTCTGTAATTTTTTTCCATATAAGGCTGTAATTCTTTCCCTATAAATTGAATGAATTCAGAAGAATGACCCGTTGTTGGAAAGTCCTTCAGATCACTTTCATTATTGGTAGGATAAGTAAAATCTCGTTTTCTATCCACATTAGCGATTCCAACTACTATTGATTCTGGCAGCATTTGGATCCATGAAAATGACCCAAATTGAACCAATCCGGTAATATGAATAAAATCTTCATCCATAGATCCATCTAATAAGTAGATAATTGGATATGACTTAAGCGAATCTAGAGCATATCGCTCAGGCAAGTAAATATTAAGTATTCTATTTTCTTTTAGGACTTGAGAATATAAACTTACCCTTTCACCTATTATTAATGGCACTTTATTAACCGTTCCAGCATTTTCCTGAGCCATGGCAAGATTTGTGAAAAGCATCGCAATAATGCCTGTCCATAAAAACTTTTTCATATTAATTCGATTTCCATTTATAAAGTAATAGATCTTGATTGGTATTTGGCAGGCAAATTACCTCTGTATAGTTAAAATCTAGTTTTTTCTAATAATCTTTGTGAGCCTAGATTAATTCTATCTGTGATGGCACTTAGCTTATCTAATTTAAATACCTTTATTGCCAATTCCTTGATCTTAAAAGCACTTTCATAGGCATAATCTTGCTTTTCATAAGCAGGTAAATAGGCGAAGCCAATGTCTATTCCATCTATCCCTTCCCTATCATATAAACCGCAGGAACCAATTTTAACTCCACCTGCTTTAAGCGACACGGTATAATTTCCGAAGCCATTCTTTTCGAACTGAGGTACTATTTTGGTTTGAAGATAATTCTCCGCATCTGTTAAAGTCTTAACCTTCCTATCTCCAATGAATTGAAGCCATTTAGGAGTGTTTAGTAATTCCAAAATAAAAGATACACCCAGAACGCTGGTTGGTGTTAGAAATAAACGCGTTGTCTCGTAAGGAGTATTTATGATCATCAATCTATTATATTTCCATTTACTTGGTAGCTTTCTAAAAAGCTTCCCTATCCCAGTTCGCTAATGTTATTTTAAAAGTAGTCTATAGAATACTATTGATAACAAATAACTTTAAATTTTGATGTTTTTTCAGCTTCAACTAAAGCATTTCCATAAAGTGAAAAATTATTCTTTTAGGAATAATTCATCTGGTAAAAGACCTAGGGATTGAATAATTACTACAAAAATCATCAGAATTATAAAGGTTGACACTAATCCCATTAGGGAGATCCCAATAATTCGCCACCAGCTAAATTCTTCTCCACCTGCTGCTAAATGAGCTTCAACCCCAGCACCTTGATAATGCTTTGCTAAATAATATGCTAGTAAAGTGTATGCTAAAGGTATGATGATGCTAGGAAAATTAGTTGACTGCGGAATTACGAGCGCAAGTGAAAAGATAAGAATGGTTAGGGGAATGGTGTAGTTCCAAGTAGATTTAGCATTCTCGGGCTCATTTAATACTTTAAAATTCTCTGCAATAAAATATCCAGCTACTAAAGGTCCTCCTACAAAAGAGCCGAACCAAATGGCTCTGTCTTTATAGATCTTTTCTGTAGGTTTAGTAGTTTCTGCTAAATTTTCCATGGTTCTGTTTAAAAGAAATTAGAGCCAAATCAATTATTTTTTTCAGATTAAAATGGCATTTTGTAAAGTTTCAAAAATAAGTAATAATGGAAGAAAGTAATGGCAAAAGTTCTAGCTAAACTTTTTAAATATTCCTGTTAGTAAAAGCACTCCGCCAGTTCCCATAAGTGCACCTATCCAAAATCCATGTTTGTCTATATCTATAAGATTGTAGGCTGTAATTCCAGCTAAAAGTAAAACGACGCCAATTAGTAAAAATTTATTCATATCTCCCGATCTGGATTTTCGATTTCTATATTTTTAAGTATTTGAATGCCTTTTTAATTGTAGATGTTGCATAGGTTTTCCCATTAGTGTTTTGTAGCCTATAGGTTTAAAACCCAGTTTTAAATATAATTTTCTGGCTTGCAAGTTGTCCTCTTCCACGAGTAGACCCAAGATTTTTTGCTGTTGGTCTACATAGTCATTTATTAAGAACTGTAACAGCGCGGCACCTATTCCTTTACCTTGATGCTTAGGGTCTACTCCCAATGTATCAATGTAATATTCTCCCGCTTGTGTTTCATTTTCGGGATTAAAATCTGTATTATAATTTGTTTTTATATATTCAATAATAGGTGCTCTCAGTTGGACCAATTCTTCACCGTCATAAAGGTTAACCGCAGCAATTATCTGATTGTTAACTTCAACTACCCAACAATTTTGATAGGAGTATTGGTTGTTTTCTAGCTCTATGAAATGGTGTAAAAATTGCTTCGCTTTTTCATGGTCTATCTCACCTATAAATTTATAGACGATCTCTTCCATGGCTAGAAGTAAATAAGCTGAAATAGCTTTAGAATCTTTTAGGGAAGCTTGCCTAATGTACATTATTAATTATGTTGATTGATAGGATTTATTGAAAAAGCTTTGCACAATAAGGTATCCTCTTTGCAATTGCAAATATGCAATTAGATAGCTGATGCTCCAACCTCTGCAACGACATGGTCATTTTCTACAGAACTTCCACTTACCCCAATAGCTCCAATAATATCGCCTGCTGCGTTTTTAATTGGTATACCTCCAGGAAAAGTAATTAGGCCATTATTTGAATGTTCTATGTTGTATAGTGAACCTCCGGGCTGTGATAATTCTCCAATAACTCCAGTGTTCATATCAAAATAACGCGCCGTTTTAGCTTTTTTAATTGCTATATCAAGTGAGCCTAACCAAGCTCCGTCCATACGTACAAATGCCACTAGATTTGCTCCAGCATCTACAATGGCAATATTCATTTTTGTATCTAATGCTCTAGATTTTTCTTTTGCTACTGAAATAATTTTTTCAGCTTGTGCTAATGTAATATTCATAATTTTCTTTTTTAAAACTATTAAAATTTGAAGTTAAATATACTAAGAGTTAGATTTTATTCATTAATTAAAGAAGGGGTTTTGCTTGTACAAAAATGTCGAAATTGAAATGAAAATCATTAATTTAAAATTTGTTCAGTCTAAAGCCTAATTTTTTTTTAAGTCAAAGACAAGTTCGAAAGAATATTATAGCCTATATCATCTATTTCATCTTTAATTGAAATAACTCAATGAAAGATTAATTGCTCAAGTGATATTATTTTTTAAATTATTCCAATTTTCTTGCATTAGTAAAGAAGTTGTGCAGAAGAGCGTGCCGGCTTGGCGAATAAGTAATCAATTACTTCAAGATTAAAATTCCCATCTCACAATTACAAATTAATTACTAGGACCAATGATGTGCTTAATTTTTTTCTTCAATATTTATTTTTTTTTCTCAGTAACCCAATCATTTGACCTACTCCTATTCCGATATAGGTTCTGTCTTTATTTAATTTACCTGTTACGGCACCAATTTCTATATCCCATTATCTTGAGAATATCCGTTTAATAATCCAAAAATTGAAATTGAAGCAATACATAATAATTTTTCAATACACTTAGCTTTTTTATTGTTTTGTTAATTAATATTCAACTAGTTATTGAATCAAATTAATCCATAGAATTCTTTGGACCTATTTCATTTTTATCATTCAAAATAACCTCTACAGCTTTTTCCATCAATTCATCTTTGCCATTTCTAATGCCATCTACCGTAATTTTAACTTCAATATCTGGGATTATTCCCTGTCCTTGTGTCTCTTTTCCATCTGGATAATTTACACCAATTCCAGAAATCCAAGTTCTAAGTCCACCAGGCAAATAAATAGTAGAAACGTTCCCGTCTGCACCAGCGGTAGTGCTTCCAATAACAGTAGTGTTATCTCCAGCCCTAAAAGCCATTGTTGTATACTCTGCCTGACTTTGGGTTAATTCATTAACCAAAACCACCAATTTCCCTGTATACGTCTTTCCAATGCTTGGAATCTTTAAACTTGACGTAAAATTAAATTCACCCGGGTTATCTAGATTTAGATTCGTGAATTTCACAAATGGAGTGGCTGTAGAAACAAAATAAGAACCTAACGAAAAGGGAACAAAGGTGGAAGGATAGTTTCTAATATCTATTATTATCCCTCGTGTATCTTTAAATACCTTTTTGATATTAGGAACATCTTCATCTCTAATATTTTCTAGTGTTATATAACCAATATTGTTATCCAACATTTTATAGGACTTTTCCTCACTTTTCTTAAAAAAGCCAGAAATATTCAAACTATCTTTTGAATAAAGTTTAAGCATTATTTCTTTAACCTCTAAATTTTCAGAAATGTATCGAATTTTGATCTCTTCCGAATTTGATCTCAATAGATCTGTGGACATATTGCGTAATTGTACAGACTTATTAGAAGACGGATAATATTTTGCTTTCTCTTCAATAATCTTAGAGATGCTTTTGCCATCTATGGAAATAATTACATTTCCTATTTTAAGGCCGCTCTCTTCTATTAGCTCAGGATCATAATAATCTGTTACTACTAATTTGTTCTCAGCAAAGCGAACATCTACCGGTGGATAACATGAGCCTTTCCATTCAACAATTTTATTAGCTTCCAGCCCTAGGCTAGCATGTGTATCTCCAATTTCACCAATTAATTGTATTGCCGCAAGTTCATATTCCAATTCATCTTCTGCATTTAGAAAAATTGGAATGTATTCTTTTAAAATACTGTTCCAGTCCTTATCCATAAGATGCGTATAAGGGAAGAAATAACGTATCATGTTCCAATATCGATAAAGTGCAAGCAATCTTAATTCATCGTCTGGATAATCTATTTCTGTATATGGGTTCTCGTTCTTAAAATCTGGATTTCCTACATTAGCCTTTTCACCAATATAATATTGCTCACCTTGAGAGCGATTCTTATAAATTACTGAAAGCTTATTTTTAAGTAATTCGCTCTGTTCCTCCATCCAATGGTGGTTTGGTTTTAAGAAAGCATCTTCCTTGGTTTCTTTACATTTATTACATTTCGGAATAGTTCCAAAGGAATCTATCCAAGCAAGGACTATCGCATCTCTTGCTCCTGAATTCTTGGAAGAAAGATATTTTGGTAAAAATCGAAACAATTCGTTATCCCAATTGTAATCCCCTGAAGCGATTGCAGGATGATGGTATTTTAAAAATCCCCAAATCCTACCTAATAACTCCAGATTTTCGATGTTTTCTGAATTCAATTCTGGAATGCTAACTGCAGATAAAGTAGCAAATGCTGTATCTTGTTCTGCTTTGGATAGAACTTTTTCTACTTCCTTAAGTGCTTGTATATCTTTACCTCCTATTGTTAGCACAAAATCATCTAACCAAACTTTACCTTTTCCTGTCAAAATACCTCCCACAAAAATTACTTCTGCATTTTTTGGATAGTTAAGGTCTATTGTATACTTCTGCCAATCTTTTGTTCCTGTAATATTTTTAGAGCTCATATTATCGAAAGCCAGCGAACTCCCCTTACCATCTATCCGTAGTAGCAAACCTGCATATCCATCCTCTACGTTTTCGATCTTCATATATCCTTCTAACCTGATGGTTTTACCTTTATATTTAGCTGGTATTTTATAAGCTATGCTCCCAAAGGAAGTTCCTTTTTCATTGGAAGTTATTTTGGCAGCTCTCATTCCAGAATAAGCATCGTTAACTGTAGTCAGCTCGTAATTCCCCCATTTTATCCACCCATCTGGTATCGCAGCTTTTACAATATGTTTTTTAAACCCCAAATTGAATTTTTGAGGTTGTTGTGCATGACAAGAAATGGTAACTAGCAAAATTGTTAGGAAAAATAAATGCTTCATATATTATTTTTTTGGGGTTAAAAGAACAGATTTGTGAAATTCTAAAATATCATTTTTTACCTTATGCCTGCTATTTATAATGAACAATGTTATTTCCCGTCTGCACTTTTTATGTTTGATCTAAAAGAAACTTTGTTAATAAGAGATTTGTAAAAAATCAACTACTTCAGATCATATATCCCTACCGAAAAAATTAATTCTGAATATATTCCGATAATTATCAAAGTACTCAATTTGAGAACAATTATTGATTAATCTATTTTTTAAATTTATAATTAAGGGCTTCCAATTGCCTCTACTAATCTTTGTTTAACAATCGTTTTTTGTACTGGAGATAATTCAGTTGAATAATAATCATTTCTCATTATTGAATTTTGCCATTCCCGCCAATATCCAGCTGGAACATATCTGGCTCCTTCATACCATGTATTTTGATTATAAGTCAGCACATTTAATTTAGGAGTTTGTGGTAGAAACCAAGGCTCGTTCCCGATCGCACATTTTGATGCAAAATCTTCGTATTCATCATCCATATTTCCAAATGAATGACCAAATTCGTGCTTGATCAAAAACTTAAATATATCACCACTATCATTTTTTGAAACTATCATATTAGAAACTTTAGGGTCTAATATCCTCTAAAATTTTCTTTCCTCTCAATTACTCGATATTTACTCGTAACCTATGTTGTTCAAACGTTGAATCATTCTGATGAACGATATTCACTTATTTCAAATAAATGCCCGTCAGGATCTCTAAAAAAACATCTTGTTTCCGCTCCCCGATCCAATGGAGGCGTTATAAATTCAGCTCCTTTTTTCTTTAATAATTCATAGGACTTTCGACAGTCCTTAACCCTTATTGTATAAGAATGACTAACTGTATTAATTTCTTTAGGCGCTACAAAATTTATATTAGGTTTATCCTCGGTTGGACCTCCAGGAGTTACTAATAATATCCAATTTCCTAAAAATTCTAGAACTAAGGAATCGCCGCCATATTTGCAAAATATTTCAGCACCCAAAACCTTAGTATAAAATGATTTTGAATTGGATAAATCTGAAACAACTAAAATTGTTGTTAATTCTGATTCCCGAAATGGGTCATTTTGATTGTCGCTCATTTCTAAAAATTGATACTAACTAGTTAAGTTAAATATGTTTATGCTTTTATAATTAGTTATTCACGTAAAAAAATAAAATTATCTAATTCAATAAAAAAAAATCCAACATTGGTAGGGCTCCGGTAATTTCTGTATCTCAAAAATAAATCTTTAAATGCAATGAAAATAGGGGTTTTTCAGTATAATTATAAATACTTATAAACACGGTTAAGCCTACG
This sequence comes from Flavobacteriales bacterium, assembly GCA_038233835.1. Taxonomy (GTDB): domain Bacteria; phylum Bacteroidota; class Bacteroidia; order Flavobacteriales; family Flavobacteriaceae; genus Gillisia. Next base: position 100,205 of record JBBSVD010000001.1, on the reverse strand, counting down.
AATTGATGTAAGCGAAGGTTATCTAAAACAAATGGAGATAAATTATTTTAAATTGGCCTTGTGCAATCTTCCCCTGGGGGAAATCCTTTCTTCTCCTTTAATGCTTATCTGAGGTAGAACCTATTTAATGTATGTGTGAACTTTTAATAAAACAAATAATTTATCATCAATTAATTAAGAAAATAGTTATGAAAAATATCAAATATTTAACATAACTTTATTCATGTTGAAATATCAACAGTGTAGAAATTATTCTATAAACAATCCGTTCTTGAAAAGCCCTACGAGTAAATATCTTTAATTAACTAAATCAAAATTTTATGAAATACGTTAAATTTTTATTCGCTCTGGTTTTCGCAACCATGCTAGCTGTCTCTTGTAATAGTGACGATGATAGTAACAGCGATGTTTATGATCCTGCCTTACTGGGTACTTGGAAGCTTACCGAGACCTTTGAAGGAGAAGTACTAGTAATAACAGTTACCTTTAATGCCAATAAAACTGGCATCAGCGTATACAACAATACCTTTGGGGGAGAAACTGAAACTGAAACCGATAATTTTACATGGAGCACCAATGCGAATAAATTGACTATTACCATGAGCGGAGAGACTGAAGTTCTAACTTACGCTATTAGTGGAAATAAGTTAAACATCACCGATTCCTCTAATGACGTAAGTGTCTTTACAAAACAGTGATATTAATGTATTAACTTTAAATTCCATCTTGATAATCGGCGACTGAATTTAAAAACCTATTAGTTTATTCTAATAGATTTTTCATTGTTACCAGACTAAATTAATTGAAGAAGATGCTCTTCTAAAACCAGCTCCCTTCTCTTTTCGTACATTAGAGTATGCGTAAAAACCTATTGACCCATTCTCTTTTTATACTATTACCAAGCTTATTACTGGCACAAAAAATAGACAATACTGCTGCCTTTAGGGCTATTAACAGTGAGAGGTATTTTCGGTTTCATTATGACAATGATTATTTTTCTGCTACCGACGAAAATTACACTCAAGGCTATAACTTGGAACTGGTAGCTCCTTTTTTAAGTAAAAATCCCATAAATCTTCTTCTTCTAAAACCAAAAACTTCCCAAACCCAATTAGGAATCTCCATTGAGCATATTGGTTTTACTCCACCTAGGATTGGAAGTCGTGAAATACAATTTGGAGAGCGACCTTTTGCTGCTGCCATCATGCTGAAAAATTTTTCAATTTCTATAGATACCTTGCAAAAATCCCGATTGCAGTCTTCATTAAGTCTTGGACTAATTGGGCCCGGAGCATTTGGTAAGGAAATGCAGGTTGCTATTCATGAGGCCACAGGAAATACCATTCCGCTTGGTTGGCGTAATCAGATTAAGAATGATGTGGTGATTAATTATGAATTGGGTTATGAAAAGGAAATTTACAGAATTCAGGATTGGTTGGCATTGCAAGGTAATACAGCTATTCGTTTAGGGACTTTAAGCACAAATGCATCTGCCGGAATGCAAACTACGCTTGGGCTTCTTAATTCTCCTTTTAGTGCATTAAATACTCATAAAAATTTTCAAATTTATGGGTATTCTCAGGTTGTAGGTTCTATAATTGGATATGATGCCACACTTCAAGGTGGTGTTTTCAATAAAAAAAGTCCGTACATTATTGAAGATAATAACATAGAGCGCTTTACTGGACAATTCAGTTACGGCATTGTCTTGAAGTTACAAAGTATCTATCTGGAATACTTTAGAGCCGTGCTCACCAAAGAATTTGAAGCAGGAGATGCCACCAAATGGGGCGGAATACGGGTCGGGTTTACATTTTAGTTTTCAGGTTATATGTTTCGGGTTTCGGGTTTCGGGTTTCGGGTTTGCGGGTTTCAATTATTATGAAACTTAGTTTTATTCAAAAAGTGGCCATGTCTCTAGTATAATCCCACTTTTCCTTGTACCGATTCAAATAACTTCGTAGAGTCGAATCCAACACCATCTTTAAACACCAACTCCATTTTACGTATATTATGAATATCTTCCCGCAGATCGCCATCTATTAAAAGGAGATCGGCTTTCTTCCCTTTTTCTATACTCCCAATTTCTTTTTGTCTTTTCAGAAATTCAGCACCGTTAAGCGTTCCTATCTTAATTGCATCTGGCAATGAGAACCCGGCTTCCACCAGAATTTCAATAGTACGCTGATTAGCGTATCCGGCAACAGTTCTCCCCGCTCCGGTAGGATCTGTTCCCGCAACAAGTTTTCCACCTTTTTCATAAAACCGCTTGGTCCATTCCAAATCCTTTTTAAACAAAGCTATAGTCGTAGAGTCTTTATTTAAAGCTCTATCATATTTATTTTGAAGGTCCTCTTGCAACTGCGGTATCAAAGCGCTTAGTCCGCCACCTGGAACCACCTCATAGCCTGTATATGGTTCAAATACCACTGGTGTGGTAGTTATTGTGGTTTTGTTTTTAATGAGGAGATCCATCAATGCTTCCATTTTGGGATCGTTAACAGCTAAATTTATCAAACTTTTACGAGCTTTAAAAGGATCGCACATTTCTTCCATTTTATTATCAATAAAATCACTGGAAACCATAAATCCATGTTCTAAATTATCGATGCCAATATTTGAAGCCTCCTCATAGGTAAGAGAACATAAATGTCCCGTAACTTTAAGTCCACGTTTATGAGCTTCTGCCACACTAACCCGAAGATCCTCTTTGGTGATATGATTATATACTTTAAAAGATGTAACCCCTTTATCTGACCAATAGTTTACTAATTTAGCTACCTCAGCAGTACCTTTGATAAATCCAAGTTCAGGGATATCATAACCTTCACGCTCAATAAAAGGGCCAGTTACATCCATTTTAGGGCCAGTCATTTTGCCCTCTTCGATCCACTTTTTTACGTTCAGATCTGTTTGTGGCTGAATGCTTCCGCCGGTTCGCATCGTAGTTACTCCTCCCGCCAGATACAACCTTGGAAAAGTAAAGGTCATTTGATCCACACTAAACCAGTTCTCAAATGGCTTGCTATAAAATAAATGCTCATGTAACATTACTAATCCAGGAATTACCGTTTTTCCGGTTCCATTAATGATCAATGAGTTTTTAGGGATTACTACAGAAACTGCATTGCCAACATCTTGAATTAAGCCTTTGCTTACTACAATAGTCTGCCCCTCTTTTATTTCCCCACCTGTACCATCTATCACGGTAACATTTGTAATAGCAAAATTTGTAGTGTCTATAGCAATAAAAGCTTTTACCTGTGGGGTAAAATCCTGGGCGTTTAAATGAAGGTTAGTAAGAAGTATTGCAAACCAAAATAAGAAATATTTTATCATCAGTTTTTGTATTATTTTTTAATAGCTCTAATTTACAAAAGGAATTCTTCAAATCTCTTTTTGCTCTATTATTTCCTATGAAGACTTTTAAAAATTGGTTTAGCATTATAATTTTTGGGATCCATTTCTGGGGCTTTTAAATTATGAATCTTCTATTTTGGTTTCATTCCAAAATAATTAAGGTCTCGATGTTAAACAATTTCAAATTTCTAAATATTCTTCTTTGAGATTATTAACACAACCGTTTATTCTGAAGCAGTTTCTTCATTTTCAGCTTTAAACTTTAAAATAGCTTGTCGTTCTCGGTTTACTAATAGTTGTGTAACATCTGGTCTTGAATAATGTCCAGAAGGGTCAAAATTTTGGCGTTCCTCCAATACCCTATTAAAATCTAAAGTTGCGGTAAGAATCCCTTCCGTATCCACTTCTGGTTCTAACACCCATTCCCCATCTGGACCGGCAATACAGGAGCCTCCATTAGCTAGAATCTTAGGAGCATTTTCTAGTATTTTTGAAATATGTGGAGTTGCTTTGGGAAAATCATCTTTGCTCATCAAGCTAGAAACCGAGATCACATAAGATCTGGATTCCCTGGCTATAAAACGCGTAATATCTTTAGTGTTATCTATAGTTCCCGGCCATACCGCAATATGTAAATTTTCTCCCTGCCCATATAACGCTGCTCGCGGTAATGGCATCCAATTTTCCCAACAATTTAAACCGCCTAGGGTGAATTCCTTAAGTGAATGTACTTGTAATCCATTTCCATCTCCGGGAGACCATGTTAAGCGTTCTTCATAAGTGGGTTGGAGTTTTCTATGCACAGAGCAAATTTCCCCATCTTGATTGATATAAACCAAAGAACAATACAAGCTATGCCCTCCTCTATCCTTTGGCCGCTCAATAATTCCAAGATAGATTGCTATTTTATTTTCCCTTGCGAGCGTACAAATCTCATTGAGCTCTCCTGATTCTATTTGAACAGCATTTCTAAGGTAATGAGCATGAATCTCTTTTTGAACTTTGGAATTAAACTCGGATCCATTGGTTAACGATAACCAAAACGGATAGCCGGGTAGCAAACCTTCGCCAAAGACCAATAATTCGCATTTCTGAGCTGAAGCATCAACTATAGCAGTCTGGATTTTTGCAATTGTTTTCAACTTATCCAGCCAAACTGGTGATATTTGAGCCAATCCTACTTTTAATGTATTACTGTTTTTCATGCTAAATATTGAAACTTAATTTTAAGTAAATGCCCCTAATTTAGAATAGCTATTATCCGTAAAGGAGCACCACTTCCTCCTTTTATCTTCATTGGAAGCGCTATAACTTGAAAATCCTTTACGGGTAATTTATCTAGATTGGTCAAATTTTCGAAAGCGGGAATATTATTTGAAAGCAAGATAACATGACTTTCAAAAGTTTGGGATTGGCCATAATCTATACTGGGACTATCAATACCTATAGCATGAATATTTCGATTTTCTACCAGCCACTTGGCCGCCTGAGGGGAAAGGCCTGGAAAATGCAATTTTTTAATGGCTTCTTCGCCCCGCTCATCGGTTCCTAAATATTTTAGCTTGTCGGGATAAAATTTTGAAAAACCTGTTTCCAATAAAATAATAGTTCCTTCCGGGATCTTCATATTTTCCTCTTTCTCCCAGTTGGTAAAATCTTCTATTCTTATTAAATATTCCGGATTTTTTATAGCATTTTCAGAAACATCTATTTTAATGGCGCTCCCTATTAATTTTTCTAATGGAATCTCATCTACGCTTTGTTTATTTTTAGCGAAATGGATGGGCGCATCTATATGTGTGCCTCCATGCTCTGCAGTTGTAAGATTATTTGCAGAATAATAATAGCCTTGATCGGTTTCTCCATCAGCAACAACCTCCAATTCAAATTCTTTTGCAGTTACCCAATATACCGTTTCTTCTGAAAAATCATGGGAAAGGTCTATAATTTCGCCATCCAAAAATTGATTTTTTTTGGCTTCGAGCTTTTTATTAGAAGCATCCGGTTTTACATTACATCCTACCAAGAATAAATAGAAAACCAGAATTATTAATCCCTTGCTTTTCATGATATTTTATTTAGATTAATTTTTCCACGAGTATAATGACAATTGGCGCAGAATTTTAGCTGCGTGTTTGTCGGCTTAACGATTCTGTTTGTTATAAGAACTAATTTAGTTCTTTTCTATGAAATCTGCCATTTGCGTTATATAATGTTATATGCCGTCTTTTTATTCGATTTCACATTTTGAAATATTCGATAAAATTTTAATTCCACTCTTTTTCATAAGTTCGCTTGCATTAAAATCGTTACATATTCCTGGATCAAGTTCATAGCTGAAAATCATAGAGTTATCTTTAATCTCACTATTAAAACTGTAATTTTTAACTAACATTTTATTCCCAGATAGTTTTGCAAGTTCAATATCGTGTGTTGCAATAAGTCCTGAAGTTTGGAGCTTACTTATTTGATTAATCAATGAAAAGCCTCCTCTATGTCTATCTTCTGAGTTTGTACCTTTGAACATCTCATCCAAAAGAAAAAATACATTCTGATTACTTTCTATAAGTTTCAGCATCTTTTCAATTCTATTTAATTCTGCATAAAAAGATGAAATTCCTTTCATTAAATTATCCTGGGTACGCATACTTGTAAATATATTCAGGTTTGTGATCTTCCCATAGTTTGCACAACAAGGTGCACCAGCTAATGCCAAGACAAGGTTTACGCCAACGGTTCTTAAAAAAGTGCTTTTCCCTCCCATATTAGAGCCAGTTATCATAATCACATTACCTTGTCCTTCGGAATGAAAATTATTACAAACACGATTATTTGAATTTATTAAGGGATGTCCTAACGAATCAAAATGTACGTGGTTGTTCTTTTCTATTATCTCTGGAAATGTATATGATGGATTTGAATAGCAAAAACCAGCAAGACTATTAATTACCTCAAACTCGCTAACAATTTCTGCCCACGACCTTAAAATCTCTTTATTTTTTAATTTCCATTTTTCGGTATCAATAATCAAGTGAATATCCAATAGCAGGAAAAAGTTGAATAGAGTATACATGTAATTTCCACCTATCGGTATCTTTTCTATAGGCCTTTGTTGTGAGTAATCCAATATTCTACATAGCCTGCTAATTTCATTGTACGCTGAATATTTGCCAAATGTTAATTTTGATTGTAATTCGGACAATTTTTTTGATTCGAAACTTTCACTTTCAATTTTTTTTATAAGTGTCCTGTAACTCCTTAAAGTTTGAAGATTCTTTGTTGAGGTTTTAACGATATCCTCCGCCATGGGTTTTAGCTTTCTTAAAATCATATAGTTGATAAGCAAAACTAAAATCAGTAGAGAAAAATAAATAATCACCTTTTGTGAACCCAGGTAAGCATAAAAAAAGTACGAATCAAGCAATAACAGAACCGGAAGAATTATTGCAACTGCTTTATATATTCTTCGATATTTTAATAAGACAACAGGTTCTTTTACCCAATCTAACAATTTAAAATAATCACTTTTGTGATTTTGGAAGTGCATGCCTGATGCCTCAAAATCTTGCCTCCAATCTAATTTCTGAGATAATTCTTTTATGGCTTCTTGTCTATCATATATTTCATTATTAGATGCAGGTTTAGACATCCATTCTGATAAGAGCATCATTCCTGACTCTGTAGTTGTCCTATTAACCAACTGAAAAATGGAATGCTGCCCGAAAATATCTAAATCAGATGTATATGGATGATTTGGATCAATAAACTTATGTCCGGAATCAAATTCTTCCAGTTCACATCTTTCTCTCAGAATCTCGGATTCATTTATTCTTTTTAAAAATGATGTATGTTTTGTCAAGTAAGCTATTTTGGTATGATGCTTTAAAACGAAGGCAAAACATATTATTGAAATAGGCAAAACAATAAAAATGGGATTAATTAAATGTATACTAACCAAGATTATAATTATGGTACTTGAAAGTAAAAAAATAAGTAGTCTTAGTAATGATATTCTATTTAATAACTTCTTTAAACTTTATATTTTGGAGTTGTACTTATTTATATTTTCTTGATAGATTTTCATTAATTATTTTTCAATTATCTAGATAGGTTAGGGAATTATAAATATGGTATATAACATGAATTAATCCATAGTATAATGCGTATTAGAAAGTAAGATCGATCTGTTTTATTGGTTTTGAAGCTTTTTCAACATCTCTTTCCCATTCTCATTATTCGGATCCATGCTAACAGACTTCTTATAATTTTCTATAGCCAGTGTTTTATTTCCATCATTCATATAAGCTTCTCCTAAGCTGTCGTATACATTGGAAGATTCAGGGAATTCGGCTACATTTAAATTAAACACGGCAATTGCTTCTTTCATTTTTCCGATACCCATCAATTGATAACCCACGGCATTAATTTCATTTTCTCTTAGAATATACTCTTTCGATGCTTTTTGCTTTTCAAAATCCTTCATCGCAGCTTCCAAGCCATTTTCATAGATCTTTTCCATCAGATAATTTGCAAGGGAACGTTGTGGCAACTCATAAGGCTGATCATTTAATACCTTGATCAAGTTTCGGCTCATTTCGCTAAGGTTAGTGCCACCTGTATTATTTAATAGCACTACCAAGTTTTGATCTGCAGGAATTCTTGTTATAAGCGTATTAAATCCATTTATTCCACCTCCATGCCCAATTACAAGTAAACTATCCTTACCAATATCTACGAGCATTCTATTGACACCCCAACCATAGCCATAACTTCCATTCCCGTCTTTAATTTGCCCGCTAAACATTAGATCTGTATTTTTTTTTGAAAGCAATTTGTTGGTTTCCAAAGCCCGATCCCATAGATAGAGATCCTCTACTGTTGAGTAAAGCGAACCTGCAGCATATGGAATAGACATGTCCAAAAAGGGTGCATTGGAATAGGAATCGCCACGCTTATCGTATCCAGTTGCTCTATTCTTGAGGATATTCTCATGATGATCAAATCCCGAATCCTTCATATTCAGAGGATCGAAGATTTTTTCTTTTAAATTCTCTTCATAAGACTTCCCCGTAACTTTTTCTATAATAGCTCCCAGTAAGAAATATCCGGAATTGCTATACGCGAATTTCTCTCCCGGTTGGAATTCCAGGTCCATATCCTTAAATTCTTCAATGAATTGAGAAGGAGTAAAAGCATCTCTACTTTTCTCTTCGAAGAATTTTGGAAATGAAGTATAATTTGGAATTCCTGAAGTATGAGTCAGCAAGTGATGTAAGGTAATCTTGTCCCCGGTAGCTTTTGGATAGTCGGGAAGATAGGTGGTGATAGGAGTATTTAAATTCAATTTTCCATCCTCTACCAACTGAAGGATAAGCATTGCGGTAAACTGCTTCGTGATAGAGCCTAATCTATGTTTTGTGTTTGAGGCATTTGGAATATCCCATTCCATATTTGCCATTCCAAACCCATTTTTAAAAACTACCTTCCCATTTTCGGCCACCAAAACCGAACCATTGAATTGTCCATATTCTGAATAAAGCTTCATCAATTCTTCAATTTTATCTACCTTAGACTGGGCATTGGAGTTAGGAATAAATAAAATTGATGAAAATAGAACGAGAAGCAAAGATTTCAGAAATCGATTAGAAGTTACTATCATAATAGCCTTATTAAGTTTGAATGTTTTAATAATTGAAAATGCGGTTTTATATGAAGTAACAGTTATTACAAATATTACTGCATTAATTATCAGACACTAAAATAAGTAATTATAAGAGACCTCGAACTAGACCAAAGAATTTTTGCTTTAAAAACTATTTTATAATTGAGGTATAGATTCCATCAATCTTGCAACTTTTCGAGACAATAATCTTGATAGAATTAGCTACTGAATATCAGTATCTAATAATAATTTAGAAACCAGTAATTTAATTTAGATAAAATTGCCATTCAATAAGGAGATTAAAGCTATAAACCCTAATACAACTCCTCCAATTAATATAGCAGGCAACACAATATTTAAAATGGCTCTGCCAATAGAGAAATTTTGAATAAAGGCTACACCAATTACAAGGATTAGCAGTGCCCACAAATCGAGGATAGATATAAGAACATTAAAAAATATTAGACCTGTGCTACTCATTGAAAATCCGTTTTCCCAAATTGCACTATTAGAACCAGCTCCAAAAATAAAGAACTGTGGTATTAAAATAAATAATGAAATTATTACTGGAATTAGAGACCATGCGAGAACTCTTTTATATTGAGAAACAGTTGCTTTCCCTTTTAATAGCCCGCCTGCAACTTCCAAAAACCATGCAATTATATAATAGAAGATCCACCCTAACGCTCCACCTAATATAATTCTAATTACTAAGTGTCCAACATCAAACGGACTATTAACAAGTTCCTCATCAAGAAATTTACTCACGGCTTTTGCTATACCTGCTAAAACAAAAAAGAGGAAAACACTTTCCTTGGCTCGGTGATTAAAAATATATTTGAAAGTTTCTTTGGGTTGAAACATGATATTCTTCAATAACTTGAAGGAATGTATTTCTAGATTTCGCTCAGTATTATTTTGCAATAGTTTTATTTTCGAAGGTTCGTAGTAGTTTATTTAAATAAAGTTATTAATTTAAATTGAAGGACTAAAATCTGTATCCAATTCTTAAGTGAAGATTAAGAGCAGCATCATGTTCGTTCTTGTCGAAGCCATCTCTTTTGAAAAATGAGTATCTATACCCAATACCAATTCCGGTTTCGTAATTAAAATGCTTTCCTATATTTCTCCTGATTCCCCAGGTTGGAACTATAGAAATATCGCTAACTACTTCTTGCCCTTCATAATTAGAGATCACAAACCAATCTGGGTGATAACTTGTCTTTAAAGAAATAAAGTTCCCGCTATTCCCATCTATTCGCCTAGACTTTTCCAGCCTTTTATTTAAATTGTAATACCATCGGGGCTCTAAAGTAAGTACTGGGGTGAATAAATATTCGGTTCTTGTATAATGCGTTCCTCCCCAAAGTGCACTATCTAATCCTAGTTCTGCTTTTAGGGCTACAGAATTAATTAATTTTGTTTCGTTATTAACCCATATTCCTAAAAAGCCAACTTGCACTCCGGTTGTAGAAGACTCCACACTTGCAGTTTGGCGTTCATGAAAAGACTTAGAATAAATAAGATAAGGGTGATCAGAAAATTTTGCATGAAATTGTTTTTAATTGATTGATGAAATATTTAAGATTTTTAATATTGAGATAATTATTCGGCAGGTCATAGCTAATTAAATACGGATCGCAATTTGTCTACCTTCCACCTCTGCTTGTTTGTCTAAATTACTGCCAATAATTAACCCTATCGCAGAGCCAATAGAAATACCAAGACCCATATAAATACTGTTATCTAAAAAATGAGATAGAAATATTCCCATAGGAATTCCAATTGCAAATAAACCAATAGCGATCCAGAGATTTCGATAATGGTTTTTTGGAACCACACTAACTTCCTTATATAGGATCTTTAATAAAACAGTTTTGGTGTTTTTAAGTTTTTTAAAAAATTGCTTTTCACCTCCAGAAAATGAATGGAGCATCTCTAATTCAGAATTTAATGAAACTATCACTTCTGGCGGTAGTTCCATTTTATGGACTTCTTGCAATAAGTTTTCAAATTGAACTAAAGCAATTCGATAGGTCGCAAATCTATTTATAGATGTGGGGTAAATTATAGGATTTAGGATCATTTTAGTTTCTATTTCCTTAGGCTAGCCTTTTTTGATTGATGAAAAACTTTGATGAATTGTTCTTTATTTGGCAATTGATAATTCAAAAATTTTTTTTCTAAGGCATAAAAAAACAAAAAGCGGAATCAACTTTTACTAAAACCGCTTTTTCATTAAACCTTTGAATATTTTTATTTGGTGTAAGGAATTCTTCTTGAAACCTTTCTCATTAAAACATTTATTAGATCCTGCGCATCTGAACCTAAGGTTCCAGAGATCTTCTTATTATAATTTACTACCAACTCATTATCACTGGTATTGGTAAAATCCATGTTCATAGTTGCTGCACTTGTAGCAAACATGCCTCCTGTAAATACCGCTAGGCCAATAGCTGCTGCATTAGACATAGGCTTGGAGGTTTCAAAATTACCTGTGATAATTGCTTCAACTCCCAAGATCTCTCCTAGTTCGCTTGGTAAATATTCTGAATAGTTATGAAGGTCTATTCCTTGCTTTTTTAGCAAACTATTGGTCAAGGTAGGATTTTGTACATCTACCAATAAAGTTCCTCTCTTTTTACGTGTTAAGAACCACGTGTACATCCCTTTTTGAATATCTAATGATTCATCCTTGTTCATTTGATCCATTTGTACCGATGTGAAATTTTTAAGTTCATTTGGTCTTAATTTAACCTGAACTTTCATTGGAAGAATAGCGATGGTCTTAGTCCCCGCAACATAAGTGTCGGCATCTGGATGCACATAAAGTTTTGTTTGAGCAAATAATGCAGTTGTAAATAAAAAGCAAAAAATAATTAAAACTCTTTTCATTGATATATAGAATTGATAAGGCCTACTCAGGATTCAGTTGGTTTTTCGGCATATCCCAACATAAATTATTGGGTTTGGTAATGAAATAACTTCACTTTAATAAATTTATATAGTTGTATTGGATAAAAGAACTTGAGAACTAAATGAAAAATTAGATCTAAACCACAATTAAAACTCTTTGGTGTAGGGCCACCGGAGGATTGTGGTGTAAACATACTAGAATATTCCTATACTGCAAAACACTACTTTAATATTTTATTAACATTTCGGAAATTATAAAAAGAAAAAAATGACGGCAAATTCACTTTGTATCTAACTTAATTCAAAAATAGACTCAAATTAGTGAGAATACTATTTCTGTAATCATAACTCCGAGAGTTACTTATGATCTTTAAATTCTTTTGCTTTTTTATTTATCCAGTGATTCCTGAAATTAACTAGGTAGAGAATTTTTTTTACTCGCTTTTTGAGTTATTATCTCAATATTTCAATGCTTTATTTAAAAATACCTCATAATTAATTTATACTTCTACTTAGTTAATACTGATCTTTCCGTATTAAATTTTCAATTTTTTACAATTTGAATTGCATCTCCTCATGGTTTTTATTAAAATTGATCAAAAAATAAAATCATTAGATTTGATTTTATAAATGTTAAAATCGTCATTTGTTAATATTGAAGAGTAAATCTGTATTTTAGACTCTTGCTAATTTGTATTTTTGCTCAAACTCCCCTGAGAATTTATGGCCAAGAAAAAAGCCTCGACCAAAACAACTAAAGGTACGAAGATCAAAAAACCCGGATTTATTATATCCAGGCAACAAAAGGTTGTGCTTGGAAGTTTCCTTATGCTTTTAGGTTTAGCCTTGATTATTGCTTTTATATCTTTTTTATTTAATTGGCAAGCAGATCAAAGCACCTTACATGAATTGGGAAATCGTGATGTGGCAGCTAAGAACTGGATGAGTAAGTTTGGTGCGAATATTAGTGATTTCTTTATCTTCAACGGCTTTGGATTAGCCGCTTTTATTCTTGCGGGATTAGTGACCATTACCGGAGTATATCTCTTCTTCAATTTTAAATTGAAAAATTTGTTTAAATTTTGGTTTTGGGGATTATTAATGATGATCTGGTGGGCAATATTTTTGGGATTTTTTGCTGAAAAAAATTCGATGTTAGGCGGAAGAGTTGGCTTTGAACTAAACGATTATTTACAAGATTATATAGGCTTTGCCGGAACGGCAATTATATTGACCTTTTTATTGATCTCTTACCTCGTTTTTAGATTGAAGATTACTCCAGAACTTATTGGCTCTTTTCTGGCTACTAAGAAAAAAGAGATCTCAGAAGATTTTGAAACTTCTACTTTTCCTGCAAATAAAACACATGAAGAGGAAGACTGGGTAACTAAAGTGGTTCCTAAAAAGGAGTCTTCCAGTATTCAGGACACTTCTACCCCTACTCCACTAACTATCGAAAAAGACAAACCTTCAGCTCGACCAGTTGTTGTTGAAGAGGAAGTTAAAATGCAAGTAGAAACCGTGGAAGAGGAAGAAGCTGAAGATACCCTGAGTAAAAAATTAGTTAAAGATTTTGGAGAATTTGACCATACACTGGAACTAAAGAATTACAAATGGCCTACCATTGAATTATTAAAGGATTATAATGTTGGTAATAGCGGAATCACCGTAGACCAACAAGAATTAGAAGAGAACAAGAATACCATTGTTTCTACTCTTAAGAATTATAAAATAGAAATTGCTCAAATAAAAGCTACTGTTGGACCAACGGTAACCTTATATGAAATTGTTCCGGAAGCTGGAATAAGAATATCTAAGATCAAGAATTTAGAGGATGATATCGCACTTTCCCTTTCTGCACTGGGAATTAGAATTATCGCGCCAATCCCAGGAAAAGGAACTATTGGTATAGAAGTACCAAACAAGAATTCAACTATAGTTTCTATGCGCTCTGTAATAGCATCACCAAAATTCCAGAATGCAGAGATGGAACTTCCTATGGCTTTAGGGAAATCTATCTCTAACGAAACTTACGTAGTAGATCTCGCAAAGATGCCTCACCTTTTAATGGCAGGTGCAACTGGACAAGGAAAATCAGTTGGTTTAAACGCTATTCTTACTTCCTTACTTTATTGTAAGCATCCCGCAGAAGTAAAATTTGTGCTTGTAGATCCTAAAAAAGTAGAGCTTACCCTTTTCAATAAAATTGAGCGTCATTATCTTGCCAAACTACCAGGTTCTGAAGATGCTATTATCACCGATAATTCTAAGGTAATTGCAACCTTAAACTCTCTTTGTATAGAAATGGACGATCGTTACAACCTTTTAAAGGATGCAATGGTTAGAAATATCAAGGAATACAATGTAAAGTTTAAAGCTAGAAAACTTAATCCTGAGAATGGCCATAAATTTTTGCCGTACATAGTTTTAGTAATAGATGAGTTTGCAGATCTTATTATGACTGCTGGGAAAGAAGTGGAAACACCAATTGCAAGACTAGCACAATTAGCTCGTGCCATTGGTATTCACCTAATAATTGCTACGCAAAGACCTTCGGTAAACGTAATTACAGGAATTATCAAGGCTAACTTCCCTGCCAGAATAGCCTTTAGAGTAACTTCAAAAATAGATTCAAGAACAATTTTAGATAGTCAGGGAGCCGACCAGTTAATTGGGAGAGGAGATATGTTGTTCACTCAAGGAAACGAACTTATAAGATTACAATGCGCTTTTGTAGATACTCCAGAGGTAGATAAAATAACAGAATTTATAGGCTCACAGAAAGCATATGCTGTTGCCTACATTTTGCCTGAATATGAGGATGCGGAAAGTGGCACAGGACTTGATATAGATGTAAGCGAACGAGATAAATTGTTCCGAGAAGCGGCAGAAGTGATCGTGATTGCACAGCAAGGATCTGCTTCTTTATTACAGAGAAAATTAAAGCTTGGTTATAATAGAGCCGGACGAATTATAGATCAGCTGGAAGCAGCAGGAATCGTAGGTCCTTTTGAAGGTAGTAAAGCAAGACAGGTTTTGGTTACAGATCTCGTATCATTAGACCATTTACTAAATGATTAGACCCATTAAAAAAATCAAAATGAAAAGATTAAGTATTGTTATGATTGCTTTATTCAGTGTATTTGCTATGAATGCGCAGGATTCTGCGAAAGCCAAAAAATTATTAAGCGAAGTTTCATCTAAAGTAAAAGCCTATGACAATATGGTGATCGACTTTAAATATTCTCTTGAAAATACTTCAGAAAATGTAAATCAAGAAACTCGTGGAGATGTTAGCATCCATGGGAATAAATATATCTTGAATCTAATGGGAACTACTCAACTGTTCGATGGAAAAAAGATCTATACAATTATTCCAGAAGACCAAGAGATCAATATTTCCAACTATGTAGAGGAAGAAGATAACAATATCACTCCATCTAAGATGTTCTCTTTCTACGAAGAAGGATATACTTACAAATGGGATATCACTCAAGATATAAAAGGTAGAAAGATCCAATATGTAAAGCTAACTCCAATGGATAGCCAAGCAGATGTGAAGAATATCCTTTTAGGTATAGATAGCCAGACAAAGCATATTTATAACCTTATTCAAACTCAAGATAACGGAACTAAGATCACCATTACCATTAAGAGTTTCAAAACAAATCAGCCTTTAGCTAAAAACCTTTTCAGTTTTAACGAAGGTAGATACAAAGATTTCTACATCAATCGTTTAGACTAAATTGAAAATATTAGACCGGTACATATTAGTAAGTTATTTAAAAACATTTTTAGTTGTTTTTATAATCTTGATGTTCATTTTTGTACTTCAAACCATTTGGTTGTACATAGGTGAACTTGCCGGAAAAGATCTAGATGCAGGAATTATATTAAAATTCCTTCTTTATTTTTCCCCAAAATTAGTACCACTAGTATTACCGCTAACCATTTTGCTCACCTCCATTATGGTTTTTGGGAATTTTGCAGAGAATTATGAATTTGCTGCCATGAAATCTGCTGGGATCTCATTAGGGCGAGCGATGCGAAGTCTTACTGTGATTATTATTCTTATAAGCCTTGTGGCTTTTTTCTTTTCTAATAATGTAATTCCCGCTGCGGAATTTAAATCTATCAATCTTAGAAAGAATATCGCGCAATTAAAACCTGCCATGGCTATTTCTGAAGGTATCTTTAATGATGTTGGAGAATTCAACATTAAGGTGGATGAAAAAACTGGAGATAACGATCAGTATTTGAACAATGTGATTATTCACCAGAAATCCAATCAAGGTGGTAATACAACGGTAATCAAAGCTTCTGAAGGAGAATTGGTAGGAAGTACAAATTCTGCCTTGCTTTCATTAATTCTGAAAGATGGTAACTATTACGATGAGATTCAGCAAAGAGATCCTACTAAGAGAAATAATAAACCTTTTACAAAAAGTTATTTTAAGGAATATGTGATCAATATAGATCTGTCCAACTTCAACAATGTAGATATGGACGATGAGAATTATAGAAATTCTCAAAATATGCTGAAAATAGGTGAACTTACCGAAAGTATAGACTCCTTCTCTACCTCCTACAATCAGGAAATGGACAGATTCGCCGAGGTAATGTATAGCAGAACAGGAGCTATTTACTTTGCTAATAACTACAAAGCAAAAGATTCTATAACCGAATTCGATAATTCTGTATTGGAGCTCTATGATAATAAATTGGGGTTACAAATTGTAGATCTCGCATTAGGAACTGTAAATGCTTCCTTATCTAATGTCGCTATCAAAAAGCAAGAATTTAAGAACAGTGCTAAGCAGCTCAATAAATTTGAGATCGCGTTACATGAAAAATATGTACTGGGGATAGCCTGTATCGTTCTGTTCTTTGTGGGTGCGCCATTAGGTGCTATAATTAGAAAAGGTGGAATGGGATTACCAATGGTAGTTGCAATATTAATTTTCTTAACTTATCACTTTATAGGGATCTTTGCTAAGAATAGTGCAGAAGATGGGAGTATGAGTCCGTTTCTGGCATCGTGGATCTCCACTTTAATATTTTTACCCTTGGGTATCTTTTTTACCTATAGAGCAACAACAGATCAAGGTTTACTGGCTTTTGGGAATTTTATAGAACCATTAAACAGGTTGCTTAAAAAACTCTTCAGGAGTAAGACTCAAATAAAATAGATTAAATACCTTTGCAGCTTGAATAAAGAAAATTTTATTATGCCGCAAGAGCTCCAAAATCAGCAACTATTAAAATTACATTCTATCCAGGAAGCCATAGATGATATTCGGGCTGGAAAGATCATTATTGTTGTAGATGATATAGACAGAGAAAATGAAGGAGATTTTCTTGCTGCCGCAGAAATGGTCACTCCAGAAATGGTGAATTTTATGGCTACTCATGGGCGCGGACTAATATGCGCACCAATTACCGAAGAGCATTGTAAAGAATTGAAGCTGGAAATGATGGTTGGTAATAATACCGATCCTTTGGAAACTGCTTTTACAATATCTGTAGATCTTAAAGGAAATGGAGTTACCACTGGGATCTCTGCTTCAGATAGAGCTAAAACCATTAAAGCACTAATAGATCCCAATACTAAACCAATAGATCTTAGCCGTCCTGGACACGTTTTCCCATTGAAAGCGAAGGAAGGTGGAGTCCTTAGAAGAACTGGGCATACAGAAGCTGCAATAGATTTTGCGAGGCTTGCTGGATTTGAACCTGCTGGGGTTATTGTGGAGATAATGAATGAAGATGGAACTATGGCTAGATTACCTCAACTAATAGAGGTTGCTAATAAGTTCGATCTAAAATTGGTCTCTATAGAAGATCTTGTAGCTTACAGAATGCAACATGATTCCTTAATCGAGAAAAAAGAAGATTTTGATATAAAAACAAGATTTGGAACTTTTAGACTTAGAGCATACAAACAAACCACCAATAATCAAGTTCATATTGCATTAACCAAAGGAATCTGGAAAACCAATGAAGAGATCATGGTTAGAGTAAATTCAACCCTTATCAATAATGACATCTTGGGAACTCTTACCAATAATGCAGATAAGAAACTAGATGATATGTTCAAGGCGATTAACGATGAAGGTCGCGGAGCAATTGTCTTCATAAATCCTGCAAGTCAATCTTTGGATCTATTAAATAGGCTTTCTGAGTTAAAAGAACTTCAGAAAAAAGGAGAAGTAAAAGCGCCTCCTATAAAAATGGATTACAAAGATTTTGGCATAGGAGCCCAAATTCTGCATGATCTGGAGATCCACAAGATTAAATTATTATCTAATTCTCAACAAACCAAACGTGTGGGAATGATAGGTTATGGATTAGAGATCATGGAATATGTGAATTATTAATTGGCTTATTTTAAGTCTATTATAACATCAGAAATTGGTCTTCTCACTTTTTTAAATTCAGAGAACATATCATCCTCTGCACGATATCCAACGGGCAATACCAAAACCGATTTTAAATTAAGAGCTTCCAAACCTAATAATTTGTCGTAATTCTCTGGTTCAAAACCTTCCATTGGGCAGGTGTCTATTCCCTCTACGGCTGCAACGGTAAGCAAAGTTCCTAAGGCTAAGAATGCCTGATTCGTAGCCCAAGAAAAGATCTCTTTCTCGTGTTTCTTACTGAAATCTTCCACCAAAAAATCTTTAAAAGGCGACAATACCTCTTTTGGAGTTGCTCTTATCTTCTGAACATAATTAAAATAGTTCTCTATAAAAACCTGATCTATCACTCTTTCTATACAAAAAACAAATACATGAGAAGCAGTTCCTACTTGCTGTTGATTCATAGAATACGCGACCATTTTTTGCTGAAGTTCTTTATTATGTACTACAACCAATTTTATTGGCTGTAACCCATAAGAGGTAGCCGTTAGATTAAAGGCTTGTTTAAGGATCTCCACTTTATCTTCAGAAAGAAATTGATTTTCATCAAACTTTTTAGTAGCATATCTCCAATTTAGGGCTTCAATAGAATTCATTTTCAAGGGTGATTTTAGAATGGTAAATTTAAGAATAAGTATTTGGAACTAAGGGAAAATCCCAACAGTTAAAACCAAGACACTAAATAAGGCGTATCTATTTTAAATTCAAGAAGCTTAAAAATACTACATTTGTTAACAACCCGTTATCATCATTTTCAATAAACTCGTTAGATGAACTGGATCAAGAAAACTTTACTTTGTACTCTAATTATATTAATTGGCATTATCGCAGTTCTTTGGGGAGTTAGCACATACTTTCACGAAAGCACCAGAGATACTATTTATTCTAAAATTGAAGACCTTCCCTCTGCCAACACCGTTATTGTTCTTGGCGCCAGTGTTCATTCCAACGGACAACTTTCTCCAATTTTACAAGACAGAGTAGATACTGCTTTACAAATTTATAAATCCGGAAAAGCTAAGCAATTCTTATTAAGTGGTGACAATCGTAAAGACGATTATGACGAGGTTACTGCTATGAAAAACTATCTACTGGAGCGAAACGTTCCCGAAGTACATATTCTCACAGATCCAGCCGGAATAGACACTTATGACAGTATGTATAGATCCAATGCTGTTTTTAATGTTAAAAATGCTATAGTGGTCACCCAGAATTTCCATTTACCTAGAGCGCTCTTTATCTCCAATGGTTTAGGATATAATTATACCGGTTTTGCCGCCAATACAAAACATTATAAAACCGAAAATAGCTTGATAAGACGAGAGAAATTGGCAAATATAAAAGCTGTTTATGAAGTGCTTATTCATCAAAGGCCAGAAAGTTTAAAAGAGACTAATTCAAGATAAATTGATTAGACTTTTTTTATGAGAATTTCTCATCCTAATTTTTATCTTTATCCTTACTAACTAAAAATTAGAATTGAATGTTACTATGGTTATTACATATCGTTATTGATGCTGCTGTGCTTCTAATTGCAGCCAAAATGATGGCCAAGGTGGAGTTGAAAGGATTTAAATCTGCTTTGATTGTCGCATTAATTATTGGAGTTTTCAGTTTCTTGTTAAGCTGGCTTCTTACCTCAATATTAAATATTGCGACACTAGGTATCTTTTACTTCTTAGGATTAGGATTTATCACAAGAGTGATCGCGTATGCTATTATTATTGAACTTGCAGATCAAGTAAGTAAAGATTTTAAAACCGTTGGTTTTTTAACCTCTTTATGGTTAGCAATTATTTTAGCTGTAGTTGGTGTAATTGTAGACGCAATTTTAATATAAAAGAAAAAGGCTTTCTAAATATTGTTATTTAGAAAGCCAATTCTTATTTATTTATATTGAATTATTTAGCCCTAGTATTCATGGCTAGCAAATCCTCTTCTTCTTTATCTCTAAAATCTCTTACATTTTTTTCATCTGCATCATAGGCAGTTTTATATTCTTGCAAGGTTTTTAATTCAGCTTCCAACAACTCATTCGACTTGCTATCATCTGCTAACTGCATCCAAGGTGAATCTGCTTTATAATCATATTCTCCATAAACCATAAAGGGAGTTCCATTTTTGTGAACACTTCTACCATTAGGTGTAAGTTCCCACTGTTTGGCCCAATTATAAATAAAGTTAGCATCATCTTTATACAATCTTACGCATGCGTGACTGGCTGGATAACCAGGTAATGCGTATTGGTGTACTCCAACCCCTTCAAAATTCATGAAATTAAAATAAAAAGGCAACAACCAACTATCATCCACCGTACTAACTTTCTCTTTTGCTTTATAATTTCCGTAATGAAGTCCATTAGGAGTTGGTGTAGATTGTTTTCCGGAACTCACAGGACCCCATTTTACAAGTGTTCCATTCTCGTATAACGCAAAACCTTGAACTCTTTGGGAAATCAATACTGTTTTAGGTATATCATTTATCAAGTCTAATTTCTTCGGAAATGGTGCATAGCTCAAAAAATTTAATAGTAAGGTATCTGGAATTACTATACTATTTCCTGCTCTTAATCTGCCTTCTTCAATCCTATTGAGTGCAAAAATGATCTTTTTATCTGCATCTGAATATTTATTTCTGAAGCTATCCAATTCTACAGAAGTTTGTAGAGAATCTATTTTATAATTTATCACCAATTCCGGTTCCACTATTACCTCCGGAATATTAGCTATACTATCTTCTAAGCTTTTAGAAGTTTCATCTGCAGTTTTTTTCTCAACTTTATCTGCACAAGACATAACCATCAAAGTAAGACATATGGCAACAATCGGTAAAAATTTCATAGTTATAGGTTTCATCATATAGGTTAAGAGTTTCATGCTCAACCACATCCATATCAAAACTGGTTAGCAATACTGTAATGCAAACTTCGTGCAATGTGGGATAATTCCTTTAAATTTTCATTTAATTTAACAGTACTACAAATAGAATTTTTTATCGTTTACAAAATAGAAGAAAATACCTTAAAATAAGCTGCCACAGAATTATCCGTTATAAAAATTAGACTATTTACTAAATTAATTGAATTAATTCTTGGAAAGTAAATAAAAAACACTACATTTGCTCAAATTAAATTATATATAATGAATAGAGGTACCGTAAAATTCTTTAACGACACTAAAGGATTTGGATTTATTACAGACGAAGAAACTAACAAAGAATATTTTGTACATGCAAATGGTCTAGTTGATGAAATCAGAGAGAATGACGAAGTTACGTTTGATCTTGAAGAAGGAAGAAAAGGATTAAATGCAGTAAATGTAAAACAAGCTTAGGCTTAGTTTATAGTATACTATACTTTGACAATTTTAAAGCTTTGCACTATGTGTGAAGCTTTTTTTATGTTTTAAACTTTTCTAAATTCTTTTATGGAATGGTTTTAGAAGCCTATCTTTAAAATAATCGAATTGGAAGAGATTCAAAAGAAATCAAATTTTGCTTCAAACAAACCCCAAATTAATAGCCCTAGCATTTATTACACTTTTTCACTTAAGTGTTTATAGTTCTACCCTTATGAAGAAGAATTCAGACAGTTTAGAGATAACCAATAAAATAATTCCTGAAGCTATTTTAGCCGAAACTAAAATTGCACTTTCCTATTATCCTGAATTAAAAGACATACCAATTGAATTTAAATTCAAGAAAAAGATCAAAAAATCATTTATGCAGGCGCAGCCTAAATTTTCCGGGATCTTTAAAAAGAAAAAATATCGATCTTACTATATCATGATAAGTGAAAAATTCAATATAGAGAAGGAAGAATTTTCTATTACAGAAGTTCCGTCTGAAGTTTTAATTGGATGGATAGGTCATGAACTTGGTCATGTAATGGACTACCAAGAGCGAAGCGGATTTAATCTGGTGCAGTTTGGAATAAATTATTTAACCTCTAATAATTTTATTAAAGAAGCGGAAAGAGCAGCAGATACTTTTGCAGTTAGTCATGGTATGGGCGACTATATATTATCCACCAAAGATTTTATCTTGAATCATGCGCATTTATCTGAAGTTTATAAAGACCGGATTAGAAGGTTATATCTATCTCCAAAAGAGATATTGCTTCTGGTAGAAGAACTGAAAGAATGACCTGTGTTAACTTATAAACTAGCAATAAACTTTTCCCACTCTCCAAATTTTTCTTCATTCATAACCCTTTCCATTTTTACCTGGCCACCTTTCTTTTTATTCAAGGCATTCCATTCGTAAAAATGATTGGGCGGAATTGTAGTCACCTTCACTCCTTTTAAAGCTTTAGATCGTGCTACTTTATAATTCTTGTTTGCATTTTTCAGAGAATTATCTAAAACATCAGCTAGCTCCTTATTATCTATTGTAGCCTCTGTTCCCAAGTACCAAGAATGATGAAATTCTTCATTTATTCTAACTGCAGCTAAAGTAAATTCTGGAATTTCAATATCATATTTTTCCTCCAATTCCTGTATTGCGTCATTCATTTTATTAACAGAAAGCTGAGATCCAACCACATTCAAAAAGAATTTAGTTCTTCCCGTGATCTTAATTTCATATTTAGATACATCGGTAAATTTAATGGTGTCACCAATTAAATATCTCCAAGCCCCAGATACAGTACTTATTAGTAAAATATAATCTTTCTCTTCCTTTACATCTTTTAATGCAACTACTGGTGCATTATCTGTTATTGAGCCATCTTCGTTTACATATTCCGGTTTAAAAGGAACAAATTCAAAATAGATCCCATTATCTAAAACCAATTTCATAGCATGAGTATCAGGTCGCTGTTGATAAGCCACAAAACCTTCTGAAGCCAAATAAGTATCTATCACGGTAACAGGATGATCCAATAACGCATTAAAACTTTTCTCGTAAGGCTCAAAAGCTACACCGCCTGAAGTATACACTTGAAAGTTTGGCCAAACCTCATGAATGTTCTTTACATTATGATGTTCTATAACTTTTTTGAACATTAATTCTATCCAGGAAGGAATTCCCGAAATTGCACCAATATCCCAGGTTTTGGCATTTTCTGCGATCATTTCTATACGCTCGTCCCAGTCTTCTATTTTAGCGATCTCCTCTCCTGGCTTATAATAATTTTTGAACCAAAATGGAATCTTGCTAGCAGAGATCCCGCTAATCTCCCCTTCATGGTGATCTCCTTCCTTTTGAAGATCTGTAGAGCTTCCAAGCATCATAATATCCTTTTCAAAAAATTCTGTTGGAAGATCAAAATTGGTTAAGGCCCCCACTTGTTTTATTCCAGATTTTCGAATTGCTTCAATCATTTCATTAGAAACAGGAATCCGCTTACTGGTTTTACCTGTGGTTCCAGAGCTTAAAGCGAAATATGGTGGTGAGCCAGGCCAAACCACATCGGTTTCTCCTTCATGCATTTTATACCACCACTGATCATTGATCTTATTATAATCGAAATTAGGAATACGTTCGGCAAAACTTGCACAAATATCTTCAGCTTCCAATATCTCCTCAAACTTATAGTGTTTCCCAAAAGCAGTGTCTTTGGCTTTTTCTAACAATCCCCTTAATACATCTATTTGAGCTTTATTAGCATCTGGTTCAGATACCATTTTATCTCTTAGATCTATTAATCCTTTAATTATTGTTCCAACTATAGCCATCTATGATATGTTTTGAATGAAGACTTCTATCTTTTGAAGTTAGGCAAATGTGAAAAATAGCCTCAAAATATTTACTATAATTATATAATTTTTAACCTTTGGATAAGGCTAAATTTAAGCTTTCATAAAGCTTATACAGCTTTCTGCACACTTCTCACCATCTATAGCTGCAGAGATAATTCCACCTGCAAAACCAGCTCCTTCCCCACAAGGAAACAAACCTTTTATTTGGATATGTTCTAAAGTTTTTGGATCTCTTGGAATTCTAACGGGAGAAGATGTTCTAGATTCAGGAGCATGAATCACTGCTTCATTGGTGAAATATCCTTTCATGGTCTTCCCAAATTCCCGAAACCCATTTTGAAGAGTATTATGAATAAATTCAGGAAAAACCTCCTTTAGATCTACAGATGTAACCCCAGGTTTATAGCTAGTCTCGGGTAAAGAGTTTGAAACCTTAGCCTCTACAAAATCTACCATCCGCTGTGCTGGGACGCGTTGTGTTTTCCCTCCGTATAGCCAAGCAGCTTGCTCAATGCTTTTCTGAAATTCCATTGCAGCAAGTGGAGAATCACCAAACTTTTTAAAATCATTTAGTCTTAACTCTACCACAATCCCTGAGTTGGAAGTAGGTTGATCCCTTTTACTTGGTGACCATCCATTGGTTACCACCTCTCCCGGACTAGTGGCACATGGGGCAATAACCCCTCCAGGACACATACAAAAAGAATACATCCCCCTTCCGCCAATTTGTTTCACTATACTGTAGGGAGAAGGAGGTAAAAACTCTCCTCTGTCATCACATTTGTATTGAATTTTATCTATTAACTGTTGAGGATGTTCTATCCTAACCCCTAAGGCAAATGGCTTTGCTTCAATTTTAATTTCCTTTCTATGTAGTAATTCAAAAATATCTCTTGCAGAATGACCAGTGGCTAGGATGATATTTTTCACATTGAAATGCTCCCCTTTTAAGGTTTTAATTCCTTTAACATCGTTATTCTCAATAATGATATCGGTTACTCTGGTCTCAAAAAGAACTTCGCCACCCATCTCAATAATCTTTTCCCGAATCCTAGCTATAATTGCGGGTAATTTATTGGTTCCAATATGTGGATGAGCATCTACCAAAATTTCGCTGGTAGCGCCAAAGGCTACCAATAATTCTAAAATTCTATTTACATCACCCCTTTTTTTAGATCTAGTGTATAATTTCCCGTCACTATAAGTTCCGGCACCACCTTCCCCAAAACAATAGTTAGAATCTTCATTTACAATATGTTCTATATTCAAAGCCTTAAGATCTCTCCTTCTATCGCGAACATCCTTTCCACGCTCAATAATAATTGGCTTTTTCCCTAACTCTATACAGCGAAGAGCTGCAAATAATCCAGCTGGACCAGCACCAATAATAAAGACTTCCTCCTTGTTACTTACATTAGGATATTCTGGAAGATTATGCTCTGTTACTTTTTTAGATTCATTTACGTATACCTCAACCTTCAAATTGATCTTTACAGATTGCTGTCTTGCATCTATAGATCTTTTTATAATTTCAATATTGCTAATCTCCTTGGTAGAAATACCCGAATGTTTGGACACCTCTCTCAACAAAAGTTGTCGCTTGGCTGCAGCTTCCGGACTTACACTTAATTGATACTCGTATTTCATGAATCTAAATATGAGGCAAATTTAAGTATTTATAAATTCAAATTTAAGGCCTCAGTTTTTTATGTTCCACCAAACTATTCATCATAAATCAAAAGACTCATTGCTCCATTTATATTTAAATTGAGCGCTGAGTCTTTTAGAATTGAAATTTAATTAGATTGGTTAAATGAGAGGCATTTTCAAAATCAAGAACCTCGGGGCAAACCTACGAGGTATAAATTGGAAAATCCTTTTTAAAAGTTCGAGGCAAGCTTCGGGGAACTAAACCCTCAATGAGGGATTAAAAAATTTGAAATTTTCCTAAATACCAAAGAGTTTCTTGATGCTTTTATTGGATTATCCAATATTTTCTTGCAACAATTCGGTTAACACCTCTTTAAAAACCGCTACAGGTTGTGCCCCGGTAACAGCTCTTTTTTTATTGAATACAATTGTAGGTACAGAAGTCACCCCTAGGTTTTGCCAATATGCCTCTTGAGATTGAACCTGATATCTGGCATCGTCACTTTCTAATTTTGCCATTCCCTCATCTACATTTAAACCAACCTCTTCCAAGGCAAGTTTAAGAGTTTCTTTAGTGGAAACATCTTTTCGTTCGCTAAAGAAAGATTCAACTAAACGCATTTTTAATTCTGTTTGCTTCCCATTTTCCTTTGCATATTCCAGCAAAATATGTGCATCTCTTGTATTTACTATTCTCATTTCTTCGAAAAAGTCAAATTTAAACCCAAGTTCAGCTCCAACTTCCTTCATGTTTTTTTGGGAGCGTTTTTGATCCTCTAAACTTGAACCGTACTTATTTGCAATATGCTCTTGCACGTTTTCGCCTTCTACCGGCATATTTGGATTAAGTTCAAAAGGATGCCACTCAATTTCCACTTTATCTTGAATTCCCATTTCGGAAATGGCTTTTTCCAAACGTTTGTATCCAATGGTACACCAAGGGCAAACTACATCTGATACTATATCTATTTTAATTTTTTCGCTCATAATAATCGTTTTAAATTGTTTTCTGCGAAATCTAAATTAGTTTACAATTTCGCTTATTTGAAGTTCTCCTTCAACGTTCGTATAGCTAGGGACATCTGCTGCAAATTTTTCTGCATGAGGCCCAAAAGAAGATTGAAATGCTTCTATAGACTCGAATGTTAAATGGACTATTGCAATAAATGGTGCAAGTTCTCCCGGAACTCTTCCTCCAATTCCAATGTTGAATTCAATCCCTTTTAATGAATCCCCCAAAGCTTCAGCAATCATTGGTAAATGGGAGTTTTTATAATAATCTGAATCAAATTTTGTATCTGGTCCGTTAGGATACATTACGCTTATTTTTATCATCGTTAATTTATTAAAGTTTATCCTTTATTTTATTTATTCTGAAAAACTGATTTTAAAGCTAATCAAAATAACTCTGATAAGTTCTTGCAACCTGATTAGCCATTTCATCTGGAAACAAATGAAATATATTTGTCTTAAAAGCCTTCCGAAATCATTGCGGATGGCTTAATTAATTTTTATAATCCTGGTTTATACCTTTTCGTTCTCCTTTTTCCATGCAAATTTTTGGAATGGAGCATCAACAGGAGTTTTTGCAATATGATTAGTATAATTACTAATTACTTTTTGAGATAATCCCAATATGATTTCTAAAACTTGTCTTTCTCCATATCCTACAGCATAAAATGCTTGGATTTCGCTATCATTTACATTTCCTCTATTTCGAACTATAGACAAAGTCATATCCCTTAATGCATCTAATTTTGGGTTTGCGAGTGCTGTTCTGTTGCGCAAAGCTTCCGTAATCTTTTCATCTACCTTCATCATCGCAGCAATACCTGTATGTGCCGGCACACAATAGTGACATTCATGCTCTACATTGATACTTTGCCATACCACGGTTAATTCTTCTTGATTAAAAGAAGAGTCTACAAATAATTGATGTAGTGTCTTATAAGCTTCTAGAATACCTGGTGCACCAGCTAAAACTCCATGTAGGCCTGGTATCATTCCATATTCTTTTTGAGAGTTTTCTAATAATGCTTTACTTCCCTCTGGTGCAGAATCGATTGTGTGAACTTTTAATGTACTCATAGTTGAAATATTTAAAAATAATTGTTTATATTACCTAAGCAAACGCTTAGTTTCATTGTAAAAAAAAATTAAACCTTAAAAAAAACCATTTCAATGTAATCCTCCAGTTGATTTTGATTTTGGACCCTAGATCCTAATGAAAGTCCTAGCATCGAGGTGGTTAAAAAATTAGCTTCCTTCTTTAGTAGTTCTACTTTTTTGTTTTCATCTTGTTTTAAATTATAGATGAATAAAGACCTAATTTCATCAGTAAACATCATCAGTTCCAACATAAGATCTGGTTCAGCTTTATTACCAAGTTCACTTAGTGTATTGCAAACAAGACAACCTTTTCCTACTTCATTTTCTCTAGTAAATTCTAAAAAATCATAGAAGAATTGCTTGATGCCCACAATACCATTATTAGAATTTTTTAAAATATTTCTAATACTGTTTAATTCACTCTTATATGCTTTAATACTTTCAATAAAAACACCATGTTTATTTCCGAAACTTGAATAAATAGAAAACTGATTGATCCCCATTTCTTTTTCCAACATACGTACTGAAGTTGCTTCATAACCATTACGCCAAAATAAGCCCATAGCTTTTTGGATAACATCTTGTTCCTTATATTGTTTAGTTCTGGACATTATATTTATTTAAAATGCAAAACTAGGCGATTGCTTAGTTATAAAAAAATATTTAACCTTTATTTATAGACTTGGCTAATAATTCAAAATCCTTTACTATTTCAAATATTTATTAATTAGTACGCTTTCGCTCTAGTGAATTGTCTTCCACTATCTAAAAACAGATTTTTCCGTTATGCTTAACTATTTCAGCTTCCCATTTTCCGAAGATAAGATCCTAAAACTAATTCAGCGTGAAGAGACATTATTGAGACAAAAAAACGCTAATACATTTTTTATATAATAAAAATTGGAGTCAAAATAAGTTTCAATAAAATATTAAAATAATTTCTCCATAATTTATAGTTCCTATTTTAGCAGCATGGAATTATTCCCAGATAAAAAAGCACTAATAGAATTAGCATATGCAAAGATGCATTATGGTAAATACAAAGGTTTATTCCTATCTGAAATACCCGAATACTATCTTATTTGGTATCGCCAAAAAGGGTTTCCAAGCGGCAAATTAGGAGATCAACTTCAACAGGTAACTGAACTTAAGGTTAATGGGATGGAAAGCATACTACGAAATATTCGAATGAAATATCCTAATAATTAAACTTTCCAAGTCATTAATTTATGATTTTTTAGCATTAATATTATGCCTGAAATAGAGAGCTTTTTTCTATTCTTCTTTGTAATTTAGCGCCCTGAATAAAGCAACACAACAAATACTTACAAAATGGCCGAAACCAAGTATATTTTTGTCACTGGCGGGGTTTCATCTTCTTTAGGAAAGGGAATTATCGCTGCTTCATTGGCAAAATTATTACAAGCTCGTGGATTTAAAACCACTATTCAGAAATTAGATCCTTACATAAACGTAGATCCTGGAACTTTAAATCCTTATGAACATGGGGAATGTTATGTTACCGAAGATGGGGCAGAAACAGATCTAGATCTTGGACATTATGAACGTTTTTTAAACGTAAAAACTTCTCAGGCGAATAACGTGACTACCGGAAGAATTTACCAAAGTGTGATCGAAAAAGAGCGCAGAGGAGAATTTCTAGGTAAGACTGTTCAAGTAGTGCCTCATATTACAAACGAAATTAAGGAACGCATCCAAATACTTGGAAAAAGCGGTGATTATGATATAGTTATCACAGAAATAGGTGGAACTGTTGGAGATATAGAGTCCCTTCCTTATATAGAAGCCGTAAGACAACTAAAGTGGGAGTTGGGAGATGACAATGCTTTGGTTATTCACCTTACCCTCGTTCCTTATTTAGCAGCTGCTGGCGAACTTAAAACAAAACCTACGCAGCACAGTGTAAAAACCTTGATGGAAAGCGGAATAAAAGCCGATATCTTGGTTTGTAGAACCGAGCATGAACTATCTGATGATATTAGAAGAAAACTTGCCATCTTTTGTAATGTTAGGCAAGAAGCGGTAATCCAATCTATAGATGCATCTACTATTTACGACGTTCCTAACTTAATGTTAGAAGAAGGTTTAGATACCGTAGTTCTTAAAAAATTGATGTTACCAAATGATACTATTCCAAATTTAAAACACTGGAATAAATTTTTACAACGTCATAAAAATCCGAAGTATGAGGTTAGAATAGGACTTATTGGGAAATATGTAGAGCTTCAGGATTCTTATAAATCTATTTTAGAATCTTTTATTCATGCCGGTGCAGAGAATGAAGTTAAGGTTGTAGTAGAAAGTATTCATTCTGAATTTATAAATGAGAATACTATAAAGAATAAAATTGCGCATTTGGATGGAATTTTAGTGGCTCCTGGTTTTGGAGAACGTGGAATTGAAGGAAAGATAGATGCAGTAAGATTTGCCCGTGAAAACCATATTCCATTCTTAGGAATTTGTTTAGGAATGCAGATGGCAGTTATCGAATTTGCTAGAAATGTACTTCAATTGAAAAATGCGAATTCTACTGAAATGAATTTTGAGACGAAACACCCAGTGATAGATATCATGGAGGCTCAGAAAGAAGTTACGCAAAAAGGTGGAACTATGAGGTTAGGCGCATGGTCTTGTGAACTGGCTGAAGGATCTATCGTGAAAAGTATCTATAATACCGATGTTATTTCTGAAAGACATAGACATAGATACGAATATAATAATGCCTATAAGACCGAACTTGAGAATGCTGGTTTAAAGGCTACCGGGATAAACAAGGAAACTGGATTGGTAGAAATTGTAGAGTTGGAAGGTCATCCTTGGTATGTTGGTGTGCAATTTCATCCTGAGTATAAAAGTACCGTTGCAAATCCACATCCCTTATTTGTGGCATTTATAAAAGCTGCCGTTACTTATTCCAAACAAAAAATTAGTGTCAAAGTGACACAAAATCAATAAACGGTCATTTATTTGACTATAAAAAATCATTAGTGATAGAGATCACTTTAGTTTACTTTATAATTTAATATGGAAGAGAAAAAATTTGACGTACAATCCTTGATAGGATTTTTCCTAATTGGTGGAATTTTAATTTGGATGTTGTACAACAATTCCTTTGAAAATAACGAAGTTGAGAATAAAGAGGATACTACCGAACAAGTGGAGACTACTCAAACAGCTACGCCTGCAGCCACTAGAGAAATTGATAATACAGAATTAGATTCTGCTTCCAGTGCAAAAGCGCAAGAAGCCTTAGGCACTTTTGGTTATTCTGCTAGCTTAGCTTCAGCAAAAGACTCTTCTACAAAACTTTCTAATAATGTACTGGAACTAAACATAGATAATAAAGGGGGTTATATTTCTGAAGCAAGACTTGTTCAGTTTAAAACTTACGATTCTATTCCTGTATATCTTATTAAAGATGGAAATGCCACTTTAAATTTAAATTTTACAACTTCAGATGGTAGGGTAATCAATACAAAAAACATGTATTTTGAGCCTTCGCTTTCAGAAAGCGGAGAGAATCAGATGCTTTCTATGAAACTAAAGGTTTCAGAATCTGAATATTTGGAATATGTTTATGTAATGAAACCGGGAGAATATATGTTGGATTTCAGCATTCGTACTCAAGGTTTAAGTAATGTGATTAGCAATGATAACAGTGTCAATTTAGACTGGAAACTAAAAGGTTTCCGTCATTCAAAAAGTATAGGTTATGAAAACAAATACACAGAATTGGCTTGGGAATTTGAAGATGGAGAGGATGATTATTTAGGTCATGGTGACTTAAAAGAAGATGAAGCCAATGATGTTTCATGGGTTGCATTTAAACAACACTTCTTTTCTTCCATACTTTTAACAGATACGCCGTTTTCTACTGGGAAGTTTGTTTCTAAGAATTTAGTTCAAGATGAGGATGTAGACACTTTATACACAAAAGACTTTGCCACTACCCTTCCTCTAGAATTAAAAAGAGGTGAACTTAATTATAATATGAACTGGTATTATGGACCAACAGATTATAAGATATTAAATGATTATAATAGAAATTTAGATGAAGTAGTCCCATTAGGTTGGGGAATCTTCGGCTGGATAAATAAGTATATATTTATCCCGTTTTTTGCATTCCTTTCTGGATTTTTACCAAGCTATGGAATTGCAATTATAGTAATGACCATTGTAGTGAGAATAGTACTTTCTCCAGTTACTTATAAATCTTATTTATCTCAAGCTAAAATGAAGGTATTAAAACCTGAAATTAATGAGTTAAATGAGAAGTATAAGGATAACGCAATGAAGAAGCAGCAAGAAACCATGAAGCTGTATTCTAAAGCTGGTGCAAGCCCTATGAGTGGTTGTTTACCTGCTTTGATGCAAATTCCAGTCTTCTATGCCCTCTTCCAATTTTTTCCGAGTGCTTTCCAATTAAGGCAGAAAGGATTTTTATGGGCAGATGACCTTTCAAGTTATGATACAATCGCACAATTACCTTTCACAATTCCATTCTATGGAGATCATGTGAGTTTATTTCCAATATTGGCATCTATAGCCATATTTATTTATATGATGATGACTACTGGGCAAACCATGCAGAATAATCAGCAACCAGGAATGCCGAACATGAAATTTATCATGTACTTATCCCCTATTATGATGTTGTTTTTCTTTAATAACTATGCGAGTGGACTTTCACTTTATTATTTTGTTTCTAATTTAATTACCATTGGGATTATGTTAGTAATTAAATATGCCATTATAGATGAGCAAAAGATCCATGATAAGATTCAGGAAAACAAGAAAAAACCTAAGAAACAAGGGAAGTTCGCCAGAAAAATGCAAGAGATGATGGAGCAGGCGGAGCAGCAAAAAAATAAAAAATAACAGATTTGCTATAAAAATAAATTGAAAGGCTCGGATATAATCCGGGCCTTTTTTAGTTAAATTGGTTAAATATTTGATTTCAATAAAAAACTTACATACTAAAATGAAATTTACTAAGTTTATATAACTACTTTGAATTGATAAAACGATTACTATAAAACCTACATTATGAAAAAGATTTTTTTGCTATTATTTAGCTTTGCTTTACTTACTTCTTGCAATAAAGACGATGACAATGGTGGCGGAGAAGATGCAATTCTTGGAAAATGGTATGTTGTGGAAATAAATAATAGCGGTGCTTTGAATTTACAAGTGGGCGAATGCAGCAGTCAATCTTTTATCGACTTTAAAGCAGACAACACAGCAGAAAGCTCTTACTATTCTAATGAAACTGGAACTTGTGTACTTGAAAGCTCAGATAACGATACATGGACTAACGACGGCAATTCTAAGTACACCTTTGCAGTACCTTTTGAAGATATTGGTTCTTTAAAAGGAACAGTAACTTTTGATAGCAGTTCTCAATTTACTTTTTATCCAGATTTTTTAGCAGTACAAAATACGAACATTGTTTTCGAAAAACGATAATTCTTATCTTACATAAAAAGTACAAAGGGTAGTTTTAACTACCCTTTTTTATTTCGTAATTTTGCCAACGGGAATTCGACTGCACATAGGATTAAGTTTGGGAACCCAAATGAAGTAGATTTAAATATGAAGAAAGTAGTTGTAGGTTTATCTGGAGGAGTAGATTCTAGTGTTACTGCCTATCTTTTGCAACAGCAAGGATATGAAGTGATAGGATTATTTATGAAGAACTGGCATGACGATTCTGTTACCATTTCAGATGAATGTCCTTGGCTGGATGATAGTAACGATGCTATGATGGTTGCCGAAAAACTGGGGATTCCTTTTCAAACTGTAGATCTTAGTGAAGCATATAAAGAGCGCATTGTTGATTACATGTTTAGAGAATATGAAATTGGTAGAACGCCAAACCCGGATGTGCTTTGTAATAGAGAGATCAAATTTGATGTTTTTATGAAGATTGCGCTTTCATTAGGTGCAGATTATGTAGCTACTGGCCATTATTGCAGAAAAGGCATCATAGAAAAAGATGGAGAAACGATCTATCAATTATTAGCCGGGAAAGACGATAATAAAGATCAATCATATTTCCTTTGTCAGCTTACTCAAGAACAACTTTCCAGAACCCTTTTTCCTATAGGGGAATTACTAAAGCCTGAAGTTCGTAAGATTGCTGCAGAGCAAGATCTTATAACTGCGAATAAAAAGGATTCGCAAGGACTTTGTTTTATTGGAAAAGTGCGCTTACCTGAATTCCTTCAGCAAAAATTACAACCAAAAGAAGGTGTTATAGTTGAGATAGATTCTCATAAAGAACAATATCAACAAAAAGAAGTTCACTTCAGAAACAAGCAAGAAGAACTGGATCATTTGGCTAAAAAATTCCACTATGATTTGGAGGATGGAAAAGTAGTTGGAAGGCATCAAGGAGCGCATTATTTTACAAAAGGACAGCGCAAAGGACTTGCTGTAGGTGGAACTCCGGAACCACTTTTTGTTATTGATACCGATGTTAACACCAATATCATTTATACAGGCCAAGGGAAAGACCATCCAGGACTTTATAGAAAAGCTTTATTTGTAACAAATAATGAAGTGCACTGGGTACGCAGGGATCTAACTTTGGAGGCAGATCAAACAATGGACGTTAAAGCCCGAATTAGATATAGACAAGAGTTACAAGATGCAAGGCTGCATCAAACTGAGAACGGATTGTATATAACTTTCGAAAATTCGCAATCTGCTATTACCGAAGGACAATTTGTAGCCTGGTATCTAGACAATGAATTGATTGGTTCTGGAGTGATTTCTTAGTTTTAACCTCCTCCGAAGATTAAAATTAATATTAGTTCTAAAGCATCATATATTAAAAATTGCCACAAATTCACGAATTAGAAATTATTATATTCGTGGATTCGTGGCTTTTAATTTAACTGGAATATGCAATAGAATATCAGAAATTCAAAATCTAAAGAGAAAAATAACATAAAATATGTCGAATAGAATTACCCAACTCTTCAATATAAAATATCCAATTATACAAGCAGGAATGATCTGGGCGAGCGGTTGGAAGTTGGCAAGTGCCGTTAGTAATAACGGTGGTTTAGGAATTATTGGAGCTGGATCAATGTATCCGGAAATTTTAAGAGAACATATTCAGAAATGTAAAAAAGCAACCACTTTTCCTTTCGCAGTAAATGTGCCTATGCTATATCCCGATGTCGAAAAGATCATGGAGATCATTATTGAAGAAGGCGTAAAAATAGTTTTCACCTCTGCCGGAAATCCAAAGACTTGGACAAAGCACTTACAAGCGCATGGAATTGTTGTGGTACATGTAGTTAGCAGTTTAAAGTTTGCCTTGAAGTCACAGGAAGCTGGAGTAGATGCTGTTGTGGCTGAAGGTTTTGAAGCTGGTGGACATAATGGAAGAGACGAGACCACCACATTTACCTTGATCCCAATGGTGAAAGAACAATTAGAAATACCGCTTATAGCTGCAGGAGGAATTGCTACGGGTAAAGGCATGTTGGCAGCGATGGTTTTAGGTGCCGATGCTGTACAAATTGGTTCCAGATTTGTTGCTAGTAATGAAGCTTCTTCTCACAAAAATTTCAAAGAAAGAGTTGTAGAAGCAAAGGAAGGTGATACCCAACTTACCTTAAAAGAATTGGCACCTGTTAGATTGTTGAAGAATAAATTCTATAATGACATTCAGTCTTTATATCTAAATGCACCAACAAAAGAAGAATTAATTACACTTCTTGGACGCGCACGTGCTAAAAAAGGGATGTTTGAAGGAGATCTGGAAGAAGGTGAATTAGAAATTGGACAGATCTCAGGATTGATACATGATATTAAACCTGCTGCACAAATAATTCAGGAAATTATTCTAGAATTTGGAGCCGCTAAAAAAGAGGTCGTAAATTATTAATTACCAAAGGCCTCTAACTTCTGAAACTCCTCTGCCATTTTAAACGCCATTTAAGCTCGGTTTCCTTATTTTTGCTATGATCGGTTTCCTTATCAAATTGGTCTTGCATCTCAACTCGCTCTGCAGCCACCTCTTCATATAACTTATTAAGGTATTTACTGGAATCTTTATTCAACTTAGAACTGTCAACCTTGGCAAGTTTTTCTCGCAATTTCCTTGCATATAATTCAGAAATATCAAAATGAAGTTGTTCATGCTTCAGCAAATAATCACTTTTAGAATCTGGCCTTACCCAACTCTTATCTGTATAAAAAAATGTCTCTACAGTATAATTCAGTTCTAATTTTTTTGCAGATCCTTTCATTCCCCAGGAATATGATATCCCGGAATTTGTATTGGCATGAAATGGAATTTCGGGAGAAGGCTTTCCTTGAAAATCCTCCCAACTTAATTTCCCGTTATCCTTTTAAATGATTTTATTATCGGCTTGCCCAAAAGAAAAACCGCTAACCATAAACAGTAAAAAAAGGAAAGTTTGTTTCAATACCTAGTAATTAAAGGATATATTTTTTATAATATCTGGATGGATACTTTGAATAACAGGGCAGGATTTTCCTGCATTCTCAAGAATGGTTTTATCTCTATCTGTTAAATCTCCCTTTACATAAAGTTGAACATCTATCCCAGAAATTCTTCGGGGATTTGCAGTCATATGCTTAGTTACCTCTGCATAAGTTCCTTTTATATCAAGATTCATCTCATTAGCCTTGATCCCCATAATGGTAATCATACAAGAAGCCATTGCGGTTGCAACCGTATCTGTTGGAGAAAATGCTTCTCCTTTTCCGTTGTTATCTACCGGAGCATCTGTAATGATCACTTTTCCGCTCTGCAAATGTTCACATTCTGTACGAAGGTCTCCCTTGTAGGTCACTTTTGATGTCATAGTTTTTTATTTGGAAACGCTTAAAGTAAGATCCTTGTTAAGATGCATAATGTAGATGGCATCATTATAAAAGCCCCCATTTGCCTTTGGTTTATAAAGAAATTTATTCTCTACATATTCTGTAATAATATTTGCTTTCACAGATTCTTCCATAGTGCCCATCGCAGCAAGTCTCAATAAAACATCCAATGTAAGGTCATATCCTCGCACAGTATATTTATTCGGAATATATCCGTATTTAGTTTTATAAGCATCTATAAAACTATCTGATATATTTTCATCAAATTCTTTATATTCTGAAGGGAAATGAAAATTGAGATCTCCTAAATGTTCATTATTTACAACATCACTTTCAAAAGAATTGTTCTTGTAAGTAGTAAATAAGGTAATTCTGTTATTTCTGGATAATCTGCTTAATGCTGAAGTTGCACTTCCTAATAACCCCAAACTTTCGGATTCTAGAACGATCCAGTTTTCTCTAGATTTATCCAAAACTGCACCAAGAGATCCTTCAGAAATATTATTAGATCCAGGATTTAAAATTCTTGCATTTGGTATGGCGCTTATTAATTTTGCTTTTGTATTAGCCGAAGCTCCATCTGCAACTATAATCACATTCTTACCCTGAGAGTTATTCTTAAGATAATCTATCATAGCATCACGCAACATATCATCACTAGGTCTGGACTGATAAAGATTTGGTAAAGCTCTCAATTCTCTGTTGGTCATAGGCGAAATAACCGGCACATTTAAACTGGAAAGTTTAGTTGCTGCTTCTTCAGAAGTTGCCTGCAACAAGGGTCCTATTACCGCATCTACATTCTTAAAGTCGTTGCCTGAAATTATTGAAGATACTTTTCCTGCTTTGTTCTGAGTATCGTAAATCCTTAAATTGGTTGAAATACCTAATTCTTTAGCTCGTTCTACTGCCATTAAAGCGCCGCTATAAAAATCTAAGGAAATACGTAAAACTCTGTCTTGAGTTAATATAGCTTTTGCATTAGAAACAGAATCATTGCTAATTGTATTTAAATTATAAGGCAACATTAATACCAAGTTCTTGGTTTCAAAATTCTTGAGTTTTGTAGAAAGGTCCATAGATCTTAATTCCGAAGTTGGTAAAGCAGGAATATCTGCAATCTCAATATCTTCGAACTTTCTTCCTTTAGAATCTTTTGTGGGAACTTTTAAGATCATCCCCCATTTTAATCCGTCCTTCAAAGCAGGATTTAAGGCTACCAGAGAATTTTCTTCTACCTGAAACCTTCTAGTTAAACTGTACATGGTTTCTTGCGGCTGCACCTCATAAAAATCAAAATCATCATCTGTAATTATTACAGGTTGATCTAAAACGTTTGTTCCAACTTTAAGCATGATTCCTGGCCTAAGCGTTCCAACCATAGGATTAAGTTCTTCCAATTCTTTTACCGTCATCCCATATTTGCGAGCAATTCCATATTTGGTCTCTTTCGGTATTATGATATGCTCTCTAGTCTTCCTTAAGTTTTGAGAATTAGTTCTAATCGGGGAGTTTATATTCTGCTCTTTTTTAGCAATTATAACACGTTCTTGTGCAGGAGCTTCTTTGGTTTCAGAAATTATCACTTTTGCCGTAGGAGAATCGTCCACCATCAAAACCGGAATTTGAATGATCTCTCCATTTTGAAGTTCCTTAGAATAAAGCTGTTTATTGTATTTTTTAATATCCTCTACACTTACTCCGTACTTTTTTGATAAGCTATATAAGGTTTCCTTTTTTTGCACTTTATGAGAATTAAAACTGATGGCTTTTTTAGTTGAAGATTCATAAGAGTCTCCAGTTATAGGAATAACTAATTTATCATTCACTTGCAAGCCAGCTTTTGCATCTGGATTATATTTAATAAGGTCGTCCTGACTAATTTCGTACTTCTTAGAAATACTATATAACGTTTCTCCAGGAGAAACCGTATGATATTTATATGCCTGACCAAAGGCGGAGGTAGTAACTACTTGAATTAACAAGCATATAATTAGTAGGTATCTCATTGGTTATTTATTATAATTTTCAATTTTTTTGTAAATCTCTATTCCCACTCAATAGTTGCCGGTGGTTTAGAGCTTATATCATATACTACTCTATTAACGCCTTTAACCCTGTTTATTATCGTATTCGATGTTTTTTGCAAGAATTCATGTGGTAGATCCACCCAATCTGCAGTCATTCCATCTGTAGATTCTACAGCCCGTAATGCCACTACTTTTTCATAGGTTCTTTCGTCTCCCATAACTCCTACCGAATTCACCGGTAAAAGAATAGCTCCTGCTTGCCACACTTTATCATACAACATCCATTCTTTCAGGCCATTGATAAAAATGGCATCTACTTCTTGAAGTATTCTTACTTTTTCTGCTGTTACATCTCCAAGTATCCTAATTGCCAATCCTGGCCCAGGAAACGGGTGTCTCCCCAATAATTCTTTATCAATTCCCAACTCTGCTCCTACCCGCCTTACTTCATCTTTGAATAAAGATCGCAAAGGTTCTACTATTTTCAATTTCATGAAATCTGGCAATCCACCTACATTGTGATGTGATTTAATAGTAGCCGAAGGTCCTCCGGTTGCCGAAACCGATTCTATAACATCTGGATAAATGGTTCCTTGAGCTAAAAATTTTACATCCTGAATCTGATGAGCTTCATCATCAAAAACTTCGATAAAAGCATTTCCTATTTTCTTTCTTTTCGCTTCTGGTTCGCTTATTCCAGCAAGCGCATCCAAGAAACGTGCCGAAGCATCTACTCCTTTTACGTTAAGTCCCATGTGCTTATACTGGTCCAAAACACTGTCGAATTCGTTCTTTCTTAAAAGACCGTTATTAACGAATATACAATATAGGTTCTCCCCAATTGCCTTATGTAATAATACTGCAGCAACAGTAGAATCTACCCCACCACTTAAGCCAAGCACCACTTTATCGTCTCCAATTTTTTCCTTTAATTCTGAAACCGTCATGTCTACAAAAGCCTCAGGCGACCAGGTTTGCTCTACGCCTGCTATTCTAATAAGGAAATTCTCTAAAAGTTGTTTCCCGTCTGAAGTGTGATATACTTCCGGATGAAATTGTATTGCAAATGTTTCTTCTCCATCAATTCTATACGCAGCATTCAGCACATCTGTAGTACTTGCCAAACGCACCGCATTGGTTGGTAATTCCTTGATAGTATCGCTATGGCTCATCCAGACTTGAGAATTCTCTGTAATATCCTCAAAAAGAACTTCAGCATCTTTAATTACTGAAAGATTTGCTCTTCCATATTCTCTTGTTTCTGAAGCTTCTACTTTTCCTCCATGAAATTGAGCTAAATATTGTGCCCCGTAACAAACTGCTAACAAAGGCATCTTACCTCTAATTTCCGAAAGATCAGGATGTGGAGCATTATCAGCTCTTACAGAAAAAGGACTACCTGAAAGGATGGTAGCTTTAAATTCCGAAATGTCTTTAGGTGGATTGTTGTAAGGATGAATTTCGCAGTAGATGTTAAGTTCTCTTACACGTCTTGCTATAAGCTGTGTATACTGTGAACCAAAGTCTAAAATAAGTACGTTTTGTTGCATGTGCAAAAGTAAGAATTTGAATGAATAATGACCTAGCAGATTTATAATTTTATATCTTTAAGAATATTTGAAAATCAAATTATGAAATATTTAGTTGCAATTATTTTTTCTATAGCCATTGTATTGGCTGCATTCCTTTTAGGAAATGCTTATATAAAAAGGGCGCAACCTGTAGGTGTTATCTCTGTTACCGGCTCTGGAAGTGAAAATTTCACTTCAGATCTAATAGTTTGGGAGGGACAATTTGTAAGGATGTCTCCTGTTCTTAAAGAAACTTATGCAGATCTTATTGCCGATAAAGAAACAGTAAGAAAATACTTGGTTGAAAAAGGAATCCCTTCAGAAAATATTGTTTTCAACTCGGTTCAGACCAGTGAACAACAAGAAAATCAATATCAGAATGGAAATTATGTAGGCAGCATTTTTAAAGGATATATGCTTACCCAAGCAGTGAAAATTGAATCTAATAATGTAGAATTAATAGAATCTGTGTCCAGAGAGATCACAGAACTTTTGAATAAAGGCGTTCAATTTAATTCCACCCCTCCTCGATATTATTACACCAAAATATCTGAACTTAAAATTGCTATGATCTCTAAAGCTACAGAAGATGCCCATCTTAGAGCAGAAAAAATTGCTGAGAACAGCGGGGGAAGTTAAGGAGAATTAAATAATGCCAGTATGGGAGTATTTCAGATCACGGGTCAAAACAGCGGAGAAGATTACAGCTGGAGCGGGGCTTATAATACTCAGGATAAAAAGAAAACTGCCTCCATAACCATGAGACTGGAATATAACATTAAATAGATCTTTTTAAGTTATAATAGAACTTAAAATCCGTTGATCCTCCCTATCCCAAAGCCTCTTAGAAACCTACTTGAATATGGGTTAAACAATTGTTTTAATAATTATAAATAAAATATCCATGTTAAGAGATTTATTGAATGAAGCCTGGGGAACTTTAGGTAAGGCTTTAACCGAAAAAGATCATCCTTTTAAGCATTGCAGCTTAGGAACCCAGAATGAAGAAACTGGAGTGCGGCAACGAATATTGATATTACGAGGAATAACTGCCAGCAAAAACCTATTGTTTTATACAGATCTTAGAGCTAATAAGATCAAGCAGCTAAGGGAAAATCCCAAAAGCAGTGCATTGTTTTATGATCCAAAAAATAAGCTACAAGTTATTTTCAACGGATTAGTGAGCATTCACACAGATAACGAGCTATGGGAATCAAACAGAAATAAGATAGATGGAAATGCTGTAAACAATTACAATTCATTCATGCCTCCAGGAAAGCCTATTAAAGATCCTTTTACAATAAAACGAACCACGAAAATCCATTTTGGAGTCTTGGAGTTTGAACCTCATAGAATGGAAATTTTAAAGTTAAGAAATGACTATAATCACCTTAGAGCTAGATTTAGACTTGTGGATGAAGAGTGGAAAAAAACCTATTTAGTTC
Source organism: Flavobacteriales bacterium (assembly GCA_038233835.1). Taxonomy (GTDB): domain Bacteria; phylum Bacteroidota; class Bacteroidia; order Flavobacteriales; family Flavobacteriaceae; genus Gillisia. The sequence continues at coordinate 58,458 of JBBSVD010000001.1, read as the reverse complement.
CATAATTGATGAAATTACATTTCACCAAATTAGAAATTTCTAGACTCTTCTTATTGCTATTCGGATTGTAGAAGAGTCTCATTCATGCTAATCTAATACTAGAAAGAGATCCCTCATAAATTCGGGATGACAGAATAATTACATAAATGCAATTTAATCTCTGCGAATCTTAAACAAAAAAAACTCCTTAGTTTCCTAAGGAGTTAAAAAAAGGGTGGAAGACCGGGTTCGAACCGGCGACCCTCGGTACCACAAACCGATGCTCTAACCAGCTGAGCTACAACCACCATTTATTCGCGGATGCAAATGTATATTTTTTCTATATTCTCTCAAAGAAAAAAATGAAATTAAATTAGATCAAAAATCGAATCTACTGCAGGATAGCGCTCTACATTATATCCTTCTGCATATTCTGTCCCAATTAGCCGTCCTAAATCCCTTGCTCTGTAGGTAATACTATCTAAAAAGTTATCACTAGAGATAGGTGTAGCTGGTTCATCACTATCTTCATCGAAGAATTGGCTCTTATAAGCAAGTACAGATTTTAACTTTATATCCATATATCCAGTAATATCTACTGCAATATCTGGGGTTAGATTTTTCCATTGTATGTAATGGTACACATGCTTTGGTCTCCAAGCCTCCTGCATTACTCCATCTACTTCGGTTTCAATTCTGCGCAAACCGCTAAGAAAGCAGGAATCGCTTACCAATTGAGAACCTTTCCCGTGATCTATATGTCTGTCATTAAAAGCGTTACATAAAATGATCTCTGGCCTATATCTTCGAATTACTTTTATGATCTCTAGCTGATGCGTTTTATTGTTACTAAAAAATCCGTCCTCAAATTTAAGATTATGTCTTATATGCAAGCCTAATATCTTGGAAGCTTCTGCAGCTTCCTCATCTCTCATAACTGCTGTTCCTCGGGTTCCTAATTCTCCTCTTGTTAGATCTAATACCCCAACTTTCTTTCCTCTAGCTACTTCTTTGGCTATTGTTCCCGCACAGCTCAACTCAATATCGTCTGGATGTGATCCAATAGCTAATAAGTCTAATTTCATACTTGTTTATTCTCTGTATTAGTATTTATTATGCCATTTGTTTTAAAAAAACTAAAGCTTGTTCTATATCTTCAATAAGATCTTCATTTTCCTCAATACCAATAGAAAAACGCATTAAACCATCTCTAATTCCCTGTTTAGCTCGCTCTTCTGGTGTTAATAACGCATGAGAAGTTAGGGTTGGAGATAGAATAGTAGATTCTACCCCCGCCAAACTCATAGAAGATTTTATCAGTTTTAATTTCTTCTGAAATAAAGAGGCATTCAAACCTTCTTTTAATTCGAAAGATAACATACCACCAAAACCTTTCATTTGCGACTTTGCCAATTTATGATCTGGATGCGATTTTAATCCTGGATAATATACTGCGGCTACATCCTCATGTTTTTCCAGATATTTAGCCATTTTCTTAGCATTCTTATTTTGTGCTTTTACGCGTAATCCCATTGTTTTTATACTTCGCTCTAATAGCCAGACAGTATAATCACTTAAACTACCTCCAAAATTCTTAGCAAGTTGAAAAATGGTATCCATATGTTCTTCTGAAGATATAACAGCACCAGCAAGAATATCGCTATGCCCACCCATATATTTAGTCGCTGAGTGAATAACCACATCTATTCCAAAATCCAACGGATTTTGATTTACAGGAGAAGCAAAAGTATTGTCGATCATACTTACCAAGCCATGCTCTTTAGCTATCCTTGCAACAGCAGCAATATCTGTAATTGTCAATAACGGATTTGAAGGTGTTTCAATATAGATCACTTTCGTGTTGCTCTTTATTTCGGCTTCAAAACTTTTTGGTTTTAGATCATTTGCGAAAGAGTATGCTATGCCGAATCTTTCAAATTCTTCAACAACCAAATTACTAGTTCCACCGTAAAGTGTATTCTGCAAGATCACATGATCCCCACTTTTCAAAAAAGCCATTAATGAGGTGCTTACTGCAGCCATACCACTTCCAAATATCAGTGCTGCTTCCCCGTGTTCCAATGCCGCAACTTTCTTTGCTAAGGCAACCTGATTAGGCGTATTAAAATATCTTGGATAGCGTTTTACCTCTACATCTTCGAAGGCGTAAGAAGTAGACATATATAAAGGTGAAACCGCTCCTTTGAATAGAGTGTCCTTTAGTTCTCCTGCATGTGCGCAAAGTGTATTTATTCCTTGAGATTTATTTTTCATAATGGATACTTATTAAACGTGCGTAATTTTTGCTCTAAGGTAAAAATAATTTATCTAAACTCTTGTCATCAAAAACTATTATCCCCCAAACCTGAATTTCTTCTTCAGAAATAATAACCTGTGTTAATATATCAAGTTAAACTTAATTTAAAGTAGGCCATCATTTATGAGTGAGCAACAGTATTTCGTATCTTCGAGTAAGTTAAAAAAATTAATGAAAAAGAAGATTATGAGCGAAGTTAAAGCATATGCGGCATCATCAAAGACCACTGAATTAGAACCATTTAGAATTGAAAGAAGAGACATTACTAAAGAAGATATAGAAATAGATATTCTTTACTGTGGTGTTTGTCACAGTGATATACATACTGTAAAGAACGATTGGAAAAATTCACAATACCCTGTTGTTCCGGGTCACGAAATAGTTGGAAAAGTAACAAAAGTTGGTGACAATGTTAAGAATTTTAAAGAAGGAGATCTTGTAGGAGTTGGATGCATGGTAGATTCTTGCCAGGAATGCAATTCTTGTAAGGAAGATCTGGAACAATACTGTGAGAATGGTGCTACCTATACTTATAATAGCAAAGACAAACATTTAGGAGGACACACTTTTGGTGGGTATTCTGAAAAGGTTGTTGTAGATAAAAAATTCGTACTTAAGGTTCCTGAAAATTTAGATATTGAAGCAGTAGCTCCATTATTATGTGCTGGAATTACCACTTACTCTCCACTTCGTTACTGGAATGTGAAAAAAGGAGATAAAGTTGGTGTGATTGGTCTTGGTGGATTAGGACACATGGGAATTAAATTTGCACATGCAATGGGAGCGCATGTCGTAATGATAACTACTTCTCCAGAAAAGAGTAATGATGCTACAAAATTAGGAGCAGATGAAGTTTTAATCTCAAAGAATGAAAAACAAATGAAAGAGCATGCAAATTCTTTCGATTTCTTATTAAATACAGTTCCAGTTGGGCACGATCTAAATCCTTATGTTGCTTTATTAAAAAGAGATGCAACAATGGTATTAGTAGGTGCAATTGAGCCTTTAGACCCTATTCACGGTGGTGGATTAATTGCTAGTAGAAAAACTATTGCAGGTTCACTTATTGGTGGGATTAAGGAAACTCAAGAAATGTTAGATTTTTGTGGAAAACACAATATAGTATCTGATGTGGAGATGATAGATATTCAAAATATCAATGATGCATACGAAAGAGTTCAGAAATCTGATGTAAAATATCGTTTTGTGATAGATATGAAATCACTTAAGAATAGCTAGTACCTATTGCTCAATTATTTATTGAGGTTGCTTTTAAAGTTTTAACTTTCGTACTTCTGAATTAATTTCAGAAAATGGAGAGCAGAACTTTTAGAAGCAGCCTCTTTTTGTTTAATTAATCAACATCAAAACTATGGGAATATTTTCATCTTTATTAGGAAATGCAGGAAGTTTAGATCCTGAAACACTTCAAAAAGATTATTCAAAATTATTGATCCCTTCAGAAAAAATTGAAGCCGGTTTCAAACTTATTCGAGATACCTTCATTTTTACCAACAAGCGTATGATTCTAGTAGATGTTCAAGGGATTACTGGAAAAAAAGTAGAATATTTCTCAGTGAGTTATAGAAGTATTTCTCGCTTTAGCTTAGAAACTGCAGGCAGTTTTGATCTGGATGCAGAACTAAAGATCTGGATCTCGGGCGAACAACAACCTTCGATATGTAAAAAATTCAATAAAAGTGTAGACATCTATGAAGTGCAAAAAATCCTTGCGCAATTCACTTTGTAAGTGTTAAGTTAATTGCAATTCTAAGCGCTGAGAAACTTAAAGGCTTTTTTATCTTTACACTATGAAATTACTTTTTACCAATATTAATGAACTCTTACAAGTACGAGAACCTTCGGTTTTAAAACTTTTAGGAAAAGAGATGAACATCCTACCAACCATCAAAAACGCTTGGTTGTTAATTGAAGATAAAAAGATCTCAGATTATGGAAGCATGGATGACCTTACTGATCTTTCTCCAGATAATACCATAGATCTTACCGGTAAAATTGTTTTGCCAACTTGGTGCGATTCCCATACCCACATGGTATATGCTGGGAATCGGGAGCAAGAATTCAGTCAACGTATTAGCGGACTTTCCTATGTAAAGATCGCTAATAAAGGCGGTGGAATTTTGAATTCGGCTAAACTCTTGCAAGAAACTTCAGAAGAAGATATTTATAAGCAATCTGCCAACAGACTGGAAGAAGTGATGCAATTGGGTACTGGTGCGGTAGAGATAAAATCTGGATATGGACTTAACAAGGAGGCTGAGTTAAAAATGCTTCGGGTAATTAAAAAATTGAAAGAGAACTATAGCATTCCTATTAAAGCTACATTTTTGGGAGCACATGCATTGCCATTGGAATACAAAAATAAAAAAGAGGCTTATATAGATCACGTGATAGAAGAAATACTTCCTGAAGTCGCTAAACAAGGCTTGGCCGAATATATAGACATTTTTTGCGAACAGGGTTTTTTTACAGTTGAAGACACCAATAAATTATTAAATGCTGCAGCTGGTTTTAACCTTAGACCAAAAATCCATGTAAATCAATTCAATGCATTTGGTGGTGTACAGGCGGGAATTGCTAATAATGCGCTAAGTGTAGATCATCTTGAAGAGTTGAGAATGGAAGATGTTGAATCCCTTAAAAATTCTGAGACCATGCCCGTTGCCTTGCCGGGATGTTCGCTCTTTTTAAGCATTCCATATACACCCGCTAGAATGATCATAGATGCTGGATTGCCGTTAGCACTTGCAACAGATTTTAATCCCGGGAGCGCACCCAGCGGAAATATGAACCTTGTAGTATCACTGGCCTGTGTGAAAATGAAAATGACGCCAGAGGAAGCTATAAATGCTGCTACAATTAATGGTGCCTATGCAATGGATCAAAGTGACCTAGTTGGTAGTATCACCAAAGGAAAACTAGCAAATTTTATCATCACTAAACCAATCCCCTCCTATACTTATTTGCCCTATGCTTTTGGAAGTAATTCTATTGAAGCGGTTTATTTGAACGGAGAAAAAATATAATCATGGAAGGTTTTAAATTATACAGCTCAAAGAGCATTTCTAAATATCTAAATGCGAGAGAAGGAGAAACTAAATTCGGAGAAAAGATCTCCTTTGTTCAAGATTTTGCAAGTTTAGAAAATTCAAGTTCAAAATATGTTCTTTTTGGAATTCCTGAAGATATTGGAGTCCGCGCTAATTTGGGTAGGTCTGGTGCATCTAAAGGCTGGGAAACTTGTTTAAAATCACTGCTTAATATTCAAGCTAATCAATATACCAAGCCAGAAAAAGTGATCCTACTAGGAGAAGTAGATTGCACACAAGTGCTAGAAAAAGCAGCCAATATAGATCCTCAAGATCCAAACTACATTGAAAAATTGGGAGATTTAGTTTCGAAGATAGACGCGGTAACCAGCGCTGTAGTTAAAAAAATAATTGCTTTTGGTAAGATTCCAATCATTATAGGTGGTGGACATAACAATGCTTACGGAAACATCAAAGGCACTTCTGAAGCATTAAATAAGCCAATTAGCGTATTAAATATTGATGCGCATACAGATCTTCGGAAAACAGATATCCGGCATAGTGGAAATGGATTTAGTTTTGCCAGAAAAGATGGCTTCTTAGCTAAGTATCGAATTTTCGGATTGCATCAGAATTATACTCCTCAGTATATCTTTAAAGAAATGCAACATTCGGCCAATGATGGCTACCGTCTTTTTGAACATTTACTTTTAATGCCTTCAGAAAAAATTGTTCAAGCTTTTCGCGAAGAATTAGAATTTGTGTCTCATGATAATTTTGGATTTGAGCTTGATTGTGATGCTATTAAGGGTTTCCCTAGTAGTGCTCAAACACCAAGTGGATTTGCAATTAATATGATTCGGAATTTGATCCGAATCGCTTCAGAAGAAGAACATATAAGATATTTGCATATTTGCGAAGCAACTTCTAATGAAACTTCAGAAGCGAAAGTGGGAAAAGCTTTAAGTTATTTTATAACAGATTTTATTCGTTAAGCCTATGCAAATAATTCCTTACATTCAAGATTATTCCGAAGAATTCAAAAAATTGAACATCGCATGGCTAGAAAAATATTTCTGGGTAGAACCGCATGATGAAGATGTGTTGGGAAATCCTGAAAAATATATAATAGAACCGGGCGGTACAATTTTCTTTGTAAAGGAAAACAAAGAAATCATTGGAACTGTGGCATTAATGAAAATGGAAAGCGGAATTTTTGAACTAACAAAAATGGCTGTAACTCCGCAATCTCAAGGCAAGAAAATTGGACAGCATTTAATGGAACATACCATTGATTTCGCCGAGCAGAAAAATTGGGAAAAACTCATCATCTACTCCAGTAGGAAACTAGAAAATGCAATCCATATTTATAAAAAATATGGATTTCTTGAAATTCCTATCGAAGAAAATAATCCATATACACGAGGAGATATCAAAATGGAGTTGAACCTATCTTAAATCTTTATTAATTGACGGAGATTCCCAAATAGCTTCCCTAACTTTATGAGTCTTTATAAACTAGAGCCCAATTCAGGGCTTTTTTTAATCGATAAAAATCAAATAGCTAAACCAAAAATATTTAAATATGAAAAAAGGAATATTTGCATTATGCTGTCTAGGCTTGGCGTTCACTTCATGTAAAAATGAAAACAAAGACCAAGAAATGAAAAATGAAACCGAAGTTACTGCGGCAGGAGATCAAGAAAATGATCGAAAAATTGCAGCAATAGAAATTGTACCTATATCTCACGCTACTGCCGTGATAAAATGGGAAGATGCCGTAATATATACAGATCCTGTTGGAGGAGCTGTTGTTTTTAGTGGAAAAGAGGCGCCAAGTTTTATATTGATCACCGATATTCATGGAGATCATATGGATGCAAAAACATTGCAAGCTTTAAATTTAGGAGACACAAAAATTATTGTCCCGCAAGCTGTTAAAGATGAGTTACCAAAGGAAATGGCAGCTAACTTAATGGTGATGAACAACGGTGATACTCAAGATTTCATGGGTTTTTCTATAAAAGCGATTCCAATGTATAATTTACCGGAAGTTCCAGATGCAATGCATACTAAAGGAAGAGGAAATGGATATGTGCTGGAAAGAAATGGAGCGCGTCTTTATATTTCGGGAGATACTGAAGATATAACAGAAATGAGAACTTTAGAGAATATAGATGTGGCTTTGATATGTATGAATCTACCTTATACCATGACCGTAGAAGATGCTGCAGATGCTGTGATTGAATTTGCACCAAAAAAGGTGTATCCTTATCATTATAGAGGTCAGGATGGTCTTGCAGATGTTGCTAAATTCAAGGAGCTGGTTAATAAAGGAAATAACTATGTTGAAGTTGTTCAGTTAAACTGGTATTCAGAAATGAAATAATAGTCTAAAAATCAAGAACCTCGGGGCAAGCCCACGAGGTATGTCCCGATGGTTCGGGAGGAAAATACTTTTAAAAACTCGAGGCAAGCCTAGGGGGATTAAAAGTAACTTGTCTTTCCTTTGAAAAAAGAATACAAGGAATAGATCAATATCAACCAAATTAAAAGGATGAAAACAGCAACAATCCAGTTGTTCTTTTTCATCCTTTTCGGGTTTTCTATCGCTTCTATTCTTGCATCATCCAAAACAATTTTGGGAATTAATTTTATGGAAGCAGTTATTAATAAAGGCACCAAAATAAGATCGTCTAAGATACCAAGCACTGGAATAAAATCTGGAATAAGATCTATTGGGCTAAGCAAATATCCAACGGTGAGACCAATTAATAGTTTAGCAGTCCATGGAGTTCTAGGATCTGAATAAGCAATGCTTAAAACCTGGATTTCAGATTTTAAATGCTTCACTTTTTCTTTTAATTTTTGAAAAACTCCCAGAATATTATTTTTTATTAAATTAATCGGCTTTAAAACATAAAAGGGCAAAACTAGATAATTTGCCCTTTTGTGTAATAAATTTATTTGAAGATTAGCCATTAAAAAGGGGCAGGTCCTGCATCATATCAAGAACTTCTGCTTCTACTTTTATTAATTCTGCTTCATCTTCAAAATTGGTGATCACACGATCTATAAGATCTACTATTTTAGCCATATCTTTTTCCTTCAAGCCTCTAGTAGTTACTGCCGGTGTTCCAATACGAATACCAGATGTTACAAAAGGAGATTTATCATCGAAAGGCACCATGTTTTTATTTACTGTAATTTCAGCATTTCCTAAAGCTTCTTCAGCTTGCTTTCCAGTAATATTTTTATTTCTAAGATCTATAAGCATCATATGATTGTCTGTACCGCCAGAAATCACATTATAATCTTTAGCCATAAAAGCTTCAGCCAAAGCTTTAGCATTTTTCTTTACCTGAACCATATAATGAAGAAACTCATCTGTAAGTGCTTCTCCAAAAGCTACTGCTTTTGCTGCGATTATATGCTCTAAAGGTCCACCTTGATTTCCAGGAAAAACTCCGCTATCTAAAAGTGCAGACATTTTCTTAAGCTCGCCATTCTTCAACTTTTGACCAAATGGATTATCGAAATCTTTACCCATCATGATAATCCCTCCGCGAGGTCCTCTTAAGGTTTTATGTGTAGTAGAAGTCACTACATGACAATGAGGTAATGGATCTCCTAATAATCCTTTTGCAATAAGACCTGCCGGATGTGCGATATCTGCAAATAAAATTGCTCCAACACTATCTGCTATTTCTCTAAATCTTTTATAATCTATTTCTCGGGAATATGCAGATGCTCCTGCAATGATCATTTTAGGCTTTTCTCTTTCTGCAATCTCCGCAACGGCATCATAATCTATTAATCCAGTCTCCTTAACTACTCCATAAAATACCGGGGTATATAATCTTCCGGAAAAGTTTACAGGAGAACCATGAGTTAAATGCCCACCATGAGAAAGGTCGAATCCTAAAAATTTATCACCTGGTTGCAAACAAGCGTGAAAGACAGCCGTATTTGCTTGTGACCCAGAATGAGGTTGCACGTTGGCATATTCTGCATTAAACAATTCTTTTAAACGTTCTATTGCTAAGGTTTCAACTTCGTCTACTATCTCACAACCTCCATAATATCTTTTTCCGGGATATCCTTCAGCATATTTATTTGTTAATACCGATCCAGCTGCTTTTAGCACCTGATCGCTCACAAAATTCTCACTTGCAATTAGTTCTAAGCCATTAATTTGACGGTTTCTTTCAGCTTCTATCAGTTCAAAAATTTGCGTATCTTGTTGCATGTTAATTTTTTACGTTAAATATTCCTCAAAAGTAATAATTCCAATCGGTTAATTGCTGGAAAATAATATATTTGAAACCAACTGAATTAAGAATAAAACAATAAATTATATGCCTATTACAGCAAATGATCCTAAAAGAAAAACCTGGCTGGACATTCCGGATAATACAGATTTCCCTATTCAAAATATTCCCTTTGGAGTATTCTTAACAAGGGACGATATTGTAACAATTGGAACCAGAATTGGTGATTACGCCATTGATCTTGGTGCCCTACATCAATTAGGATATTTTGACGAAATTCCTCTAACCGATGATATTTTTCTTCAAGATACTTTAAACGATTTTATATCTGATGGTAAAAAAACCTGGCGTTTGGTGAGAAACCGAATTGCAGATGTTTTTGATGCCACCAACAACAAGTTGAAAGATAACCAAGACCATAGAAATACCGTGCTTTTTACTTTAGACGAAATTGAAATGCAATTACCTGTACAAGTAGGTGATTACACGGATTTTTATTCAAGTAAAGAACATGCCACAAATGTAGGAACCATGTTTCGTGATCCAGACAATGCACTCCTACCAAACTGGTTGCACATTCCTGTAGGATATCATGGAAGAAGTTCTTCTATAATCCCAAGTGGGATTCCAGTACACAGACCACAAGGGCAAACCATGCCTAATGGAGCAACGGAGCCCGTTTTTGGGCCTTCTAGATTGGTAGATTTTGAATTGGAAATGGCATTTATCACTACCGATGGAAATCCAATTGGAGAACCTATACCAATAGATGAAGCTGAAGATTACATCTTCGGGATGGTATTATTTAATGACTGGAGTGCGAGAGATATTCAGAAATGGGAATATGTGCCCCTTGGCCCGTTTTTAGCAAAGAATTTTGCGTCTTCTATTTCTCCATGGATCGTAACCTTGGATGCGTTAGAACCTTTTAGACTAAAGAGTCCAGAACCAGAAAAGGAGTTATTACCTTATCTTCAAACTAAAGGCAAGAAAAGTTTCGACATTAATCTTGAAGTTGCAATTAAGCCGGAAGATAAAGAGGAAACAACTGTTTCTAGATCCAATTTTAAATATATGTATTGGAATATGAGCCAACAATTGGCACATCATACCATTAATGGCTGTCCTGTAAATTCTGGTGATATGATGGGATCTGGCACAATCTCTGGTCCTACCCCAGATTCTTATGGATCAATGTTGGAACTTTCATGGAGAGGTGAGAAACCGATTAAATTGAATGATGGAACAGAACGTAAATTTATTGAAGATAACGATACTGTGATTATGCGTGGATATTGCGAAGGAAAAGATAGAAGAATAGGCTTTGGAGAAGTAAGCACTAAACTTTTACCTGTTTACGAACCTCAAACCAAGAAAAAATAATTTATTAAACTAATAAAAAAAAATGGCTATCTAATCAATTAGATAGCCATTTTTCTTTCAAATTAATTAAACCTACCTTCTAGGACTTTCAGGACCTTTTTTGTGATCTTCTTGCTTTTTAGGCTGACTTTTAGAACCAGATTGTTGATTCTCTTTTTGATCTTTCTTTTGTGGATTTTTTTGATTTTCCATGGTACTAAATATTTAAATGGTTAATAAATAATAGTATTAAGATACGTGGATGGAAGCAACATTAAAAAAGATTGTAAGAATTTTAACCAATCCTACTAAAGGTTTACTAAAGAAAACTTTAAGAAGTATACGTGTTAAATTAGGTAGTTTCCAATTTATTAACATGTATAACTTTATATGTAAAAAAATAATCCGATTTCCCTTCCTATATTATAATAATTATGGACTTTTTTACTACCACGTTATTTTTTGATTGTTGATATGCCGTTGAGTTGGAAAAAAGTAAAAGCTATTGCCGATTTTTTAATTGGCTAAACTCTTTCTTCAAAGCATAAAAAAACCTTCTAAAAGAAGGCTTTTTTTATGTTTAAATCGTATAATTATTAGATATTTTTATCGTCTTTGTCTTTATGTTCTTTTTGAACTTTAGGATCTTTTTCTTCCAAGCGCTCCATTCCATTTTCTGTTTCTCCCTTCATTATCCCGGTGCTGTCTCCATAACCACGAGGGCTAGCCTGATTCCTCCTTTGAGCCTGATCCCAATTTTGGTTCTGAGGTTTTTCATTTTTGGAATCTGCAGTTCTACTTTCAGCTGCTGTATTTTTATTATTCTTATCGGTTTGCTTCTCGCTTTTATCCGATTTTTTCTGATTTTCCATAGCCTTTGATTTTTGATTAAAGATTTATATTATTTATTCTAATTTACGTCAGGTGCATTTCCCTTAATAGCTGATTAATAAACTTTAACAGCTAATTCAACAATTATACAAAGTAGAAACGGATCTTAATTTTCTAAATTCAACCAAAAAACCATACTCTAGCAACCTAATGAAGAGCTTATTAATTTGAATATTCTTAACTTGATTAATTTAAAAAGTAATTGGCAAAATGTACCCCTAAGTTTCGGCTAGAGGTAAATATAAAAGTATAGCTGAATTTAATTTAAGAAACAAATTTATTCAGACTTCCAGCATTAATTTCGCTATGGGAAGCATCATAAACAGCTTTTCCAACTTTAACTATTATAAATTGCGGACTCTCATGTGGCACATTAAATTTTGACGCAATTTTATTAGAAATATCTCTATGATTTAACAAGTCCAGGAAATATAACTTTACCCTACCTTCATTATGGTCATATTCTTTTTCAAACTGTCTTAATACCATTCTACTAATTCCACAAGAGGTGGAATGTTTCAAAATAGCAACCGGCTGATTGAAGGATTCTTCTTCAATTTGTTCTAACATTTCAATAGTATCTAACTGGATCCAAGGCACAGATACTTTTCCCACTTTATTTCCTTTATCTTCATTATCATCCGCTTTAAACATTTTATCAAAAAATCCCATAATATATTTTATTTTAGAATACAAAAATAGGTTATCAGAATAATTTAATGTTCCAAATCTTTATTAAAGTTTATCTAATGAAATGCAAATACGGTTTCTAAATACGTAACTTAATAAATTGTTAGTATAGACAAAATGTCTGGTAAATCCCAGCAATAGCAGTCATTTTGACGGTATTTTTTTGCTGGTACATACTTTGTTATTTCTGTTATGTAGACATTAAATTTTTACTTATGAATTTCAATAATTTCACTATAAAATCACAAGAGGCGATTCAGCAAGCACATCAACTTGCTCAGAAATTAAGCCATCAGCAAATAGAGAACGAGCATATTTTTAAGGCCATAACCACGGTTGATGAAAATGTAACTCCTTTTTTATTCAAAAAATTAAATATAAATATTGGTCTTTTCACTCAGATACTGGATAAGACCTTAGAGAATTTCCCAAAGGTTAGCGGTGGGGAAACCATGCTTTCTAGAACCGCATCTACAACTTTAAATGAAGCCAGTAGTATTGCAAATAAAATGAAAGATGAGTATGTTTCCATAGAGCATCTTATTCTAGCCATTTTTAAATCCTCAAGTAAGGTTGCCCAGATCATGAAAGATCAAGGCGCTACAGAAAAGAATCTAAAAGCAGCGATCGAAGAATTGCGAAAAGGAGATCGAGTTACATCTCAAAGTGCAGAAGAAACCTATAATTCCCTTAATAAATACGCTAAGAACCTGAATAAGTTAGCCGAAGAAGGAAAACTAGATCCTGTAATTGGTAGAGATGAAGAAATTAGAAGGGTACTTCAAATACTTTCTAGAAGAACAAAGAATAATCCAATGCTCGTTGGAGAACCGGGTGTAGGTAAAACTGCGATTGCCGAAGGTCTTGCACATAGAATTATAGATGGTGACATTCCTGAAAATTTAAAGAATAAACAAATATTTTCTCTAGATATGGGAGCACTGATCGCTGGTGCAAAATATAAAGGAGAATTTGAGGAGCGTTTAAAAGCTGTGATAAAAGAGGTTACCGAAAGCGAAGGTGATATTGTACTGTTTATAGACGAGATCCACACACTTGTCGGTGCCGGTGGTGGACAGGGAGCTATGGATGCTGCAAATATATTAAAGCCTGCCTTGGCTCGTGGTGAGCTAAGAGCAATTGGAGCAACCACTTTAGACGAATACCAAAAATATTTCGAAAAGGATAAAGCTTTGGAAAGACGTTTTCAAAAAGTGATCGTAGATGAGCCGGATACCGAAAGTGCTATTTCTATTCTACGTGGAATAAAGGAAAAATATGAAACTCACCATAAAGTGAGAATCAAAGACGAGGCAATTATTGCTGCAGTAGAATTATCTCAACGCTATATAACCAATAGGTTTCTTCCTGATAAGGCGATAGATCTGATGGATGAAGCTGCTTCAAAAATCAGAATGGAGATCAACTCCAAGCCTGAAGAATTAGATGTTCTGGACAGAAAGGTCACTCAATTAGAGATTGAAATAGAAGCGATTAAGAGAGAGAATGACGAGTCTAAATTAAAATACTTAACAGCAGATCTCGCAAATCTAAAAGAAGAACGTAACGAACTAAATGCCCGATGGAAAAATGAGAAGGAAGTTGTAGATAATATACAATCTGCTAAGTCTGATATCGAGCAATTCAAGTTGGAAGCTGAACGTGCAGAACGTGATGGAGACTATGGTAAAGTAGCAGAGATTAGGTATGGTAAAATAAAGGAGGCTCAAGAACGATTAGAAAAACTTCAGCAGCAAGTTGAAGATAATCAGGATAGCAAGACTCTTATTAAAGAAGAAGTTACTTATGAGGATATTGCCGAAGTTGTAGCTAAATGGACCGGAGTTCCTGTGACTAAAATGTTGCAGAGCGAACGGGAAAAATTGCTGAAGCTTGAAGACGAACTTCATAAAAGAGTGGTTGGCCAAGAAGAAGCCATTCAGGCGGTGAGTGATGCTGTAAGAAGAAGTCGAGCCGGATTACAGGATCAGAAAAAACCAATTGGAACTTTCTTATTTCTAGGTACCACGGGAGTTGGAAAAACCGAGTTGGCTAAGGCCCTAGCAGAATATCTATTTGATGATGAATCTGCAATGACCAGAATAGATATGAGTGAATATCAAGAGCGACATGCGGTTAGCAGATTAGTTGGAGCACCTCCAGGGTATATTGGCTATGAAGAAGGTGGACAACTTACAGAAGCAGTTAGAAGAAAGCCATATTCCGTAATTCTTTTAGATGAAATTGAAAAAGCACATCCGGACACTTTTAATATTCTACTTCAAGTTTTAGATGAAGGTAGACTTACAGATAACAAAGGTAGACTTGCAGATTTTAAGAACACTATAATCATTATGACCTCTAATATGGGTTCCAGCATTATTCAGGAGAAATTTGAAACTGTGAAGGATCTGGACACTGCTATGGAAAATGCAAAAGTAGAAGTTCTTGGTTTATTGAAGCAAACGGTAAGACCTGAGTTTATTAATAGAATAGATGATATTATCCTATTTACTCCGCTCAATAAAAAAGATATTTTAAAGATTGTAGATCTACAATTAAAAGGTTTGAAAAAAATGCTTTCCAAACAAGGAATCGTTTTGGATGCCACCAAAGAGGCATTGCAGTACTTATCTAAGCAAGGTTTCGATCCGCAATATGGAGCCAGGCCAGTAAAAAGGGTTTTGCAGCGTGAAGTTTTAAATAAACTTTCCAAAGAAATCTTATCTGGAAAAGTACAGACAGATAGTATTATTCTTCTGGATGAATTTAATGATACCTTGGTTTTCAGAAATCAGGAAGAACTAATAAATAAGGACTAATAAAAAAGGCTATTAAAATGTAAAATCATTTTAATAGCCTTTTTTATTCAACCATATCGATAAAATATGATTAAAATTAACTTTCTGAAAAATTAAGAATTGTTGTAATTCTTGGTGTCATATTCTTTCCTTTGGTATAAAGAATCATCTTCCGGATATTCATTTTTGCTATCTCTATTATAAGATTCCAAAACAACAATTTCATATTCTCGATCTACAGGATGTCCTTTTTTCTTACGCTTAGTTTCGGCGAAGGTTTTATGGTCTATCTCATTAGTATTCACGATTTTATCATTTTTGTCCAAGGTCACCAGACCAATAGGAACGATAAGGTGGTTTTCGCCATCTTTATTTAAAAATTCGTGCACACCACTTTGTGCTGAACCTGAATAAGGTTCGTGATTGGCCTCAATAATTGAAGAATCCACTTCTACATCAAGATAAACCACTTTTTCAGTATTTTTATTCACCAGTAGATTATCCACTTTACCCACTACTCTTTTTTCTTTGTCATGAACCTTCCATCCCCTAACATCAGGATCGCCACTTTTTACCTTATAATCTGATAATTCATTTAGGTAAAATAAACTCTTATTTTTTTCGTCTTTCATGATTTCTCTTATTTCATTGAATTTAATAAAGATGATACCTTGGTAAAGAAAGTTTTTATTTCTTCCTTTTGATTTAAGGTTTCTTTTCCTGCCTCAATTTTGGCAAAAGCAGAATCCACTTCAGAATATGTACTACTCAAATTTGGAAATTTTTCCTTTTGAATAGTTTGTAATGCTTTAAGAATATGTTTCCCAGCATCCTTTATACTATTCGCATGAGTAACCTTCATGGGATCTTTAGTAATGGCCTGCGCTTCATTTCTCGCATTTTTAAGATCTGCATCAATGTCAACTCCTAAATCGTTTGCTGTAGCATCAACAGCGGCAATAAGTTTCATGAGTGCACCATTGGTATATTCATGGTCAATGCCCATTTCAGGATTATTTATATAAGTATCGTATTCATTAATTGCTGCAACATATTGCATATTCTCAGCATCCTGATAATCCATGGTTTCGTCATCCATCTGGTCTTCCTCCATGACTTGCTCTGTATTCATATCGTCCATATCATCTACTTCATCTCCATCATCATCTGCCCATACAAAAAAGTATAATAAAGCGGCTATAATAAGGATAGCAAGTAAAATCCATGGCCATATGGTTTTTTTCTTTTCAATTTCAATCTCTGCCATAATGTTTGATTTTATTTTAATAATTCATTTGTAGACCATTTATATATTCATAAAAAAGATCTAACGTGAAATTTTAGATCAAAATTCACGGTTTTAATTTAAAGGTAAAAAAAAAGGCGATAATACTATTTCCGCCTTTTTAGTGATTGACAGCTACCATCTGTCTATTTCTTCGCGTAATTCCTCTTTGGTTTTACCGGTCTTTTCTTGTAAACGTCCCATCATTTCGTCAAACTTACCTTCAGAGTAAGTTACATCGTCATCGGTGAGTTTCCCGTATTTCTGTTTAAATTCACCTTTAACTTGTTTCCATTTTCCTTCAATCTGGTCATTGTTCATAATTCTGGTTTTTTAGTTAATAATAATCAAAGCTATGACTTACTATTTCCGAAATGTCTCAACAAACTCCTATTTTTATCTTAAGGATTTGTTATTTTTACCCTTTATCCCACATAATGAAAAGATTCCTAATATTTATCCTTGCGATGGTATCCCTCACTTCCTGTGGTACTTCAAAAAAATTGACTTCAAAAAATTTAGAACTTCGATACTTAGATGACTATGTTATTTCTAGTGATTTACTTGTAGATGGAACCAAGGTTGGTGGACTATCTGGAATAGATTTTTATGATTATAAATATTACTTGGTTTGCGACCATCCTGCTAATCCAAGATTTTATACCGCAGAGATTACGATCTCGCAAAATAAAATTGATACTGTTTTATTAACTCAGGTTATCCAACTAGATAGATCTAGTGGTTTTTTAAAAGACAATACTTTAGATCTTGAATCGATAAGAATAGCAGATTCTAATACTATTCTTCTTACCAGTGAAGGAGCAATAAAGGCCAATCAAAAACCATCTATTTTTTATGTGAATGCTGAAGGTGATTATATTCGAAATTTCAACCTTCCGAATTACTTTAGCGAGACAGGGAAACAAAAACCAAGAAATAATGGAGTATTTGAAGGATTAACCAAAGATTATTCAAATGAAGGTTTTTGGGTTGGAATGGAACTTCCACTTAAAATGGATGGATCTAAGCCAAAATTATTTCCTACCAAGTCTCCAATTAGAATCACACATTTCAATGATGAGACAGGCCAAGCTACAGATCAATTTGTAATGCAATTGGAAGGGATTACTAAAATACCTTGGAAATATTTTGCCGTTAACGGCCTTACTGAATTGATTGAATACGCTCCAAAGAAATTCCTAGTTTTGGAAAGAGCCTTTTCTGCAGGACATGGAAGTTTAGGAAATACAGTTAGAATTTTTGATGTAAATGCAGGATCTGCCACCAACACTTTAGAATTTGAAAACCTTCGGAAGGAAAAATATAAGAAAGCAACCAAGCAACTCTTATTCGACTTTAAATCTGTAAAGAAAAAACTTACCGAAGGAATAATTGATAATATAGAAGGAATGACCTTTGGGCCATTGCTTGCAAATGGAAATAGATCGTTGATATTAATTTCAGACAATAATTTTAATACCTTAGGGAAGCAATTGAATCAAGTTATCCTAATGGAAATAATTTTTAAATAAGCTGTCATGAAAAATCTTTCTCTAATTCTTTTATTGGTACTAGTGAGTTGCAATTTTCAGAAGTCAGAATCATCAGATAAACACCTGTTAAAGCAAGTAGAAGATTCTAAAGGGCAATGGAAAAACACTACATATTATCTTATAAGACATGCTGAAAAAGATAGAAGTAATCCTTCAGAAAAAGATCCGAAGCTGACTGAAGCAGGAATTAAAAGAGCTCAAAATTGGACTAAGGTTCTAAAAGATGTGACTTTTGATATGGTTTACAGCACCAATTTTAATAGAACAAAAGCTACTGCACAATTTATAGCTGAAGCTAAGGGTTTAGAAGTTGAAACTTACGATCCAGCCGATATGTACAATCCTAATTTTCAGCAAAAAACGAAAGGGAAGACCGTTCTTATAGTTGGACATAGCAATACTACTCCAGCTTTTGTGAATGCCATTTTAAAGAATAAGAAGTATGAAGATCTTCCAGATGATGAAAATGGAGGATTATATATAGTAACCGTAACACCAAATAATAAGGTGTCAACCCAACTGCTGTACATGAATTAAATTTTAATAGTTGAAATAGGTTTTTAAGGCAGCTCCCTGCCCATAATACATTTATAGTATCTTTGCAGTCTAAATACTAAGTATGCTTTTTGAAGACTTACCCTTATCACAACCCATCCTTCAGGCCATTTCTGAAATTGGACATACCTCCCCTACTGCAATACAGGAAAAGGTAATTCCGGAAATTCTACGAAGAAATGATGTTATAGCCTGTGCACAAACCGGAACCGGAAAGACTGGTGCTTTTGCTATTCCCTTGCTTCAGTTATTGAATAAAAGGCATGGAGATGGAACAGAGAAGAGCAGGCTTTCTGTATTAATTGTAAGCCCTACCAGAGAGCTTTCTGTACAAATTGAAGATAATATAAAATCTTATGCCCAACATACCAAAATTAAGTCTGGTGTTGTATTTGGAGGAGCATCTATGCAGCCTCAAATAAACATGCTTAAAGATGGCTTGCATATTTTAGTTGCAACTCCGGGAAGATTATTAGATCTGCGGAAACAAGGATACATCAATTTAGATGAAGTTGAAGTTTTAGTTTTGGATGAGGCCGATCTTATGTTGGATATGGGTTTTATAGATGAAGTACAAAAGATTATTCGCCTTTCGCCTAATTTAGAGCAGCGATTAATGTTCTCCGCTACAATTCCACCAAAAGTTCAGGATCTGGCTAAATCCTTACTCCAAAATCCAGAAAAGATAGAACTTACCGTAAATTCTTCTGCTGCGCCTTCCATCGCACAAAAGCTATTCATGGTTCCTAAACAGGATAAAGTAGAATTACTATTATATGTAATGCGAAATGTAGTTAAGGATAAATCTGTACTTATTTTTAGAAGAACCAAGTTTGGTGTTGAGAAAGCATTGCAGTCTTTGGTGAAAAATGGATTTAAAGCAGAGGAGCTTCACGGAGATAAAAGTCAGGCAGATCGTACAACTGCATTAAGCAGATTCAAAAGTAAAGAAGTAAATATATTAGTTGCGACAGATCTGGCAGCCCGAGGACTTGATATTGATGCATTAGATTTTGTTATCAATTTTGATATTCCAAGCATGCCGG
The DNA here is from genome assembly GCA_038233835.1 of Flavobacteriales bacterium. Classification (GTDB taxonomy): domain Bacteria; phylum Bacteroidota; class Bacteroidia; order Flavobacteriales; family Flavobacteriaceae; genus Gillisia. Next base: position 38,658 of record JBBSVD010000001.1, on the reverse strand, counting down.
AGGTTTATGTCCATAGAATTGGACGTACCGGTCGAGCAGGAAGTGTAGGAACTTCCATCTCTTTTTGTAGTGCAGATGAAAAGAATTATATAAAATTCATCGAAACCTTAATTGGAGAAAAAATTCCGCAGGAAGTAGACCATCCTTATCCTTTAGAAAAGAATGCAGAACCTGTTGTTCATAAAAAGAAAGGAAGTAAGCATAAAAAGGGTAGAAAAGGAAGTGGATCTAAAGCCAATAAAAAAAGATGGTATAAATAATATGTTTTTTTGTCATTTCGATCGAAGGGAGAAATCTTAATTGCTGATTTATACTAATGTTTCGTTTACAAGAGATTTCTCAGTCGTCCAAAAACTCCTTCGAAATGACAAGAGAAAATCAATCTTCAAGTTTTTAATTTCAAGCTTCTGTTAGGAAATATGTTTGACTATTTTCTAAATTAGTTGCATTTTAACCCTTCTAAAATCTTAATTATGAAAAAAATCTTTATTCTTATGTTAAGTGGCCTTTTTTTAGCCTCTTGCTCAAATAGTGATGATGATCCAAAAATCGATTCACAACTTAATGCTAGTTGGATGTTAACCAATATCGATTGTTTTTGCGGTTTCGATCCAGCTACTAATTTAAACGATTTTACACTTCTTTTTAAAGCTTCAGAAAATAGTGTTATAGTGCAAAATCCTAGAGAAGATTATTTTTATATTGCAAACTCGGGATCTTACAATTATACGTTGTCCAACGATACAATCAAAATAAATGGATCGGACGATTTCAAATATTCAATTAATGGAGACCTTCTCACATTAATAAGGGTAGATGATCCGCAAATTGCAGATGACGAACTGGTTCTTACTTATAAGAGTATTTAGTAATTCTGTTTCAATCAGAAAACAAAAAACTCCGAAGAAAATTCTTCGGAGTTTTTTGTTTCTAAAATATCGATTATTTATCGAGTAAGTTTCTTGTATTTAATACGCTTTGGCATTAGATCGCCACCATGACGTTTCTTTTTATTCTCTTCATATTCAGAAAAACCACCTTCAAAGAAATATACTTGAGAGTCTCCTTCAAAAGCAAGAATATGTGTACATATTCTATCCAAAAACCATCTATCGTGAGAGATTACTACCGCACAACCTGCAAAATTATCCAGACCTTCTTCCAAAGCACGCAAGGTATTTACATCCAAATCGTTTGTAGGTTCATCAAGTAACAATACGTTCCCTTCTTCTTTCAAGGTCATTGCAAGATGAAGCCTATTGCGTTCTCCACCAGAAAGCATACTCACTTTCTTATTTTGCTCGCTTCCACCGAAATTGAATCTGCTTAAATAAGCCCGAGAATTTACCTGCTTCCCTCCCATCATGATCAATTCCTGACCATCACTAAAATTTTGCCAGATAGATTTTTCAGGATCTATATTGGAGTGCGCTTGATCTACATATGCGATCTGGACGGTATCTCCTACTAGAAATTCTCCACCATCTGCTTTCTCTTCTCCCATGATCATTTTAAAGATCGTAGTTTTACCAGCTCCGTTTGGACCGATAACTCCAACAATACCTGCTTGGGGCAAATTGAAATTTAAATTTTCATACAATAATTTATCATCAAAAGCTTTACTTACACCTTTAGATTCAATTACATTGGTCCCTAGTCGAGGACCGTTGGGAATATAGATCTCCAACTTTTCATCCATTTGTTTTTGATCCTGACTCAACAATTTATCGTAGTTATTCAAACGCGCTTTTTGCTTGGTTTGTCTTCCTTTTGGAGACATTCTAGCCCATTCCAGCTCTCGCTCTAATGTTTTTTGACGTTTACTTGCAGTTTTTTGTTCCTGAGCCAAACGCTTAGATTTTTGATCTAACCAAGAAGAATAATTTCCTTTCCAAGGAATACCTTCTCCTCTATCTAATTCTAGGATCCAACCTGCCACGTTATCTAAGAAATATCTATCGTGAGTTACGGCAATTACAGTCCCTTTGTACTGAGATAAATGATGTTCTAACCAATGAACTGATTCTGCATCCAAGTGGTTAGTTGGTTCATCCAATAGCAATACATCTGGTTCCTGAAGCAAAAGTCTACACAACGCTACTCGTCTACGCTCTCCTCCAGAAAGTACTCCAATCTTCTTATCCCCATCTGGAGTGCGCAAAGCATCCATAGCAATTTCTAATTTGGTATCCAATTCCCATGCATTAGAAGCGTCTATCTTATCTTGTAAAAGCGCTTGCTTATCCATGAGTTTCTGCATTTTATCTGCATCCTCATAAACTTCTGGAAGACCAAACATATCGTTGATCTTATTATATTCATCTAGAATAGCAACAGTTTCTGCAGCTCCTTCCTTAACAACCTCTAAAACCGTTTTTTCATCATCCAGTTGTGGTTCCTGCTCTAACATTCCAACAGTATATCCAGGAGAAAAAACAACATCTCCCTGGTAATTCTTTTCCATTCCAGCTATGATCTTCAGCAAGGTAGATTTCCCCGAACCGTTAAGACCAAGAATTCCAATTTTTGCTCCATAGAAAAAGCTTAAATAAATATTTTTAAGTACTGGTGTATTAGCTCCTGGAAAAGTTTTTGTTAACCCAGACATGGAGAAAATCACCTTATTGTCATCTGCCATTTTAAATTGATTTTTAATTATAAAACTCTCTGATTGTCGCCTGAATCTTTGATTATAATCAGGAAAAAATCAGCGAATGTTTTTGAAAGATTTCTTTACTTTTTTAACGCTACAAATATCTTAAATTTTCGTGGCTTCTCAACATAGCAGAGATAAATTATGCCGGGTATAATCCTAAGCTTCGTAAAACGATTAACAACTGTCCTGTATGATAGGCATTATGTTCTATTACCAATAAAATTTCTCGAAGTAAAGTGTTTTTTGTTTCAGAATTAATAGGCTTCAAAATATTGCTATTAGGATTTAAAATATGTTCTATAAGTTGTTGACGCTCCTCTTCAAATTTCTGAACTAATGATTCCCACTCTTCTTTGGTTTCAACTTTAATTTCTGAAGGCCAATAATCATCTGGCCATTTATGATTAGAATATTCCTCATCCAAACAATACGCTAACAGATCATTTTGCGCAAATCTCATATGATAAAAGATCTCATAAAAAGAATAGGGCAAATTTTTAGGTCTTTTACACAATTTTTCAAGAGAAATAAACCCCCATAAATTATCTACAGTTATAAAAGCTTCTCCTCCTTTAATATGCTTAACTAATTGAATTTTAATTTCTTCCACAACTTTTTTTTAAAATTTAGCTAAAATAAAACCTTATAAAATTATGAGATAACAATTTTACAAGCCTTACAGCATTAAAAATTACCTCGTTTTCGTATTTTAGCCAAGATACTGAAGCCGGTGTAATATCTCGAAATTATTATGGCTCAATTTTATTTTAAAATCTATTATAATTCGGGAAATTAAATACTACAATTCTTATGGATCTTAACTTCAATAAAAATGAAGATCATAATAAATTATTACTTTCTACATTAAGACAGAAGCTCGCCCAGGTAAAACTTGGTGGTGGAGAAAAACGGATAGAAAAACATCATGCAAAAGGTAAAATGACCGCTCGCGAGCGTATCAATTATCTTTTGGAAGATTCCGATACCGCAATAGAGATAGGCGCTTTTGTTGGTGATGAAATGTATGAAGAGCATGGCGGTTGCCCAAGTGGCGGTGTTGTTGTTAAAATTGGACATGTTGCCGGCAAACAATGTATAGTTGTAGCAAACGATGCAACAGTAAAGGCCGGAGCGTGGTTCCCTATCACCGCGAAAAAGAATTTAAGAGCACAAGAAATAGCAATAGAGAACAGACTTCCCATTATTTATTTGGTAGATAGTGCAGGAGTTTATTTGCCTATGCAAGACGAGATCTTCCCAGACAAAGAGCATTTTGGACGCATATTTAGAAATAATGCTGTGATGAGCAGCATGGGAATTACCCAAATCTCGGCAATAATGGGTAGTTGTGTAGCTGGTGGAGCTTATCTACCAATTATGAGTGATGAGGCTATTATAGTAGAGAAAACCGGAAGCATCTTTCTTGCCGGGAGTTATCTTGTAAAAGCTGCAATTGGAGAATCTATAGATAATGAAACTTTAGGAGGAGCAACCACTCATTCAGAGATTAGTGGAGTTACAGATTATAAGGCGAAAGATGATAAAGATGCGCTAGATAAGATCAGGTCTATCATGGACAAGATTGGCGATTATGATAAAGCTGGGTTTAGCAGAAAAGATTCGATCAAGCCAAAATTAGATCCGAATGAGATCTTTGGAATTTTACCAAGAAAACGAAACGATCAATATGATATGCGGGAGATCATCTCTAGATTAATAGATGATTCAGAGTTTGAAGAATATAAAAAAGAATATGGGCAAACCATTATTACAGGTTATGCTAGAATAGATGGATGGGCAGTAGGAATTGTTGCTAATCAGCGAAAAATTGTGAAAACTAAAACTGGTGAAATGCAGTTTGGAGGGGTTATCTATTCCGACTCCGCAGATAAAGCGACAAGATTCATTTCCAATTGTAATCAGAAGAAAATTCCTCTTGTATTCTTACAAGATGTTACCGGTTTTATGGTTGGAAGCAAAAGTGAACATGGCGGAATAATAAAAGATGGCGCAAAAATGGTAAGCGCAGTTAGTAATTCTGTGGTTCCAAAATTTACAATTGTAATTGGCAACTCTTATGGAGCTGGGAATTATGCCATGTGTGGAAAAGCTTACGATCCAAGGTTCATAGTTGCATGGCCAAGTGCAGAACTTGCAGTTATGGGAGGAATACAAGCTGCTAAAGTTTTAGCGCAAATTGAAACTGCCTCCATGGCAAAGAAAGGAGAAGAGGTAGATGAAGCGAAAGAAAAAGCAGTTTTTGATAAGATAAAAGCGAGATATGATAAGCAAACTTCACCATACTATGCAGCAGCCAGATTATGGACAGATGCAATTATAAATCCGTTAGATACCAGAAAATGGATTTCTACTGGAATTGAAGCTGCAAATCACTCTCCAATTACCAAAGATTTTAATCTAGGAGTAATTCAAACTTAATTTTATGCGTCAAGTTTTATTTGGAATAATATTCCTTTTGTGTTGTAATGTATTTTCTCAAGATACAATTCCGGGTAAAAGGCTTTCCAGAACTTATATAAATATTAAAACTTATAAAGAAAAAGGAGATCCTTTAACAAAACAGGATACTATCAATTTTATGATAGAAGGAAATGATACCCTAGTACTTTGTAACAAAAGATTTTATTAATGGACTTTTAAAACTTAATGGTGATGAAGTTCGGGTAAAATATGAACCTAAAGATTCACTTTTTCTTGAAAAATATAAAAAGGTGGTTTTTGGGAAAAAGACGAATTCTAAATCAACTTTAAAAATTTGGAAGGACGATGTGCAAATATATTTTGATCCATCCGTTCCAAAATTACATAGTATTGCTTTAATGGACTTTGCTGAAGGCCTTTCTGCAGCTGTAGATTCTTTAAATATTATAAGAGTAGATTCAAAAGAAAATTCTAATTTTTTGGTCTATTATTTGAACAGTGAGAATGATGAGGATTTTGAACCTAGAATAACAAAAAATACTTCAGGTTTTTATGTAACATGGAATGGTAAACAACAATTAACTCAAGGGATAATTAAGGTGAATACAGAAAATGTTAAGGAAGAGAAGTTTCAAATTGCAAATTTGAAATTCAACTTCTTTCGATCACTTGGCTATTTTGGTGAAAGTAACTCAAGGGAATGTAGGAGTTATTTTTCCACGTGCCCGGTAATTTGAAGTTTAACAAATGAGGATATGGAAATTTTAAAATATCATTACGGTTATGGTATTTGTAAAGGAACAAATAGAAAGGATTTTGAAAAAACACATGCCAATATGAAAGAACATTTAAAAACGCATCCAAATTCTGAATTATATATTGTGCATACACTATAAACAGATTTATGAAAACTATATCCCTACTGTTTGCTCTAACTTTTCTCAATTATTTCTCGAGCTTTTCTCAAGTTCTAAGCAATAAGCAACAGCAATACACAGAAGCAGATTCCCTAAGAGGATCATTAAGACCAGAACGCGATTACGATGTGTTGAAGTATCATTTACAGGTTCAGATTGATCCTGAAGAGCGTTATATCTCTGGTTTTAATACCATCACTTTTAAAACTGATGCAGAATTACCGGTGATGCAAATAGATCTTTTCGAGAATATGAAGATCGATTCTATCCTGCAAAATAATGAGAAACTTTCCTATTCAAGAAAAATCAATGCCGTTTTCGTCGAATTAAAGGACAACTTAAGATCTAAAAAGGATTCAATACAAGTTTTTTATTCCGGAAATCCAGTTGTGGCTAAAAATGCCCCTTGGGATGGTGGATTTGTTTTTAGCAAGGACGAAGATGGGAATCCGTGGATCGCAGTTGCAGTTCAAGGAACCGGTGCAAGTTTGTGGTATCCAAATAAAGATCATCAAAGTGACGAGGTAGAAGAAGCATTAATAGAAATAGCTATCCCAAATGGACTAACTAATGTATCTAATGGAAGAGCTATAGATACTCTAGATCTTGGAAATGGATACACTCGTTGGAGTTATAAAGTGAATAATCCAATCAATAATTACGACATCGTTTTTAACATTGGGAACTATATACATTTTCATGACTCTTTTCGAGATCTAGATCTGGATTATTATGTATTGCCATATAATTTAGAGAAAGCTAAGAAGCAATTTCAGGAGGTTAAACCTATGATGGAAGCTTTTTATGAAAAATTCGGAGAATATCCATTTAAAGAAGATGGCTATAAGTTAGTGGAAACTCCTTATTTGGGAATGGAACACCAAAGTGCAGTAGCCTACGGAAATAAATATAAGATGGGTTATTTAGGGAGAGATCTATCGAAAACCGGAATTGGATTGAAATGGGATTTTATCATAATCCACGAATCTGGACATGAATGGTTTGGGAATAGCATTACGGCAAAGGATATTGCAGATATGTGGATACATGAAGGATTTACAACCTACTCCGAAGCAGTTTATATAGAAAGTAGATGGGGAAAGGAAGAAGCCCTAGAATACTTAAAAGGATTAAGAGGAACCATTGGCAACAGTTCTCCTATTATTGGTGACTATGGTGTGAATAGTGAAGGTTCTGGAGATATGTATTCTAAAGGAGCTAATCTTCTAAATACACTTAGAAGCATTTATAACAACGAGGAGCTATGGTGGAAAACCCTTAAAGATTACACCATTACGTACAAGCATAAAACTATAGACACTAAAACAGTAGAAGATTTCTTTGATGGGGCAACTCGTGTAGATCTAGCACCAATCTTTGATCAATATTTAAGAAATTCTACAATTCCGGTTCTGCAATTCAAAAAAGACCAAAATCAGATTGCGTATCGATGGAAAGTTGATGTTTCAGATTTTAAGATGCCTATTGATATTAATATTAATAATAAAAAGCTTCGTTTAGAACCTGAAACAACTTGGAAGAAACTACCTAAAAATGTTGAAGATCTGGATGATATCAATGTGCTAGATATTGGGTTTTATGTGAATGTTGAAGGCTTAGATTAAAATTTTTCAGTAAACAAATTCTATTAATTCAATTTCATAACACGACTAATTATCAGTAGTTTAACTATAAATTAGAAGGTATGGTAACAATAAAATCTCGTAATAAGTGGGCCAATGCGCAAACTTATTATTCAATAGATATTTTAAGAGTGGCTTTGGGAGTTTATCTTTTTATAAAAAGCACTCATTTTATTTCACTTTTGAATTGTTGACTCGTTGGGCATTGTTAGCGGAATTACCGATTCTTTTTGGGGCTATCCTTATTAATTTTATTGGAGTGATGAATACAAGCAAGCTAATTGAGGTACTTGTAATCTTTACAATTACCGTTTTCTTTATTTTTTACGGTTCTGGAAATCATTCCGCAGATTATAATGAAAATGGAAACTTAATTATTCCTAGGGAATCAAAATAAGCTCGGTTTGGCGATCGTTAACATATCGAAAACCATTCTCTCCCCAGAAACCGGCTTCTTCTAGCATGATTCGAATATCCTTATTCCAAGCTGGAATAGTAACAGTATTATTTAGTTCTATCGCATAAACTGTATTGGGTAACAACTTGTAATCTCCGGTTCCTGGCACGCCTTCTTGGGAATCCCACATTCCAATTGTTGGGCCAGCTGAGTGTCCATATAAGCCTAGCGGATGGGTATAAATGGATGGATTCAAATTAGCTAGTTTCGCTGCAGATAAAGAAGCAGCTAAAATTTCATTTCCAGACTTATCGTTTTCAAAATTAGCCGTCAAAATATCCTGAAGTTCATTTCCTTTTTTTAATGCTTCCTCTAGATACCCTGGGGCATTAGTTTCTCCTTCCATTAGAACATAGGCATGCTGCTGACAATCAGTATTTAATCTTAAATAAGTGATCCCAAAATCACAATGCAAAAGATCTCCTGGCTGGATCACCGCTTCTCCGTATCCGTTAGAAAAAGCATCTATATGATCTTTTAATTTTTCCTCTTTCCGCTGAATATCTATTGTTGGATGAAACCAAGTTTCCAGACCGAGGTCGGTAACTTTTTGTCGTAACCACCAGACCACATCTTCAGAAGTTGTTACTCCGGGCGTGATCACTTTACTGCTAAATGCTTCTGCAATAATATTATGGGTTATGGCAACTAAATTTTCATAAAGTTCCATTTCTTTAGAAGTTCGAGTTTCTATCCAACCAATTGCTAGATCTTCTGCTGAAACAATTCTATTTTTATACTTCTCTGGAAGCACATTCATAACAAGCTCATAATCTGTTTTAACGATTCCATCTGCAATTGCAAAATTATCTGAATAGTTTAAACCTATCTTTTGGGGGTCTCTTTCTGAAATGATCTTCGATAAAGCTTCCATTTGATCTGGCTGAAGCTCTTTATCCCAAGCTGAAGTAATATTATCTCCAAAATTATATCTAGCTACTGCTAGCTTTTCAATAGTATCAGCATTTTCTGATTTATAAAAAACGAGAATAGTTCTTCTTCTTGCATTTAACCATGTGGCGGGAAGCATGGTTTTAAGTACTGGATCTTCATTATATTCTCTGGAAATAAGCACCCACATGTCTATGCCAGTTCTTTCCATTAAGGTCGGTAATAAGTTCTCATACTTATCCTTAAGAATTTTGTCAATTTCTTTTGACCTCTCTTTTTCTGAAACAATTTGTGCCTGCACAGATACTGTGATAAAAAGAAAGAATAGAAATAGATTTTTGAACATTTTAAAAGGTTCTTAATTAGGATAATTTGCTTTTTACAGTATGATCTCTATGGATCTTTCCATTAGGAGTTTCCTCGAATTTCTCAACTAGATATATCTTCTTCGGAACTTCATATTTGTCTAATTCATCAATATTTTGAATCCTAGTTTTAAGATCTAATAACAATTCTTCAGAAAAATCTGCTTCTACAAAAAGAACTAGTTTTTCACCCAAAGCATCATCAGGCATTCCTGTGACGAAAATTCGCCCATCAATATATTTGCTGAGTTTCCTTTCAATTTCTTCAGGATATAATTTAACTCCTCCAGAATTAACCACATTATCATACCTACCTTTCCAAAGAAATTTTTTGTAAGTAAGTATTTCAACAACATCATTTGTTTTAAGCACATTATCTGAAAGAGTAGGAGCTTTTATCACCAAGCAACCTCTGTTATCTTTAGATATGGCAACTTTTTGAAGCACTTTAAAGGGAGTTGTTTTTTTGCGTTTTTTCTTGGGATTAAGTCGCTTTGCCGCAATATGAGTAACGGTTTCTGTCATTCCAAAGGTTTCATAAACTTTTGTATTTAAGCCTTGAACCATATCTTGAATTGTGGGCGAAACCGCTCCTCCTCCTACTATTAATTTTTTAATAATATGTAATCTCCCAACCGAATTATCTAACTGAAAAGGAGTCATCGCACAAAAATCATAGGTTTTAAAGATCTGATCTAACGGATTTGCAGATGGCGGAATTATATCTAATTCCCATCCCAAAACCATAGCTCTTACCAACATCATTTTTCCTGCAATATATTTTACAGGCAAACACATTAAGGCAGTAGAGCCAGCAGGAAGCTCAAAAAACTTACCGGTTGCCAATGCCGAGTTGATCATATGTTCTTTTCTAACTTGAATCTTTTTTGAGACACCAGTAGAACCTGATGTTTGAACACAAATAAATTCACTTGGTTTCAACCAGTCTAAAATAAAATCGCCAATTTCACCTTCATGAGGTTCTCCTTCTTTGATGAAATTGTAAGCAACTTTAGCTAATTCATCATTGGAATAATGGGTCTTATTAATTTTAAAGTTGAAGTGCGTATCGGGAACTGTGAATTTATTTATCATCAATTTCATGATTTAACATAGTTATCTACACTTTTCTCTAAATTTAACAATAAAAATTATATATTCTCAATTTCGGGAGAGATATTTTCAATGACGGGCTGTTCTACTTTGCCGAATAATTTCCCCGTCCAATCATTCCAGTTGTATTTTTTAGACATGATGAATAAAAACAATGGATAAACCACGAAAATTGGAATTAAAATATCCATTCCTGCAGATGGGTCTGAAATATCTTTAAGCAAGGAGTTGGTTTGAAAAGCTGTCCAATCTGCAGTTACTAATACGGCTGTAATTAAATTATTGCCAGCATGAAAGCCCAAAGCAAGTTCCATTCCTTCATCCATTAAAGTCATTATTCCTAATAAAAATCCTGTCCCTATATAGTAGATCATAATAATATTTCCAAGCTTGGTAACTTCGGGATTAAAGAAGTGCAATCCTCCAAAAACTACAGAGGTAATTATTAAAGGCACCCATTTATTCTTTACCAGCGTTCCTATTCCTTGCATAAGGTAACCTCGGAAAAAATACTCTTCAAAACTGGTTTGCAATGGAATCATTATTACTGCAATAACAAGCATAATAAAGAATGGCACTGCTTTAAAATTGATTTCATAATCCTGAGGATTAGAAAAATAATCGAAAGCGGTTACCCCAATAGAAAAAATAGCCACCATGCCAAATGCAAAAAAGAATCTGCCCCAATCTACTTTCTTGCGTGTAGTGGTAACTGTTTTTATAGGCTGATAATGAATAAACTTTACTACAAAAAACAGCGCTGCTAACCCAACCGCAAATGTGAGCAATAATAAGAATAATGAAAGATTAGATTCCAGCATTCCCAGCATTTTTGCTTCATCCATGTTAACCACCTCAAAACCACCTTTCATTAAAATGGCAATTGTTAGTGGAATTTGACCAATAATTACGGCCATTATAATTATAAAAACCCCAAGAAGGTATCTTCCAAAATTGTGTTTGTAGTTTAAGGCTTGTGCTATGAACATGTTTTTATTTATAGATCAAAATCCCAATTAATTTCGGGATCGTATTGTATGCTGCCATTCTTAACTTGTAATGGCGAATCAAAATTATTAGTGTAAAGCCCACCCGTACCAAGTCCTTGAGGCATTTGGGATTCCTTTGTAAATGTCCATTGTGCTATGGCATTTAAACCAACATTACTTTCTAAAGCACTAGTAACCCACCAGTCTATTTTCAATTTATCTGCGATGTCCAGCCACTCTTGAGTTCCTTTAAAACCTCCGATTAGGCTTGGTTTAAAAATTACATATTGAGGCTTGATGATTTGTAGTAATTCTTTCTTTTTTGTTACAGACGTAATGCCTATTAACTCTTCATCTAAGGCGATAGGAATAGGAGTGACTTTACATAGTTCTGCCATAACTTCAAATTGACCCTGTTTTATGGGTTGTTCTATAGAATGAATGCTAAATTCACTTAAACGCTTCAATTTAAGTAGGGCTTCATCGGCGGGAAAAGCTCCATTTGCATCTACACGAATCTCTATATCTTCTGAAGAAAATTGAGTTCTAATATACTTAAGCAATTCCAGTTCTGCATTAAAATCTATTGCTCCTATTTTCAATTTTATACAACTGAAGCCACTCTCGATCTTTTCCACAATCTGTTGTTTCATGAACGATTTCTCACCCATCCACACCAAGCCATTAATTGGAATAGATTTCTCACCACGGGTAAATTCAGAAGAAAAAAGTATAAAAGGAGATTTAGAAGCAAAGGAAGCAAATGCCATTTCTATTCCAAATTGTAGAGATGGAAATTCGGTGAGTTGTTCCCAGAGCGCTTCAGGCCCCAATTCAATATTCTTACAAACCCATTTTAATTTCTCCTCATAGTCTGGCCTATCGTCTATACTTAAACTTCTTAAAATTCCACATTCACCTATCCCTGTTTTTCCATTAGAAGTAATAACTAAAAACCAGGTTTCCTTTGTAGTTAAAACTCCACGAGAAGTGCCACTGGGTCGTTTAAAATTTAGAACATGTTTATGATATCTTGCCTGCATTAAAAGCTTTGTAGGGGATTAAATATTATAATTCGAGATTTTCCCCAATATCAAGGAGCATCAAGTCTTTGCCTTTTTCGTAGAATTTGCGTTTTGCCTCTTCATGATCAATTTCTATATATCCAAAAGTATCATAATGGCAACCAATAATCTTATCGCATTCTATAAAATTGCTTGCTAATATAGCATCCTCTATTCCCATTGTAAAATTATCTCCAATAGGTAAAATTGCAAGATCCAGTTTAGTACGCATTGGTATTAATTTCATATCCATTGTAAGTGCTGTATCTCCTGCGATATAAATATTTTTATGTTCGCTTTCTATCACAAAACCACCTGGCTGCCCACCATTAGAACCATCTGGGAAAGAACTGGTATGAACTGCGTTTACATATTTTAATTTTCCAAATTCAAAATCCCAACTACCACCATGATTCATGGGATGCACTTCAATCCCTTTCTCTTCGTAATAATTAGCAATTTCAAAATTACTAACAATTACAGCTCCTGTGTTTTTTGCAATTGCTTCGGCATCCAAGGTATGATCTTGATGCGCATGTGTAAGCAAAATATAATCTGCATTTAGATCATTAATATTTATTTTATCTTTAGAAAGCATGTTTCCGGTAATAAAAGGATCTACCAGAAGATTAATATCGCCTATTTTAATTCCGAAACAGTTTTGTCCATAAAAGGTAATTATCATAATGATATTTTTGAGTTTCAATAAAAATAATCAACCACTATGAATAAAGTGGTATTGCTTTGTTTTTTTTTCAGAAGAAGATTTTAAATTATCAATCCAAGACCAAATAATACAGAAACAGCAAAGGTACTTAGCGCTAAAATCTTTAATTCTGGATCTAACTTTTGTGAATCCTTAATTTGAACAACTCTTTTTAAATGTAGTAATAAGGGAACAAAGGCTAGTAAGTAAATGAGATCATTAAGCTCATGAGCTGTTAATGCACTATAAAGCACAAGAAATAAAATAGCTCCAATTATCAATATATAATGATAATTTTTAGCATTCTTCTCTCCCATTTTAACTGCTAAAGTTATTTTCCCAGAAATTTCATCGGGAATCCTATCTCTCATATTATTTAGATTTAAAACTCCAGAACTAAGCATCCCAATTGCAGCAGCAGGTAACATTGCCAACCAATAGATCTCACGAGCATATAAAAAATAAGTGCCTAGAACAGCCACCAAACCGAAGAAGGTAAAAACAAAAATATCTCCCAGACCGCGATAGCCATACGCATTTTCTCCTACGGTATATTTTATTGCAGCAGTTATAGCTCCTACCCCTAAAAGAAAGAAAATAATAGCATACATAAAATTATCATGTCCAAATGCGGCATATATTAGTAGGATTGCCATAAATAATGTGAGAATTGCGGTAGCCAACATCCCTTGCTTCATTTCTTTTAAAGAGATCATACCGCTCTGAATTGACCTTGCTGGTCCTACTCTAGATTCATTGTCGGTTCCTTTTTTACTATCACCATAATCATTAGCGAAATTGGATAATATCTGAAGTCCAAGTGTGGTTCCTAATGCTAAACTAAAGATAACAATACTAAAATAACCTTGTTGAACAGCAATGGTAGTTCCTACAATAATTCCACTTATAGATAATGGAAGGGTGCGAAGTCTTGCTGCATTGATCCAATTTTTGAATACACTCATTTTAGTTCATTATTTTTACCACTAATTCTCTAAGCAGATCTCCAGGAGGAACATTGGAAGCTCCTACACCTTTACTCTTAACATCGGTTTCTCTTAAATAAGTAATTATAGAACTCACTTTTCGCATTGGATAATTTCTAGCTGCGGTTACATAATCTGCCACAAAATAGGGGTTTATTTTTAAGGTCTTTGCCACGTTGGTTTTAGATTTATCTGCCAAACCGTGATATTGTAGAATTTGAGAAAAATACCCGAAAAGTAAAGAAACCGTAACCACCATGGGGTTGTCCTTGGTATTTTGGGCAAAATAATTTATTATACGATGCACCTTAACGCTATCACGAATACCTAAGGATTTTCTTAATTCAAAATTATTAAAATCTTTACTTATCCCAATATTCTCTTCTATAAGCTCGGGGGAAATATTTGTTCCTTTAGGCGCAATAAGTTGTAATTTATTAAGCTCGTTATCTATTTTACTTAGATCTGTGCCAAGAAATTCTACCAGCATTTGCGAAGCTTTAGGAGAAATAGCATAACCACTAGATTTTAATGTTCTCTGTATCCAATCTGCTACCTGATTCTCATAAAGGCGTTTGCTTTCAAAGATCACCCCAATTTTTGCTACCGACTTGTATAGTTTTTTTCTTTTGTCGATCTTTTTATATTTATAACAGATTACCAAGGTGGTAGTTGGTTGTGGATTTTCTGCATAAGCTTCCAGCTTTTCTATAGTTCTAGAGAGATCCTGAGCCTCTTTTACAATTATAACCTGGCGCTCTGCCATCATAGGATAGCGCTTTGCATTGCTAATAATTTCTTCTACACTAGCATCTCTCCCGTACATCACCATCTGGTTAAAACCCTTCTCTTCCTCCGGCATTAGATGATCTTCAATGTAATTCGCAATCTTATCTATATAATAAGGTTCTTCACCCATTAAAAAGTAGATAGGTTTAACCTGTCCATTTTTAATAGCAGTAACTATTTGAATTGCTTCTTCCATAGGATTTATTGCAGTATAACTAATTTAATTGAAGAGCTATTAAAAAAAAGTTGTGTGAACTCTTGTAATAAACACCTATTCTTCCAGATTAATTAGATTAAATTCCTGCTGTAACTTTATAATTTTGTTTATTTGAACTAATGCAAAAATTGAATTTTCCGCAATATACATTTCGCTTCAAAAATAGCGAAAATAAAATGGCTGCTTTCGATGAGATCAGGAAAAAGTTTATTCTTCTTACTCCTGAAGAATGGGTAAGATTACACACTGTTCAATATTTGATTTCAGAAAAGAACTATCCAAAAAGCCTTATTAATGTCGAGAAGCAACTGAAGCTTGGGAAAAGAATTAAGCGTTATGATGTAGTAGTGTATAAACCTTCTGGTGAGATCCATATAATTGTAGAATGCAAAGCACCATCAGTAAAGATTACACAGGACACTTTCGATCAGATAGCTCGATATAACATGAGTTTAAAAGCTAATTATTTAATGGTCACTAATGGATTAGACCACTTCTATAGCATGTTGGATTATGAGCTGGAACAATTTAAATTTTTGCCATCATTACCCAGTTATGCCGAGTGATCTTAAAATCATTTTGAAATTCATCTTAAAAAATTATTCGGTTTACTTTTACAACCTAAATCATTAAAAATACCAGCTTCTAGAATGAATAAAAGCATTGCAGTAGTAATATTAAATTGGAACGGAATAGAACTTTTAAAGAAGTTTCTACCTTCTATTGTAACCAATACTTCTGAAGCTACTGTTTATGTTGCAGATAATGCATCTACAGATGATTCAGTAAGCTATATTCAAATTAATTTTCCTTCAATACAAATTATTCAGAATAGCGTTAATGGTGGTTATGCAAAAGGTTATAACGATGCCCTTGCCAATTTAACTGAAGATATCTTTATTTTACTGAATAGTGATGTACAGGTAACTCCTAATTGGTTAGCACCTATTTCTAAAATTTTTGAAGATAATAGTGAGGTTGCAGCAGTGCAGCCCAAAATTTTAGACTATAAAAAACCTGAGTATTTCGAGTATGCGGGAGCTGCCGGAGGGTTTATTGACAAATTTGGTTATCCTTATTGTCGAGGTAGGATCTTTGATAATTTAGAAAAAGATCTTGGTCAGTATGATGATGAAATTGAAATCTTTTGGGCAAGTGGAGCTTGTTTGGCAGTAAGCAGAGAAGTCTACAATATAGTAGGGAAATTAGATGAAGATTATTTCTCTCATCAGGAAGAAATAGACCTTTGCTGGAGGTTTTATAATTATGGATATAAAGTGCTATATACACCCAAGTCTGTAGTATATCATTTGGGTGGAGCAACACTAGATAGCATAGATCCAAAAAAAACCTTTTATAATTTTAGAAATAGCTTATTTAATATAATAAAAAATGTCCCCTCCAATGAACTTTTTATCGTACTCTTTATACGCATGATTTTAGATGGAATTGCAGCTTTAAAATTTTTATTAGAATTTAAACAAAGTCACTTTATAGCTGTTTTTAAGGCACATATAAGCTTTTATAAACAATTAAATAAATGTTTCATAAAACGTAAAAAACTTCCAAGGAAAGAAGATTATTATTCAAAAATTTCCGTTGTTTGCCGGAATTATGGATTGGGGCAAAAAAAATTTTCCGATTTATAATTTTCAAAGCAAAAACTAGTATATGGGCACTAATTTTGATAGCTTTGGAAAAATCTAACAATTTAAAATTTACAACAAATTATGAAGAAAATCATGCTACTTACGGCAACAGCTGCTTTATTGCTTTCTTCTTGTGTGTCACAGAAGAAATATGCTGAGCTTGAAACCTTACAAAAACAAACAAGTGATCAATTGAACACTGCAACAGTTAAATTGAATTCTTGTTTAGACGAAAAAGACAGATTAGGAGATCAAATAAAAACCTTAAATAATCAGAATTCTGCATTATTGAACAATGTTGGTAACTTGGCTACACTTTCCACTAAAGAAGCTTCTAACCTTGAAAAATCTCTAGAGAGCATCAAGGAAAAGGATATGAAGATCCAACGTATGCAAGATGCAATTACTAAGAAAGATTCTGTAACCCTTGCTTTAGTTACTAGTTTAAAAGGAGTTCTTGGAAACATGAGCGATGAGGACATTAGTATTAACGTTGAAAAAGGTGTTGTTTACGTGTCTATCTCAGATAAATTATTATTTGAAAGCGGTAAATACAACGTAACTTCTCGTGCTAAAGAAGTATTAGGAAAGGTTGCAATGGTAGTGAAAAACAAACCAGAAATCGAATTTATGGTTGAAGGTCACACAGATGATCAAGCTATGAAAGGTGGTGTGATTGAAGACAACTGGGATCTAAGTGTTAAACGTGCAACTTCTGTTGTAAGAATTCTTCAAAATGAATTTGGTGTACCACCAGAAAGAATGACTGCCGCTGGAAGAAGTTACTACATTCCTGTAGCATCCAATGCATCTGCTGATGGTCGTGCTAAGAATAGACGTACTAGAATCGTGATCTTACCTAAATTAGATCAATTCTACAACTTGATAGAACAAGGAATGAAAGAAGCTAAATAAGCTGATTCTTCTTTAAAATTTTAAGCCTCGCAATTGCGAGGCTTTTTTTATGCTTTTTTATTAAAAAATCAGGATTCTCGGGTGCTGGCAAAACGGGAATGAATTGAATAATTCTATCAATGATTTTGAAACTTGGCTAGGGGAACTATGCTCTTAATGAGAAATTAACTCTTCAAGAAGTCAATTAGAATTTTATTGAATTCTTTTTTATGAGTAAACACCAAGCCATGGGGTGCATCTTTAATAACCTCATATTTGGACTTAGAAATCAAGTCCTTACTCTTTTTACCTCCTATATCTATAGGAACTATTTGATCTGCCTCTCCATGTACCACTAAGGTTGGAACATTAAATTTCTTTAGATCCTTTCTAAAATCGGTAAGGCCAAAAGAATCTACACAATCTAAAGTGGCTTTTGGTAAAGCTTTACAGGCTATACTCCAGTTTAAATGAACTTGATCTTTGCTTATTTTCTCTTTATTATCTGAGTAGTTAACAAACTTGTCACCAAAACCAGCTAAAAATCCTGCTCTATCTTCCCTAATATTTTTCTTGAATCCTTCAAAAACTTCTTTCTCCAAGCCATCCGGATTATCACTTGTTTTAAGCATAAAAGGAGGAACTGCAGATATAAGTGCTGCTTTGGAAATCTTATTGGATCCATAGTTCCCGATAAAACGGGCTACTTCTCCTCCACCCATGGAGAATCCAACAATAATAGCATCAGAAAGACTTAGGTAATCTATTAGATTATTGAGATCTGAAGCTAAGGTGTCATAGTCATATTTTCCCCAAGGTTTATCACTTTCTCCAAAACCTCTTCTATCATAAGTTATGCATCTAAATCCTACATTTACAATTTCTTCTATTTGGTATTCCCACATTTTATGACTTAATGGCCAACCATGTATTAAAATAACTGGTTGTCCTTTACCAAAGTCTTCATAAAATATATTTACTTCTTCAGTTGCAGTTTTAGATTTAAAATAACTCATTCTTTTTCTTTTTTAATTAACCTTTGTAGCTAAAGTTAATTTTACAAAAGATGAATAAAAAAGAATCAGTCCTATTTAATAGGCAATTAACTACTTATCCAAATATTTACATAAATTCTATTTTTCCTTTACCCTCTCTCACAACTTCGGGCTCAGTACCAGTTAGATCTACCACTGTAGAAGCCACGTTATCCCCATAACCACCGTCTATCACAATATCTACAAGTTTATCCCACTTCTCCAAAATTAATTCCGGATCTGTAGTATATTCTATTACCTCATCCTCATCCTTTATTGAAGTTGAAACTATGGGATTACCTAGTCCTCTTACAATTGCTCTGCAAATATTGTTATCTGGCACCCTGATCCCCACAGTTTTCTTCTTCTTAAAAACATTGGGCAGGTTATTATTCCCAGGGAGAATAAAAGTAAATGGACCAGGTAAATTTCTTTTTAAAAGTTTAAAAGTTGGCGAATCTATTTGCTTTACATAATCTGATAGATTACTAAGGTCTTCACAGATAAAGGAAAAATTGGCTTTTTCTAATTTTACCTGCTTGATCTGGGCGATCTTTTCTAATGCATTATTATTAGTAATATCACAACCAAGACCATAAACGGTATCTGTTGGATAAATGATAAGCCCTCCTTTTCTCAATACATCAACTACTTTCTTAATATCCTTTGGGTTAGGATTTTCCTCATAAATTCTAATTAGATCGGCCATGAAAATTTATTTTTTGAAATTAAAATTTACAAAATATTTAGCGAAACCTGTTGCTTAATAATTTTAGACTATTAATGCAATAGAAAAAAAAGTTGGCTAATTGTGAAATTCGGCATCCTTAATTATTAGATATGAGTCACTTCACTTTCAAGTTTTAAAACTTTGTCGCCATCCTCCTGCTCTATCAACAAAGCTTTATTACCTGGTTCGCCAATTCGAGTAATTTCACTTCCTTTTAATGTCTGGGTTACTTTTTTTGTAAACGTATCTATAACCTTACCTTCTGCTTCACCAGAACCCCACTTCCATTTCACTTTACTTCCTTTACGAATCATAGCTTTTTAAATTAATTAAAATATCATTAATCTTAAGTTTAAGATAGTAATTTCAGCTTTGCAAAACGCAATAGCAATTTTTTAACTCCGCCATTTTCAAAATTTATCTCCGCTTTTTTATCCTGACCAATTCCATCTATATTCAAGACTTTTCCTTTTCCAAAACGGATATGCTCTACTTCATTTCCCGCTTCTAATTTCACAGTATCTTTTATAGATGCTGTTGGATAATCTGTAGCTGTAGGTCTTAATTTTCTCAACTTTCTAAGTTGTTCCTCGTTTGGCTTATGCGCCGGTGGAGGTGTTCCGGATTTTGGTTTTGTCTGCCTGAATTTACTTTTATCTACATCCCCAAAAATATCAAGATCTATTAAGGGCTTATATTTGTAATCATCCTGCGGAATCATAAATTGCATATACTCACTATCTATTTCCTCAATAAATCTGCTAGGTTCAGCATCTACCAATTTTCCCCATCTATAACGAGATTGTGTATAAGTTAAATAGGCTTGTTTTTCTGCTCTAGTTATGGCTACATAAAAAAGCCTGCGCTCTTCTTCTAACTCAGATCTAGTATTCATACTCATTGCTGAAGGAAAAAGATCTTCCTCCATTCCCACGATATAAACAAATGGAAATTCCAGTCCTTTTGCCAAGTGAATGGTCATAAGTGCCACGTGGTCATCCCCTGTTTCCTTATCCATATCTGTTGCTAGGGCAACATCTTCAAGGAATTCGGCTAAAGAACCGCTGGCATCAGCCAAATCCTCCTGCCCTTCAACAAAGTCTCGTATTCCATTTAGTAATTCTTCAATATTTTCAATCTTAGCTATTCCCTCTGGTGTACCATCTTTTTTTAATTCCTGAACCAATCCAGTTTTCTTCGCAACGGTATCTGCAACCACAAAAGCATCGGCATTCTCACTGAGAATTTTGAAGCTTTTAATCATATTCACAAAATTAGCAAGCTTATTCCGAGTTCCTGAATTGATCTTAAGATCTTCCATCTGATCGAGATTTTCAATCACCTCAAAGATCGATCGTCCATATTGGTTTGCAGCAATAGTAAGTTTATCGATAGTTGTAGAACCAATACCTCTTGCCGGGAAATTGATTATTCGCTTTAAAGCTTCTTCGTCATTTGGGTTTATAAGTAATCTTAAATAAGAAAGCACATCCTTGATCTCTTTTCTCTGATAAAATGAAAGTCCGCCATAGATCCTATAAGGAATCTCCCTTTTTCGCAAAGCATCTTCCATTGCCCTACTTTGGGCATTTGTTCTATATAAAATGGCAAAATCACCATTATTCATTTGCTTTTGCATCTTATTCTCAAAAATAGAACTAGCTACATAACGACCTTCGTCTCCATCGGTAAGCAATCTGTTCACAATGATCTTAGGACCATCATCATTGGCCGTCCAAACCACTTTTTCAAGTTTGGTCTTATTCTTATCTATTATGGAATTAGCAGCATTAACAATATTCTTGGTAGAGCGGTAATTTTGCTCCAGCCTGTACATCTGTACATTATCATAATCCTTTTGGAAGTTCAGAATGTTATTGATATTCGCACCTCTAAAAGCGTAGATACTTTGTGCATCATCTCCCACCACGCATATATTCTGAAATTTATCTGAAAGTGCTTTTACAATTAGATATTGTGAGTGATTGGTATCTTGATACTCATCGACTAGGATATATCTAAATCTATTTTGATATTTCTGAAGAACTTCCGGAAACCTGTTCAAGAGTTCATTCGTTTTCAACAGGAGATCATCAAAATCCATTGCGCCTGCTTTAAAACAACGCTCTACATAATTCTTATAGATATCCCCTAGCCTAGGTTTCTTGGACATTGCATCTGCTTCTCGTAATTCAGGGTTCTGAAAATAGGCTTTCACGGTGATCAGGCTATTCTTATAAGAAGATATTCTGGAGTAAACCTGCTTGTATTTGTAAATATCCTTATCCAAGCCCATCTCTTTTATGATGGCCGAAATTAACCGTTGAGAATCCTGGGTATCATAAATGGTAAAATTAGAAGGATATCCTAACTTATCTGCTTCAAAGCGTAACATCTTAGCAAAAATGGAGTGAAAAGTTCCCATCCATAAATTTTTTGCTTCACTACTTCCCACAATTTGCGAGATACGCTTCTTCATTTCCTTTGCCGCCTTATTGGTAAAGGTTAACGAAAGTATATTAAAAGGATCTACGCCCTTACTCATTAAATAAGCAATTCTATAAGTAAGCACTCTTGTTTTTCCAGATCCTGCTCCAGCTATCACTATCATTGCCCCGTCCTTCTGAAGTACAGGCGCCCGTTGGGCATCGTTCAATTCTGCTAAATAAGATTCCAAATTTCTCTTTTTCTTTTAAGCTGTGAATTTAACCATTTAAGATATACTTTAAAACTCCTTTACTCCTAACTTTTAAACATTTCAAAAGCATATTACCGGTAGCCCAATTTTTTTTGAATATATTTATAACCTCAATAAAATAACTACTTTATACTTTTAATTAATAAGAGTGTTTTAATCATCTACATTATGAAAATAAATTCTAAAATCCATGGTATTATAGATTATCTGATAGTATTAGTATTACTAATATTGCCCAGTCTTCTTAATTTACCTGAAATCACCGCTATTTTTACCTATACTTTAGGTGGTATACATCTCCTTTTAACCTTGTTGACCAATTTTGAAGTGGGACTATTAAAAGTAATTCCTTTTAAAATCCACGGATGGATTGAACTCATTGTATCTATTGCGTTAATAGCAGTTGCCTTTTATTTAGGCACTATTGAGGGTGAGTTTTCCCGTAACCTTTATTTTATTCTTGCAGCAATAGTGTTTTTTATCTGGTTAATAACAGATTATCAACGATCAACATTGTCCAAATAAATCTTCTTTTAATTAAAATTCCCCATTATGAAAAATATCTTTCTAATTCTAGTTAGCCTCTTTACGATTAGCAGTCATGCACAAAAAATTGATCCTGAAATTGAAAAAGAAGCTAATAACATCGAACAACAGGTAATCGAATGGCGTCGTGATTTTCACGAACATCCCGAATTGTCCAATAGAGAGTTTAAAACTGCTGAAAAAATTGCAACGCATCTAAAAAGCCTGGGTTTGGAAGTGCAAACCGGGGTTGCAAAAACTGGAGTTGTTGGAATTTTAAAAGGAGATAATCCCGGAAAAGTTGTGGCCTTAAGAGCAGATATCGATGCTTTGCCGGTAACCGAAAGAAATGATCTTCCATTTAAGTCTACAGTTAAAACAGATTTTTTAGGAAATAGGACGGGTGTAATGCATGCATGTGGACATGATACGCATACAGCAATTTTAATGGGAGTAGCAGAGATTCTTTCTAAGAATAAAGATAAAATTAAGGGTACTGTAAAATTTATTTTTCAACCTGCAGAAGAAGGTCCACCTCCGGGTGAAAAAGGAGGAGCTTCTGTTATGATTGAGGAGGGCGTTCTAAAAAACCCAGATGTAGATGCTATTTTTGGATTACATATTAACTCTGGTACTCCGGTTGGTACAATTAGATATAAACCAGAAGGTACAATGGCTGCGGTAGAACGATTTGTGATAAATGTTCAAGGAAAGCAAACCCATGGTTCTGCACCTTGGAGCGGGGTAGATCCTATATTAATTTCTGCAAAGATCATAGATGGCTTACAATCAATTATAAGTCGGGATTCTAAGTTAGTAGATGGAGCTGCGGTAATTACCGTTGGAAAAATTACAAGTGGGGTGCGTTTCAATATTATTCCGGAAACTGCCGAGTTAATTGGAACTATAAGAACTTTAGATGCAGATATGAAAGCGGTGATCTTAAAGCGAATGGGAGAAATGGTTCCTGCAATTGCTAAAGCTTATGGCGGAGATGCAACTATAGAATTTCAAAACAATACCGCAATAACCTACAACGATCCAGCATTAACTAATCAAATGCTACCAACCCTACAAAATATTGCAGGTGCAGATCACGTTGAACTTGTTAAGGCCACAACAGGAGGTGAAGATTTTTCATTTTTCCAAGAAGTGGTTCCAGGATTTTACTTTTTCCTAGGTGGACAACCTCTAGGAACTATAGATGCTGCACCACATCATACTCCAGACTTTTATATTGATGAAAGTGGTATGTTATTGGGTGTAAAAGTGATGTCGCAATTAGCCTTGGATTATCTAAATAAATAACATGAGTGAGTTTTTAAATACACTTGCTGTGATCCCTTGGTGGGGATGGGTTTTATTCTTCTTAGCTATTGTAGCTATAAAAGATGTCTTTTTCAGCAAGGAGCATATTATAATGCATAATTTTCCGGTGGTTGGGCACTTGCGCTATTTTCTGGAAAGTATTGGTCCAGAACTGCGCCAGTATATTGTTGCTAGTGATCGGGAAGAACTTCCTTTCAATAGAAATGAAAGAGGATGGATCTATGCTTCAGCAAAGAATGAAAACAACTATGAAGGTTTTGGTACTGATGAAGATATTTACAGAACCAATTATATTTTCATTAATAATTCAATGCTGGCCTATCGTTTAGAGAAATCACATCCAAACTATGATCATCCTTATTTTATTGCCTGTGCAAAGGTAATGGGTTCCTTCAATAAAAGACGCAGACCCTATAGACCGGCATCTATTATAAACGTTTCGGCAATGAGTTTTGGATCCTTATCTGCAAAAGCAGTAGAATCTTTAAATGAAGGTTGCAAAATTGCAAATGCTTACCATAACACGGGAGAAGGTGGTTTATCTCCGTACCATAGAAAAGGAGCCGATGTTGTTTTTCATTTTGGTACCGGATACTTTGGAGTTCGTTCTGATGAAGGAAATTTTTCTATGGAAAAAATGATAAAACTGGTTCAGGACAATCCGCAAATTAGAGCTATTGAAGTAAAGTTATCTCAAGGCGCAAAGCCTGGCAAAGGTGGTGTGCTTCCAGCGTCTAAGATCACTAAGGAAATTGCAGAAATTAGGCACGTGCCTTTAGGAAAAGATATTTTATCTCCACCTACACATTCGGCATTTAGCAGTGTTCCCGAAATGGTAGATTTTATTGAAGAAATAGCAGCTGCTACAGGATTACCGGTTGGAATTAAATCTGCAGTAGGCCAATTAAAACAATGGGAAGAATTGGCAACAATTATGAAGGAAACCAATCGCGGACCAGATTTTATTACCGTAGATGGTGGTGAAGGTGGAACCGGCGCAGCTCCTCCAAGTTTTGCAGATCACGTATCTCTTCCATTTATAAACGCTTTTACAGATCTTTACAATGTATTTCGTAAGAAAGAAATCACAGAAAGAATAGTATTTATAGCCAGCGGGAAATTAGGTTTTCCAGCTAAAGCAGTAATGGCATTTGCTATGGGAGCAGATAGTATAAATGTTGCCAGAGAAGCAATGATTAGCATAGGCTGTATTCAGGCTCAATCTTGCCATAATAATACCTGTCCAACAGGAATTACCACGCACAACAAATGGTTACAAGCGGGAATTAATGTAGAAGATAAAGCCAAACGTGTAAACTCTTACTTCACCAAATTTAAAAAGGAACTTTTAGAGATCACTCATGCATGTGGTTATGAACATCCATCTCAGTTTACCATGAATGATGTTGATATTAATTTAAGTGATAAGAACATCACTAAAACTTTAGCAGCAACTTTTGCATATAATAAGACAAAAGTGCCATTCACATCTGTTCAAGAACATATGGATTGTCCTTATTTAGGCGGCAATTTTTCTGAAGATAAAAATAAAAAAGTGAAGACCAAAGAAGCTGAAACCGAAGAAACTTCTGTACATAATAACAATTAACAATGACCGATTTTAATCTAGTACAATTATTATACAATATACTTCCAGCCATTCTAGTTGGACTTATCTCTTTTTATTTTTTCCAGATGCATATTTCAAACGAAGAGAAAAAAAGGTTATTTACTTTGAGACAGGAAAATCAAAAAGTAGCTTTACCTATTAAACTTCAGGCATTCGAAAGAATGGCTTTATTTGTGGAACGCATTTCCATTGGAAAATTGTTGTTAAGGATCAAGCCGAAGAACAATGATCTAGAAGCCTATGAGAATTTATTGGTGCAAACAATAGATCAAGAATTCGATCATAATTTGGCGCAGCAGATTTATCTAACTTCTGAGTGTTGGAATGTAATCAAGACCTCAAAAAACGCAACTATTGGGATTATCAGAAGAACTGCAAAGCAAGACGATGTTAATACTGCAGATGAATTAAGACAGCAGATATTGAATGCGCTTATGAAACAGACCGCTCCAACTGAAGCTGCTTTAGAATATATCAAGAAGGAAGTTAGAAACACGATCTAATTATAAGATCTTTTTAAGGGAAAGATTGGTATCATTTTTTTTCTGAATTTCGCGCTCCATGGCATAATCAAAACCTTGCTGCCACCAAGAGGTCATAGCCTTTTTATTGAAGACCAAAGAATTTTCGGTTAATTGAACCGGTGTATAATAAGTATTCAGTTTTACATTTTTATTCATAGCTGCCAGCTTTCCTTCTACTACATCATGATATTCTACTTGATCCAACAGAAATCCAAAAAGGTTGATCATGAGCGAAAAAGGGTTTTTTCCTAGCACCTTATTATATTCCATGTTCTCAGCTTCCAAAATGATGGCGTCCACTTCTGTAGCACCACGCTTAATAGCTTCTCTAATAGGCACTACGCAGCCCAAACCACCATCGGCATACTCGTAGCCATTTTTAGTAGCAAGACTCATAAAAGGGATGTAATTACAGCTTATCCAGATCCAGTCACAAAAATCATCATAAGAAAATTCGTGTATAGATTTATATTCTACTCTATTTTTTGATAAATTAGATACAGTTACCACAACATCCTTTGCTCTGCTTTTAACCGAATTGAAATTTTCTTCAGAAAAATGCTTTTTGATATGTTTTCTTAAGTTCTTGCTCTCACCAAAGGTTCGTTTCTTCTTAGCGAATTGCCAAAACATATTAAAATAATTGATGGTTACATATTCTCTACCATCTTTCTTTTTTACCACAAATGGATTGATACTAAAAATTTTCCGTTGGTTAACGTTGGTATAAATATCATATACCTTTTTTATATTTCCATCTGCAAGATGAGGAATTAACAAGCTACCTGTAGAAGTTCCCAGAAAAAGATCGTATTTCCTCCCTTCTTCTTCTATTAAATATTGGGCTACGCCTCCAGCAAATGCCCCTTTACTTCCGCCTCCAGAAATTACCAATGCTCGCATTAAGGTTCAATTTGGTTCAATTCTTCATTCTTATATTTAGCAAAACTAAATCCGCTCTCCCACCAACGTTCCATCTTTACCTTATCAAAAATAAGAGAATTAGTGGTTAACACTGTAGGAGTGTAATAGAAATTTATAATAACATCTTTATTAGTTGCTTCAAATTTACCTATTCTTATATTCTGCCTTTCAATTCTATCCAGCATATATCTGAACAAGTTAGTTATTAGAGAAAATACATTTTTAGAGGGTAACCTATTGAAATACGTAACCTCTGTTTGAAGGATAATCGCATCAATTTCTGTAGCTCCTCTTTTTATTGCTTCTTCTATAGGCACCATAGATCCAAAACCTCCATCTGCATACTCACATCCATTCTTTTGCACCAAACTCATAAAAGGCACATAATTACAAGAGATCCATATCCATTCACAAAAATCCTCATAAGAGTAATCGTGAATGGATTTATATTCCACTTCATTCAAAGAAATATTAGAAACCGTTACCAATATATCCTTATTACTCGCTTTTAACTCTTCAAATTCCTCTACGGTAACTGTATTTAGGATCAGTTTTTTAAGATTTTCGCTCTCACCAAATGTTTTTTTTCCTTTTAAAAAATTCCAAAGTACACTTAAATGATTGATACTAATATTATCTTGACCATGCTTTCTCGTAACTAAAAAAGGTGTGTTGCTAAAGATGCTATTTTGATTAACAGAGGTGTAAACCTTTTTGATCTTTTGGGTTTTATTTAGAGCTAAATGAGAGATCAATAAGCTCCCGGTAGAAGTCCCTAGATATAGATCGTACTCATTGCCCATTTTTTCAATTAAATATTGAGCCACTCCACCTGCAAAAGCACCTTTACTTCCACCTCCAGAAATTACTAGTGCTCGCATAAATTTTCTAATTTTCTAATTAAAAACTCTTGTTCTGTAGGGTTTAGAGTCTCTCTTAATTCTGCATATTGTACTCTGTATTCTTCCTGTTGCAGCAGCTTATCTAACAAACTTCTGCAATAATCTTTAAATCTAAAATTATGGTGCTGAGCCCCACTTAAGAGATCCTTCAAATTTTCATTGTTAAATGCATTTAATTGATATAAATATCCAAATGCATTTTGCCTTAATCCAAGAGGAAGATATTTACTAGTACTTTCAGAAAGTTCCTTATAATATTCCTTATTCCTCTCTGTGCCTAGATTTGGAGTTACTAGATTGATAGTTAACCAAAGTAAGCGTACATTTTTATTCTGAAAACCTTGTATATCTTTAGTCTTACCTATTAGAAATTTTGTTTTTTCAGGAAACTGAAGCCAAGATTTCAATAAGGCGTTTTCTATTGTTACATAAGAATCATCTCTCAAAAGTCCAAAAAATTCTGATTTTAATTCTGTTGGAATTTTATCTATACTTACAGCAATGGCTTGCCGTATCATAATATTATTTGTTGCAAAAGCCTTTTTGTAAAGCGCATTAGCTTCAGTAGAGTTTTCTCCCGAAAGTTGAAAAATAGCTTCTTGTCCTAAATATTCATTGATTGGTTGGTCCAGAGCTTTAGATAAGAGTTCTTTTTTTAGAGAAAACGGAGTTTCACGTAAAGCAGCTAATTCCATGTATTTCTTAACAAAATCTGATCTTTCCAGCGATGCCAATGCTTCAGTGCCTTGAAAAGCACTTTGTTTTAACCAATTTTGCTCCCATGAGTCTATTGAAACATCACTCACTTTTTCAATTTCAGCGATAAAATCTTCAGTCGTAACAGTGCAGTAGGCATTATTCAGAAGATAATTTTTGACGGCTCGATGGAAATGCTCCTCCCCGATCAATTCTTTTAATATATGCAATGCCCAAGCTCCCTTTTGATAAAAGGTTAAAGAACTTGCTTTCGGATTCAATAAAGATTCTCCATTTCCAGAATCACTTAACTCTTTTAATTGCTCTGCAGACTGGAATAATTTCCAATAAAAATAATCTTCCCCAAACACCTCTTTTTCAGCTAACCATGCATAGTAAGTTGCGAAACCCTCATGTAACCAATGATTTTTGCTGCTATCTTGTGTAACCATGTTTCCAAACCACTGATGCGCTAATTCATGAGCATTTACAAAAACATAATTTTCATCATTGAAGGCTGTAGAATCTATAACAAGTGAATTTGAAAATATGGTAGCTCCTGTATTTTCCATTCCGGCAAATATAAAATCCTGTACAGGAATTTGCTTATAGTTTGCCCAAGGATAAGGCACCGCTATTTCCTTTTCTAAAAAATCGAAAATTTGTTTAGAATATCTGAAAGTAGGTTCAATTTTTAATGAGTCCTGAATTTCATAATAAAATTTGATTGGGACTTTTGAAGCAGATTCCAGACTTTGATAGGCATAATTCCCCGCAGCAACAGCCATTAAATAGCTACTCATTGGGTGATCCATTTTATAGTTCCATTGAGTTATACTATCATTCAATACTTTTTTCCCTTGTAATGTTCCATTAGCTACAACTTCATAATCCTTATTAAAATTGATGCTGAGATTTATTAAAAGTTTCTCCGTCATATCATCGAAACTCGGTATCCAGTTAGAATTATCCCGTCCCTGCCCTTGTGTCCAAACCTGTCTTGTTACTGAAAGTTCTTTGGGAGCGTCCCAATTTATAAAATACATCGCTCTGTTTGGTTTAGCTGAATAAGCTAAAGAAATAGCGTAATTATTCCCAGCTTTAAACTGGTTTTTTATCCAAATTCGGCTACCATCATTACTAAACTTTACTTTTTTATTATTTACTAGAACTTCAGAAAATTCCATATTCTTAGCATCAATGAATAAGGAATCTATATGATTTAGGATTTGTACCTTAAAAAGGGTATTTCCAGATACGGTTTTAGTTTTTGGGAAAATGCTAACTTCTGCATCCAGCTGAAGGAAATCTAAGTTAAGTCCTTGGTTTAAATTACGGTTTTCTTGCGCTAAAGCAATGCTTGTAAAAGCTACAAAAAAAAGTAAAAAAAACTGTTTCATTAAATGGGACTAAATAACGTGGCAAAATACAAAATCAATCTTTTAAATGAGATATCTTTCTATAATAATAAGGTTAAACCGCCATTACTTATGGTTATTAATAACTAAATGCGAGCATTCCCTTCAAACTAAAATAAAACAGCGTGTAGCTAAAAAATGATTTTAATATCTTCGTTTCATGAATCCCAATTTGTTACAAACTCCCATAGATTATTTAAAAGGTGTAGGCCCAAGTAGAGCCGAGCTTTTTAAAAAGGAATTAGGTATTCACACCTATCAAGATCTCATCAATTTTTTTCCTAATAGATATTTAGATAAGACCAACTATTACAAAATAAATCAACTTCAACAAAACTCTGCTGAAGTACAGATCATTGGTAAAATAGTAAATATTAGAACGGTTGAACAACAAAGAGGCAAACTTATGGTGGCCGAATTTGTTGATGATACCGGGAAAATGGAATTGGTATGGTTTAGAGGTCATAAATGGATCAGGGAAAATCTAAAGATAAATACTTCTTATGTGATCTTTGGAAAAACAAATTGGTTTAATGGCCTGTTTAGTATGCCACATCCAGAGATGGAATTATTGGAAGAACATGAAAAAAGTTTAAGGACCGCTATGCAACCGGTTTATCCTTCTTCAGAAAAACTAGTTAACAAAGGAATTTCTAATAGAGTGATCAATAAATTAATGCAGCAATTATTTATTGAAATCAAAGGAAGATTTTATGATACCCTTCCAAAAAATATTCATGAAGATCTCAAATTAATTTCACGATCGGAGGCACTTTTTAATGTGCATTTTCCAACCAGTCAAGAGCTACTTTCCAAGGCCACATTTCGATTGAAATTTGAAGAATTATTTTACATCCAATTGCAACTTTTGGTAAAAAATATGATCCATAAAAAACGGATCAAGGGATTTGTTTTTGAAACTATTGGAGCCAATTTTGAAGATTTTTATAAAATGCATTTACCCTTCGAATTAACCGGTGCTCAGAAAAAAGTAATCAAGGAAATTAGGAGTGATTTGGGGAGTGGCGCACAAATGAATCGGCTTTTGCAGGGGGATGTAGGATCTGGAAAGACCATTGTGGCCTTAATGTCAATGTTAATAGCACTTGACAACGGTTTTCAAGCCTGCTTAATGGCCCCTACTGAAATTTTGTCAGTACAGCACTTTTCTGGATTAGTTGATTTATGTAAAGAACTTAATACCAGTATAGAAATACTTACTGGTTCAACTAAAACTTCAAAGAGACGAGAAATTCACGAAAAACTTGAAAATGGGGAATTAGACATCTTAATTGGCACTCATGCACTGCTAGAAGATAAGGTAAAATTCAAAAATTTAGGGCTTGCAATTATAGATGAGCAACATAGATTTGGAGTAGAACAGCGTTCAAAATTGTGGCAAAAAAATAGTTTGCCACCACACATCTTGGTCATGACCGCCACCCCTATTCCAAGAACTTTGGCGATGAGTTTATATGGCGATCTGGACGTCTCTGTGATAGACGAATTACCTCCCGGAAGAAGGCCCATAAAAACGGTTCACAGATATGATAGTAATCGACTAAAAGTCTTCAGATTTATTCGGGATGAAATTGAAAAAGGAAGGCAAATTTATATCGTTTATCCATTGATCCAGGAATCAGAAAAAATGGATTATAAAGATTTGATGGATGGATATGAAAGTATCGCAAGAGAATTTCCAATGCCAAAATATCAGATCTCGATTGTACATGGACAGATGAAACCTGCAGACAAGAATTATGAAATGGAACGTTTTGTAAATGGTGACACTCAAATAATGGTAGCTACTACTGTAATAGAAGTTGGGGTAAATGTTCCTAATGCAAGTGTAATGATCATTGAAAGCGCAGAACGCTTTGGTCTCTCACAACTTCATCAATTACGCGGTCGTGTGGGTCGAGGGGCAGAGCAAAGTTATTGCATCCTAATGTCTGGCCACAAACTCTCTGAAGATGGTAAAACACGATTACAAACCATGGTTAGCACCAATGACGGATTTGAACTTGCAGAAGTAGATCTTAGGTTAAGAGGTCCGGGAGACCTTATGGGAACCCAACAAAGTGGCGTACTTAATTTAAAGATTGCCGATATTATTAAAGATTCCCAGATTTTAAAGTCGGCTAGAGCCTATGCAAAACAAATGCTCACCGAAGATCCAGATCTTCAAAAGGAAGAGCATGCTATGGTGAAATATACCTACGCTCAAGTTGCAAAACACAAAAATATTTGGAATTATATAAGTTAGATAATTCTTCTTGGAAAAATTGTTAGATACTGAATATCAGTATGTAAAACTAATTTCGTAACTTTAAAATTCTATCCCCAAAATATAGCAGTTGCCATATTATATTTTCTACCTCTAACAACATAGAAATATCATATAGTTTTCTCCCCTCATAAAATAGATCCTCCCATCATTATTTTTTAAATACTAATATTAAATCAAAATTATGAGAGCGCGATTAAACCTTAAGTGGATTGTAGGCTTATTGCTTATATGCCTTAGTTCTATAGTAGTAGGACAAGAAAATGTTGAACCCAATTTGTCAGATAAGCTTCATAAAGAGTACAAGGAAAAAGGTATTGAAGGAAGCCTCAAAATGTATCAAAAATTAAATAATGACAAAACTTTTAACGGATTTGAAGAGCCATTAAATGTTCTAGGTTATACTCTCATGCTGGAAGACCAAGATTTGGATGCCGCTAAAATGGTGTTCGAGGCACAAATTAAAGAATATAGTGACCAAGCAAATCCTTATGACTCTTATGCCGATCTGTTGCTAGAAATGGACAATAAAGAAGAAGCTAAAAAAAACCTTCAAAAATCTGTTGATATCTCTAAAAAAAGCGAATCCGATTTTGATCAACGGATATACAGTGCATCTCTGGCAAAACTTGCTAAACTAGATAATAAGCATAGGATGTTTGAATTCCTTGATGGCACAAACAATATAGATATTACCAACTATGATGGGGATAAAGTGTCAAATCAAAATAAAATGCACAGCGAAGCGAGTTATGATGAAGGTGGAAATATTTTAACCATCAATTTCACTAATCAGAATAACGATGTGGTAGGGAAAAGAATAGTTGTATATGATGCTGTAGAAGATCAATACGATATGGCTTTTTTAAATACCACTGATCCATTGGGAATTAGAATGTCCCATTTAAAAGTAAAGGATATGGGAAATAATAAGATGGAGTTAATGGAATCTTATGTTGATAGAAAAGGTGAAAAACAAAACTCTCGTCATGAGATCAGCAAGAATGATGGCGCTGTAGAATGGGTAATTTATGAGCAAGCAAAGGATACAAAGGATTGGAAAAAAGTTGTGGTTCAAAATTTCAGCAAATCCCAGTGATCTCATAGAATAAGAACAATTCACGAAAGGAGGTGGCAACACCTCCTTTCCTTTTGCCAGACAATCTGTTAAAAAACAATTTTCTAATTATGTCAATAGCATTGGTAATAGTATCTTTGCGGCTTGAAAAACCTATTCGATGAAAATTTCTTATAACTGGCTAAAGCAATTTATTAAACTTCCTAATAATCCCGAAGAAACCGGGCATTTACTTACAGACCTGGGTTTAGAGGTAGAGGGAATCAATAACTTTCAGAGTGTGAAAGGTGGTTTGGAAGGTATTGTAGTTGGTCATGTAAAGAGCTGCATCCCTCATCCTAATGCCGATAGACTTAAATTGTGTAAGATAGCTATTGGTAATGGTGAAGAATTGCAAATAGTTTGTGGTGCTCCAAATATTGAAGCAGGACAAAATGTTCCCGTAGCGACCATAGGCACTACGTTATATGATGACAAAGGTGAAGCTTGGCAAATAAAAAAAGGTAAAATAAGAGGAGAGGCAAGTAATGGAATGGTTTGTTCTGAAAGTGAGCTTGGACTAGGAATGAGTCACGATGGAATCATGGTGCTAGATAAAAATCTTACTCCCGGAACAGCCGTAGCAGAGATATTCAAAATAGAGAACGATCATGTTTTTGAAATTGGTCTAACTCCTAACCGCGCAGATGCCATGAGTCATTGGGGCGTGGCACGCGATCTTAAAGCTGGATATCAACAACAAAATTTAAGTTTAGAATTAATAACTCCTTCTGTAAGCGGGTTTCATGTAGACAGCAGAAGTTTAAGAATTCCTATTCATGTTCAAGATTCTAATCTGGCACCAAGATATTGTGGAGTTACTATTTCTGGAGTAAGCGTTAAAGAGTCTCCAAAATGGCTTCAGAATAGACTAAAAGCAATTGGAATCAATCCTAAAAACACTATTGTAGATGCTACTAATTATGTGATGCATGAAATGGGACAACCCTTGCACGCCTTCGATGCTGAAAAAATTAAAGGAAATGAGATACATGTTAAAACTTTAAAAGCGGGGACTAAATTTACTACCCTAGATGAAGTTGAACGTGAGTTGCATGAAGAAGATCTCATGATATGTGATACTGAAAAACCTTTATGTATCGCGGGGGTCTTTGGAGGGATTAATAGTGGAGTTTCTGAAACTACTACAAAACTATTTTTAGAAAGCGCTTATTTTAATCCGGTGAGCATTAGGAAAACTGCAAAAAGACATGGATTAAACACCGACGCTTCTTTTAGATTTGAGCGTGGTATAGATCCAAACATCACAGAGTATGCTCTTAAAAGAGTAGCATTACTGATCACGGAAATTTCTGGTGGTGAGATCACCAGTGAAATAGATGATCTATACTTCAAGAAAATTGAAGATTTTCAAGTATTTCTAACCTTCGAGAAGGTGAACAAGCTAATTGGGCAGAATCTGGAAGAAGAAACTATCAAATCTATCTTAGCATCTTTAGATATTCGAGTGAATAATGTAACCGAATCTGGAATGGGCCTTACTATTCCATCTTATCGGGTTGATGTACAACGAGAAGCCGATGTTATAGAGGAAATTCTTCGGATCTATGGATATAATAATATTGAAACATGCACTAAACTTAATGCCTCTATTTCCAATTCAGGAAAATTTGAAGATTATAAGCTTCAAAACCTTATAGCTAATCAGTTGGTGGGACAAGGTTTTTACGAAACTATGGCTAACTCACTCACCACACTAGTATACTTAAATCTTAGCGAGCAGTTAAGTAAAGAACAGAGCGTGATAATGTTAAACCCGTTGAGTCAGGATCTTTCAGTTATGAGACAGTCTTTATTGTTTTCAGGATTGGAGGCAGTATCTTATAATATAAACAGAAAACAAACCGATCTTAAATTATTTGAATTCGGTAAAACCTATCATAATTATGAAAGTGGTAGAATAGAAAATAAGCATTTGAGTTTATTTGTAACCGGAAATAAGTTTGCTGAAAACTGGGATTCAGAAAGCGTTAAAGGTTCTTTCTTTTATATCAAGGGAATTATCGAGCGCATTTTGGAAAGACTTGGTATCTCTTCTTTAAAAGCTGGCGATGTAAAAGCAGATATCTTTTCTGAAGGAATTTCTATAAGTGCCGGGAAATCGAGATTAGTTGAATTTGGACTTATTAAAAAATCTGTCACCAAGCATTTCGGGATTCAGCAAGAAGTTTTATTTGCCGATTTTAATTGGGATTTGGTTCAGGCTGCTGCTAAATCTCAAAAAACAGTATTTAAAGCGATCCCTAAATTTCCGTCAGTGAGACGTGATTTTGCTTTGTTAGTAGATAATAATATCAATTATAAGCAGATTGAAGAAATTGCAATTCAAACAGAAAAAAGACTATTGCAATCTGTAAATCTATTTGATGTATTCCAAGGCGAGAATTTACCTGAAGGTAAGAAAAGTTACGCTGTTAGCTTTAAATTTCAAGATGAACACAATACGTTAACTGACAAACAAGTTGATAAGATCATGCAAAAATTACAACAGCGCTTTGAGAAAGAGCTACAAGCCGAATTGAGATAATTTATTCCTATCAATAATAAAAAGCATCATTTTCTAAATATAGAGAATGATGCCTTTTTATTTCTTTTCATAGTGGCCTGAAAGCCAGTAATCGTAATGAGTAAATAGCACAGTATTAATAACACTGTTCACTCGATTAGATTGATCAACACCTACAAATTGTTGGCTTTACAACATTTCTAGCAACATTTTTTAATTTAACAATATTTCCATTCAACATAGCGGTCAGTTCAGTTCCATTTACTGCATAAACTTCCTTTCATAATTGCAGCGATAATATCTTTCGCTTTAAAATCTCAAGCAACTACGCGATGGATAAGAACTTTTGTAATTAATTTATTATTCACCGGCTTATATATATTCAGCCTCGGGAAGGCTTCTTAAGGGAACTGTTGCAACTTTGACATTCAACAAATATTAAAGTTAATAATTGCGTTGTTATTTATGATTCAAATAACTAAATTAGAGTTACTTAAGGATTTAAAAAGATGACACTAAAAGGCACTCATATTCCCGATCAAATTTTGAAA
Source organism: Flavobacteriales bacterium (assembly GCA_038233835.1). Classification (GTDB taxonomy): domain Bacteria; phylum Bacteroidota; class Bacteroidia; order Flavobacteriales; family Flavobacteriaceae; genus Gillisia. The sequence continues at coordinate 1,988 of JBBSVD010000001.1, read as the reverse complement.
GCCAGAAATAAAAGAGTTTCTGAAATTGAAATTCTGGCGGAAGTTCAAAGAATATTTCGGCAGGAAGAACAGAAGGATTTTCTAATCACTGAAGCTTTGAATGAAAATGATGATATTAATTTTAATAGCTTCAATATAGATGAACTAGAGAGCAATAAGATTTATCATCTTGAAGATATAGAAAAGATATGCATCGATTATAGATTGCGATTTTTACCTTCGGCCTATTTTAAGGCAGAAATTCCCTATGAAGCTATCTCAAAAATTAAAAATTTAGAAAATATACATCAAACAAAATTAGAAGGTTTTAAAATTATGGCTCCAGCAAAACTATTTAAGTTGCAAAATGCAGATGATCCTCTTCTTTTTGCTCCTATTGGAAATGAATATTATTATTTGATCCATTCTTGGGGTAATGATCTGCATCCATTCAGAAAACTACTAATGTGGCCATTTAAAAATCTTGAAAACTTCATGTTAGTATTATTGGTGATTAGTTTCTTGATTACATTTCTAATTCCAAATGGAATGTTTAGTCCAAAAATGTCCACTTCAGAGTTTCTAATGATATTTTTCTTTATGTTTAAGTGGGTTGCTGGAATGGCACTTTTCATCGGTTTTAAAAAAGGAAAGAATTTTAGCTCTTCTATATGGAGAAGCAAATTTTATAATGCCTAATGGATTAATTCAGAGCAAATTCCTACGCTAGCAGAATATCTATACTTAACTTAGTAGAAATAAAAAATATTGAATATGAGTACAGATCAGGAATATGAGCATGTTTACACCGGACCGGAAACAAACGTCCAATATTTACAGGAGATCTTTAATGATGAAGGTTTTTCTAGTAGAGTAAGAAACGATTTTGATTCTGGATTACGAGCCGGATTTGGAGGAGGTCTTCCAGGTCAGGTTCAGCTATTGGTGGATAACAACCACCTGAATGCAGCCTTGAAAATAGCAAAAGCAACATTCCCAGAAGATTTTACAAATGCAGAATGATATCCCAAAAAAGAGAAATATCTGGCACCTTGTTCTTGGTTTAATTTTTTTAATTTATGGATGTTATAAACTCTATTTACTTTATGACACTGTGGAAAATACAACTTTAGGAATTATATTGGCCTTTGGATTTATAGCCTTCGGTATCTACGATTTATACAAATATTATAAAGGAGTATAATTAAAATAAAAACCCCTAAAATTTAAATTAAATTTAAGGGGTTTTTATTTTAATAGAATATTAATTTATGCAGTAACCGCATACATTTTATCTCTTTGCTCTTTTATCTTTTTATCTTCCATATACTCATCAAATGTAATATATCTATCTATAACACCAGAAGGAGTTAATTCTATAATTCTGTTAGCAACAGTTTGAGCAAATTCATGATCATGGGTTGTGAACAGAACGGTTCCTTTAAAATTCTTTAATGAATTATTAAAAGTAGTAATAGATTCCAGATCCAAGTGATTTGTAGGTTCATCAAGCATTAACACATTTGCACGCATCATCATCATTCGGCTTAACATACATCGCACCTTTTCTCCTCCAGAGAGAACTCTAGATGTTTTAAGCGCTTCTTCACCACTAAAGATCATCTTACCAAGGAATCCTCTAATATACACCTCTTCACGCTCCTCTTCCGTTTTTACCCATTGTCTCAACCAATCTACCAATGTGTAATCATTTTCAAAAAACGCAGAATTATCTAGCGGTAAGTAAGATTGATTAGTGGTAACACCCCAATTATAGGTGCCTGCATCCGCTTTCTGTTTTCCATTTAATATTTCATAAAACGCTGTAGAAGCTCTAGAATCTTTAGAGTATATCACTACTTTATCACCCTTTTTAAGATTGATATCTACATTCTTAAAAATTACCTCCCCGTCTATGGAAGCTTGTAAACCTTCAATATTTAATATTTGATCTCCCGCTTCACGTTCTCTTTCAAAAATGATAGCAGGATACCTTCTACTTGAAGGCT